>NZ_JBYSXY010000013.1:0-196596 GCF_058782685.1 Pseudomonas sp. FW306-02-D09B
GTAGGTCATCGTCAAGATTAAATTCCGAAACCCCAATTGCGAAAGCAGTTGGGGTTTTGTTTTGCCTGCGAGAAAGTTGATTCCGGAATCTTACGATTTCTATGCAACGGCTCGGGGCATGGCTATCATGCGGGCCTCATTGTGAGGCGATACTTGCATGCTGACGTTGTTAAAGCTCCTGAAGGACGGTCGTTTCCACTCCGGCCAAGCGCTGGGCGCCGCTCTAGGTATTAGTCGCAGCGCTGTGTGGAAGCAACTCCAGCACCTTGAGGCTGAGTTGGGTCTTTCTATTCACAAGGTGCGTGGCCGTGGTTATCAATTGAGTGCGCCGTTGACTCTGCTCAACTCCGCGGAGATCGCTGAGCATTCGCCTGCTTGCGATTGGCCCGTACTGGTCTTTGATTCGATTGATTCCACTAACGCTGAAGCTTTGCGCTCTATAGAGCGCGGTATGGCTGCGCCATTTCTTGTGCTTGCAGAGCGACAAACTGCCGGTCGCGGCCGACGCGGCCGCAAGTGGGTGAGCCCGCTTGCCGAAAATGTCTACTATAGCCTCGTGCTGCGAATCGATGGTGGCATGCGCCAGCTTGAGGGGCTTAGCCTGGTCGTCGGCCTTGCCGTGATGCAAACACTGCGCGATCTGGGCATTGCCGGCGCTGGTTTGAAGTGGCCTAACGATGTCCTGGTGGGTGAGAAGAAAATCGCTGGCATATTGTTGGAGTTGGTTGGGGATCCTGCGGATGTGTGTCATGTCGTTCTGGGTGTAGGAATCAATGTAAATATGCAGATCGCTGATGAGGTCGATCAGCAGTGGACCTCTATGCGTCTCGAAGCAGGTAGGGCGTTCGATCGTAATCTTCTAGTGGCGCATTTGGGGATTGTTCTCCGGGGGTACCTGAGTCGTCATCAGTCGGCGGGGTTTTCAGCGCTTCGGGCCGAGTGGGAGCAAAGCCACCTATGGCAGGGGCGTGCGGTTTCGCTGATTGCTGGAGTGAGTCGGATTGATGGTGAGGTGATAGGGATTGATGGTCAGGGTGCATTGCGTTTGAGCGTGGGTGGCGTAGAAAAAGTGTTTAGTGGTGGTGAGCTAAGTCTGAGGTTGCGCAATGATTCTTGAGCTCGACTGCGGGAATAGCTTTATCAAATGGCGTGTGTTGCACGCAGATGCGGCGCGGTTGGTTGCTGAGGGGGTTGTCGACTCGGACCTGGCTTTGTTGGAAAGTTTGCGCGGCTGTGATGGTTTGAATCTCAAGCATTGTCGGCTGGTAAGCGTAAGAACCAATGAAGAGACCGCTGCGCTAGTTTCCTTGCTGGTCGAGGCATTCGGTGTAACGGTGTCCTGTGCAGCGCCGGCTCGTGAAATGTCTGGAGTTCGCAACGGTTACGAGGATTATAAGCGGCTGGGGCTTGATCGCTGGCTTGCGATGCTTGGCGCATTTCATCTTGCCTCGGGGGCTTGTCTGGTTCTCGATTTTGGTACTGCGCTTACCGCAGATTTTATTGCGGCGGATGGCGAGCACCTGGGAGGGTTCATTTGTCCCGGAATGCCCTTGATGCGTAACCAGTTGCGCACCCATACCCGACGGATTCGCTATGACGATATCGCGGCATCCAGGGCGCTCGAGAGCTTTGAGCCAGGGCGAAATACGGTGGAGGCCGTCGAGCGTGGCTGTTCATTGATGTTGAGAGGGTTCGTCCTGACGCAGCTAGAGTTGGCACACAGCTATTGGGGGCAGGAGTTCTCGGTGTTCCTCACTGGTGGTGATGCAGGCCTGGTTTCTGGAGTTGTGCCAGAAGCGCGGGTAGTACCAGATCTCGTATTTGTGGGTTTGGCCATGGCGTGCCCATTGTCCTGAGGTTTTTATGCGTTGGTTGTTTCTGTTGTTGATGGTCCTGAATGTCTTTTATTACGTTTGGCATCAGCAGGAGGCGCCCTTACGTGCGAAGGACGTCACTCCGTTGAGTTTGTATAAAGGTTCGCAGCAGGACATTCGCCTGTTGAGTGAAACGCCTGATGCAGTAGCTGCGCGTGACAAGGGTAAATTTGCGCAGGCGGATAACAGTTGTCTTTATCTGGGTGGTTTTGCTCGTCAGGAAACGGCGAAGACGCTTGAACAGCGATTGGCCGCTCTCGACATCAAGGTTCAGCAGCTATCGGTTTCTCTTCCTGATTCTGTTGGATATTGGATGCGCGTAGCTCCAGAGAGCCGGCGTTTGGCTGATGATTCCGTGCTGCAGAACCTTGCTAAAGAATTCAATGAGTTAAAACATAAAATAATGCCGTGCGAGGGGGTTGCAACTGCTGAATAGGTTGCATAGAATGGCGCCCGCTTCGCAGTGAAGACCTTTAGCGGTCAACAGTGTGAAGCGAGGTCAACGCAGCTAACCTCAGGTTTTTAATGAGAAAATGCTTGACAGAAGGCTGGCATGATGTAGAATGCCGGCTCGCTTAGGAGGGGTTCCCGAGCGGCCAAAGGGATCAGACTGTAAATCTGACGTCTACGACTTCGAAGGTTCGAATCCTTCCCCCTCCACCATTTTTAGCGTGAGCTGCAAGCTTACGCGGGTATAGTTTAGTGGTAGAACCTCAGCCTTCCAAGCTGATGATGCGGGTTCGATTCCCGCTACCCGCTCCAAGTTTGCAGGTTGTGCAAAGTGTTTCGCTCTTGTAGCTCAGTTGGTAGAGCACACCCTTGGTAAGGGTGAGGTCAGCGGTTCAAATCCGCTCAAGAGCTCCATATAACAAGGCAGATATGAAAATATCTGCCTTTGTTTTAATGGCTAGTGTGACTTGCTTAATTCTTCTCCTAGGGGTGATTTCGATGGCTAAGGAAAAGTTCGAACGTAATAAGCCGCACGTCAACGTAGGTACCATTGGTCACGTCGACCACGGTAAAACTACTCTGACTGCCGCTCTGACTCGTGTCTGTTCCGAAGTTTTCGGTTCGGCTAAGGTTGACTTCGACAAGATCGATAGCGCCCCAGAAGAAAAAGCTCGTGGCATCACCATTAACACTGCTCACGTTGAGTATGATTCGGCCGTGCGTCACTACGCACACGTTGACTGCCCGGGTCACGCTGACTACGTGAAGAACATGATTACCGGTGCTGCTCAAATGGATGGCGCTATCCTGGTTTGCTCGGCCGCTGATGGTCCGATGCCGCAAACTCGTGAGCACATCCTGTTGTCTCGTCAGGTAGGCGTTCCGTACATCGTGGTTTTCCTGAATAAGGCTGACCTGGTGGACGACGCGGAGCTGCTGGAGCTGGTTGAGATGGAAGTGCGCGATCTGCTGAGCACTTACGACTTCCCGGGTGACGACACTCCAATCATCATCGGTTCCGCGCGTATGGCGCTGGAAGGTAATGATGAAAACGAGATGGGTACCACTGCTGTCAAGAAATTGGTTGAGACTCTGGATAGCTATATTCCAGAGCCTGAGCGTGCTATCGACAAGCCGTTCCTGATGCCAATCGAAGATGTATTCTCGATTTCGGGTCGCGGTACTGTTGTGACTGGTCGTATCGAGCGTGGTATCGTTCGCGTTCAGGATGCGCTGGAAATCGTTGGTCTGCGTGATACCACCACTACTACCTGTACTGGTGTTGAAATGTTCCGCAAGCTGCTCGATGAAGGTCGTGCTGGCGAGAACTGCGGCGTGCTGCTGCGTGGTACCAAGCGCGATGACGTTGAGCGTGGTCAGGTGCTGGTCAAGCCGGGTTCGGTTAAGCCGCACACCAAGTTCACTGCAGAAGTTTATGTTCTGAGCAAGGAAGAAGGCGGTCGTCATACTCCGTTCTTCAAAGGCTACCGTCCGCAGTTCTACTTCCGTACGACTGACGTGACTGGTAACTGCGAGCTGCCAGAAGGTGTTGAGATGGTGATGCCAGGTGACAACATTCAGATGACTGTTACCCTGATCAAAACCATCGCGATGGAAGATGGTCTGCGTTTCGCTATCCGTGAAGGCGGTCGTACCGTCGGCGCTGGTGTCGTAGCCAAAGTCATCGAGTAAGTTGTTGTAATGTCTTTTTTAGGCCGGCATAATGGTCGGCCTAATTTTGTTTTAGGTCAGTAGCTCAATTGGCAGAGCGACGGTCTCCAAAACCGTAGGTTGGGGGTTCGATTCCCTCCTGACCTGCCAGATTCACTCAGTGTGTCTGGCTTTCTTTTCACAGGATCTTCATAGATGACTCCTAAAGCTGAAGCTCAAGGCTCTCGCTTCGATCTGCTCAAGTGGCTAGTAGTAGTCGCTTTGGTGGTTGTTGGCGTTGTCGGCAATCAGTATTACCATGCTGCGCCGATCCTGTACCGTGTACTCGCTTTGCTTGTTATTGCTGCTGTAGCTGCCTTTGTAGGCCTGCAGACCGTCAAGGGCAAGTCTTTCTTTGTACTGGTTAAGGAAGCTCGCACCGAGATTCGTAAAGTCGTGTGGCCAACTCGCCAAGAAACCACGCAGACCACCCTGATTGTGGTGGCTGTTGTTCTGGTTATGGCGTTGCTGTTGTGGGGGCTTGATTCCCTGCTCGGCTGGCTTGTTTCCTTGATTGTTGGCTAAGGGTGTCCCGTGGCTAAGCGTTGGTACGTTGTGCATGCTTACTCGGGTTACGAGAAGCATGTCATGCGCTCGTTGATCGAGCGCGTAAAGCTGGCTGGCATGGAAGATGGCTTCGGCGAAATTCTGGTTCCCACTGAAGAAGTGGTTGAAATGCGTAATGGCCAGAAGCGCAAAAGCGAGCGTAAATTCTTCCCAGGTTACGTGCTGGTTCAGATGGATATGAATGAGGGTACTTGGCACTTGGTCAAGGATACTCCTCGGGTGATGGGCTTCATCGGTGGTACCGCTGATAAACCTGCACCTATTACTGACAAAGAGGCAGAAGCAATTCTGCGTCGTGTTGCTGATGGTAGCGACAAGCCGAAGCCCAAGACTCTGTTCGAGCCGGGCGAAGTGGTTCGTGTTACTGACGGTCCGTTCGCTGATTTTAATGGCACGGTCGAAGAAGTTAACTACGAAAAGAGCCGGATCCAAGTCGCAGTGCTCATTTTCGGTCGCTCTACTCCGGTAGAGCTAGAGTTCAGCCAGGTCGAAAAGGTCTAGCCGAACAAGCATCCCAACCCCGCAGCCCTAGGCTGTGGGGTTTTGTCGTCACTGGGATAAACGCGCAAGTAACCGGGGAGCCTCTCGAGGCGTTCGAACCCGTAATTGGAGTGCCTCATGGCCAAGAAGATTACCGCTTACATCAAGCTGCAAGTGAAGGCCGCTCAGGCTAACCCAAGTCCACCTGTTGGTCCTGCTCTGGGTCAGCACGGCGTGAACATCATGGAATTCTGCAAGGCTTTCAACGCCCGTACTCAGGGTATTGAGCCAGGTCTGCCGACTCCAGTGATCATCACTGTCTACAGCGACCGTAGCTTCACTTTCGAAACTAAAAGCACCCCGGCTTCGGTTCTGCTGAAGAAGGCTGCTGGTTTGACTAGCGGTTCCGCTCGTCCAAACACCGTTAAGGTTGGCACTGTAACTCGTGCTCAGCTGGAAGAAATCGCGAAAACCAAAAACGCGGATCTGACTGCAGCTGATATGGAAGCAGCCGTGCGTACTATCGCCGGTTCTGCTCGTAGCATGGGCCTTAACGTGGAGGGTGTGTAATGGCTAAGCTGACCAAGCGCCAAAAGGCTATCGCCGGCAAAATCGAAGCGGGCAAGGCCTACAACTTTGTAGACGCCGCTGCTCTGCTGGCTGAGCTGTCGACTGTCAAGTTCAGCGAGTCGTTCGACGTTGCTGTGAACCTGGGTGTTGACCCGCGTAAATCTGACCAGGTTGTTCGTAGCGCTACTGTGCTGCCACACGGCACTGGCAAGACCGTTCGCGTTGCTGTGTTCACCCAGGGCCCAGCAGCTGAAGCTGCTCTGGCCGCCGGCGCTGATCGCGTAGGTATGGACGACCTGGCTGCCGAAATGAAAGGCGGCGACCTGAACTATGACGTAGTTATTGCTTCCCCGGATGCAATGCGCGTTGTAGGTCAGTTGGGTCAGATCCTCGGTCCACGTGGCCTGATGCCTAACCCTAAAGTCGGCACCGTAACTCCAGACGTAGCTACCGCGGTTAAAAACGCAAAGGCTGGTCAGGTTCGTTATCGCACCGACAAAAACGGCATCATCCACACCTCCGTTGGCAAAGTCGGCTTTGATGCCGTCAAGCTGAAGGAAAACGTTGAAGCCCTGATCGCTGATCTGAAGCGTATCAAGCCAGCTTCCTCGAAAGGTATTTACGTCAAGCGCGTTACCCTGAGCACCACTATGGGCCCAGGTCTGGTCATCGACCAAGGTTCGCTCGACGCGTAAGACACAGATTGGCGCAAGTGATTGCGTCAATTGAAAAATTGGGGTCCCTGCCTGGCGGGGGCTATCCAAGACCGTAGGCGACGCAAGTCTTAAACCTCAAGCCTACGCAGATGGTGCTCCCGGTTCCTTACCGAATCAGACACCAAAACGACATCCGGCCTCGGCTGGATGAAACGGTAACAAGCAGGAGTTAAACCCGTGGCAATTAAACTCGAAGACAAGAAGGCCATCGTCGCTGAAGTCAACGAGGCTGCCAAAGCTGCTCTGTCCGCTGTCGTGGCTGATGCCCGTGGCGTAACAGTAGGCGCTATGACCGGACTCCGTAAAGAGGCTCGTGAAGCCGGCGTTTACGTACGTGTTGTACGTAACACCCTGCTCAAGCGCGCTGTTGCTGACACTGAATACAGTGTTCTCAACGACGTGTTCACTGGCCCGACCTTGATTGCATTCTCCAAAGAACAT
Source organism: Pseudomonas sp. FW306-02-D09B (assembly GCF_058782685.1). Classification (NCBI taxonomy): domain Bacteria; kingdom Pseudomonadati; phylum Pseudomonadota; class Gammaproteobacteria; order Pseudomonadales; family Pseudomonadaceae; genus Pseudomonas; species Pseudomonas sp. FW306-02-D09B. The sequence continues at coordinate 6,809 of NZ_JBYSXY010000013.1, forward strand.
CCGGGCGCTGCTGCTCGTATCTTCAAGGAATTCGCAAAAGGTCAGGACAAGTTCGAGATCAAGGCAGCTGCGTTCGAGGGCAAGTTCCTCGCAGCTAACCAAATCGACGTACTGGCAACTCTGCCGACCCGTGACGAAGCAATTTCTCAGCTGATGAGCGTGATTCAAGGCGCTACCAGCAAATTGGCTCGTACTCTGGCGGCAATTCGCGACCAGAAAGAAGCTGCTGCAGCCTAAGGCTCGCCATCTTCTCGCGTTTTTTGTTTATTTCGATGGTCGCGTAGGCCGTCCCCCAATTCAGGAATTAGAGTCATGTCTATCTCTCAAAACGATATCCTTGAAGCCGTTGGCAACATGTCCGTAATGGAAGTTGTTGAACTGATCAAAGCTTTCGAAGAAAAATTCGGCGTTACCGCTGCTGCTGCATCGGCTGGTCCAGCTGTTGCTGCTGCCGTTGCTGAAGAGCAAACCGAATTCAACGTCATGCTGACCGAAGCTGGCGAGAAGAAAGTTAACGTGATCAAGGCTGTACGTGAACTGACCGGTCTGGGCCTGAAAGAAGCCAAGGCTGTAGTTGACGGCGCTCCTGCCATGGTTCTGGAAGCTGTTGCCAAAGACGCAGCTGACAAAGCCAAAGCAGTTCTGGAAGAAGCAGGCGCTAAAGTCGAGCTGAAGTAAGCTTCGACTTTGCGTCTCCAGCCCGAGCGTTAAGCGAAAGGCTGATGGCTGGTGGCTCTTGCCACCGGCCTTTTTCCGTTATTGGCAGCCGACTGGGTCGGTGCTGATAACGAGCTGTAACCACCCGATGCGGTGGCGCAAACCATGGGGTTTGCACGATTTTCTGGCTGCTCCCGTCGGGAGGGGCCAAACAAGCAGGTGACCAAGCTGGGGAACGCTGATGGCTTACTCATATACTGAGAAAAAACGTATCCGCAAGGACTTTAGCAAGTTGCCGGACGTCATGGATGTGCCGTACCTCCTGGCCATCCAGCTGGATTCGTATCGTGAATTCTTGCAAGCGGGAGCGACTAAAGATCAGTTCCGCGACGTGGGCCTGCATGCGGCCTTCAAATCCGTTTTCCCGATCATCAGCTACTCCGGCAATGCTGCGCTGGAGTACGTCGGTTATCGCCTGGGCGAACCGGCATTTGATGTCAAAGAATGCGTATTGCGCGGTGTGACTTACGCCGTACCTTTGCGGGTAAAAGTGCGCCTGATCATTTTCGACAAAGAATCGTCGAACAAAGCGATCAAGGACATTAAAGAGCAAGAAGTCTACATGGGTGAAATCCCCCTGATGACTGAGAACGGTACCTTCGTAATCAACGGTACCGAGCGTGTAATCGTTTCCCAGCTGCACCGTTCCCCGGGCGTGTTCTTCGACCACGACCGTGGCAAGACGCACAGCTCCGGCAAACTGCTGTACTCCGCGCGGATCATTCCTTACCGCGGTTCGTGGCTGGACTTCGAGTTCGACCCGAAAGACTGCGTATTCGTGCGTATCGACCGTCGTCGCAAGCTGCCTGCATCGGTACTGCTGCGCGCGCTCGGCTATACCACTGAAGAAGTGCTGGACGCGTTCTACACCACCAACGTCTTCCACGTGCAAGGTGAAAACCTCAGCCTGGAACTGGTGCCTCAGCGCCTGCGTGGTGAAATTGCTGTCCTGGATATCCTGGATGACAAAGGCAAGGTTATTGTCGAGCAAGGTCGCCGTATCACTGCTCGCCACATCAACCAGCTGGAAAAGGCCGGGATCAAAGAGCTGCAAGTGCCTCTGGACTACGTCCTGGGTCGCACTACCGCCAAGGTCATCGTGCATCCGGCAACCGGCGAAATCCTGGCAGAGTGCAACACCGAGCTGAACACCGAGATCCTGGCGAAAATCGCCAAGGCTCAGGTCGTTCGCATCGAGACTCTGTACACCAACGATATCGACTGCGGTCCGTTCGTCTCCGACACACTGAAGATCGACTCCACCAGCAACCAATTGGAAGCGCTGGTCGAGATCTATCGCATGATGCGCCCTGGCGAGCCGCCAACCAAAGACGCTGCCGAGACTCTGTTCAACAACCTGTTCTTCAGCCCTGAGCGCTATGACCTGTCTGCGGTCGGCCGGATGAAGTTCAACCGTCGTATCGGTCGTACCGAGATCGAAGGTTCGGGCGTGTTGTGCAAAGAAGACATCGTCGCGGTACTGAAGACTCTGGTCGACATCCGTAACGGTAAAGGCATCGTCGATGACATCGACCACCTGGGTAACCGTCGTGTTCGCTGCGTAGGCGAAATGGCCGAGAACCAGTTCCGCGTTGGCTTGGTACGTGTTGAGCGTGCGGTCAAAGAGCGTCTGTCGATGGCTGAAAGCGAAGGCCTGATGCCGCAAGACCTGATCAACGCCAAGCCAGTGGCTGCTGCGGTGAAAGAGTTCTTCGGTTCGAGCCAGCTGTCCCAGTTCATGGACCAGAACAACCCGCTGTCCGAGATCACCCACAAGCGTCGTGTCTCCGCACTCGGCCCTGGCGGTCTGACGCGTGAGCGTGCCGGCTTTGAAGTTCGTGACGTACACCCGACTCACTACGGTCGTGTATGCCCGATTGAAACACCGGAAGGTCCGAACATCGGTCTGATCAACTCCCTGGCCGCCTATGCGCGCACCAATCAGTACGGCTTCCTCGAGAGCCCGTACCGTGTGGTGAAAGACGCTCTGGTCACCGACGAGATCGTGTTCCTGTCCGCCATCGAAGAAGCTGATCACGTGATCGCTCAGGCTTCGGCCACGATGAACGACAAGAAAGTCCTGATCGACGAGCTGGTAGCTGTTCGTCACTTGAACGAGTTCACCGTCAAGGCGCCGGAAGACGTCACCTTGATGGACGTATCGCCGAAGCAGGTAGTTTCGGTTGCTGCGTCGCTGATCCCGTTCCTCGAGCACGACGACGCCAACCGTGCGTTGATGGGTTCGAACATGCAGCGTCAAGCTGTACCAACCCTGCGCGCTGACAAGCCGCTGGTAGGTACCGGCATGGAGCGTAACGTGGCTCGCGACTCCGGCGTTTGCGTCGTGGCTCGTCGTGGCGGCGTGATCGATTCCGTTGATGCCAGCCGTATCGTGGTTCGTGTTGCTGATGATGAAGTTGAAACCGGCGAAGCTGGTGTCGATATCTACAACCTGACCAAATACACCCGCTCCAACCAGAACACCTGCATCAACCAGCGTCCGCTGGTGAGCAAGGGTGATAGGGTTCAGCGTAGCGACATCATGGCTGACGGTCCGTCCACCGACATGGGTGAGCTGGCTCTGGGTCAGAACATGCGCATCGCGTTCATGGCATGGAACGGCTTCAACTTCGAAGACTCCATCTGTCTGTCCGAGCGTGTGGTTCAGGAAGACCGTTTCACCACGATCCACATTCAGGAACTGACCTGTGTGGCGCGTGACACCAAGCTTGGGCCAGAGGAAATCACTGCAGACATCCCGAACGTGGGTGAAGCTGCACTGAACAAGCTGGACGAAGCCGGTATCGTTTACGTAGGTGCTGAAGTTGGCGCAGGCGACATCCTGGTTGGTAAGGTCACTCCGAAAGGCGAGACCCAACTGACTCCGGAAGAGAAGCTGTTGCGTGCGATCTTTGGTGAAAAAGCCAGCGATGTTAAAGACACTTCCCTGCGCGTACCTACCGGTACCAAGGGTACTGTCATCGACGTACAGGTCTTCACCCGTGACGGCGTAGAGCGTGATGCTCGTGCTCTGTCGATCGAGAAGACTCAACTCGACGAGATCCGTAAGGACCTGAACGAAGAGTTCCGTATTGTTGAAGGCGCTACTTTCGAACGTCTGCGTTCCGCTCTGGTCGGCCATAAAGCCGAAGGCGGCGCCGGTCTGAAGAAAGGTCAGGAAATCACCGACGAAGTTCTCGACGGTCTTGAGCACGGCCAGTGGTTCAAACTGCGCATGGCTGAAGATGCTCTGAACGAGCAGCTCGAGAAGGCTCAGGCCTACATCGTTGATCGCCGCCGTCTGCTGGACGACAAGTTCGAAGACAAGAAGCGCAAACTGCAGCAGGGCGATGACCTGGCTCCAGGCGTGCTGAAAATCGTCAAGGTTTACCTGGCAATCCGTCGCCGCATCCAGCCGGGCGACAAGATGGCCGGTCGTCACGGTAACAAGGGTGTGGTCTCTGTGATCATGCCGGTTGAAGACATGCCGCACGATGCCAATGGCACCCCGGTCGACGTTGTCCTCAACCCGTTGGGCGTACCTTCGCGTATGAACGTTGGTCAGATCCTTGAAACCCACCTGGGCCTCGCGGCCAAAGGTCTGGGCGAGAAGATCAACCGTATGATCGAAGAGCAGCGCAAGGTTGCTGACCTTCGCAAGTTCCTGCACGAGATCTACAACGAGATCGGCGGCCGCAACGAAGAGCTGGACACCTTCTCCGACCAGGAAATCCTGGATCTGGCGAAGAACCTGCGCGGCGGCGTACCGATGGCCACTCCGGTGTTCGACGGTGCCAAGGAAAGCGAAATCAAGGCCATGCTGAAACTGGCAGACCTGCCAGAAAGCGGCCAGATGCAGCTGACTGACGGCCGTACCGGCAACAAGTTCGAGCGCCCGGTTACCGTTGGCTACATGTACATGCTGAAGCTGAACCACTTGGTAGACGACAAGATGCACGCTCGTTCTACCGGTTCGTACAGCCTGGTTACCCAGCAGCCGCTGGGTGGTAAGGCGCAGTTCGGTGGTCAGCGTTTCGGGGAGATGGAGGTCTGGGCACTGGAAGCATACGGTGCTGCTTACACTCTGCAAGAAATGCTCACAGTGAAGTCGGACGATGTGAACGGCCGGACCAAGATGTACAAAAACATCGTGGACGGCGATCACCGTATGGAGCCGGGCATGCCCGAGTCCTTCAACGTGTTGATCAAGGAAATTCGTTCCCTCGGCATCGATATCGATCTGGAAACCGAATAACACGTGACGCGAATGAGAGCGGGGCAGGATTGCTCGCTCTCTGCTCCGCCAGGAGGAAAGGCCTTGAAAGACCTACTGAATTTGCTGAAAAACCAGGGTCAAGTCGAAGAGTTCGACGCCATCCGTATCGGATTGGCATCGCCTGAGATGATCCGTTCGTGGTCGTTCGGTGAAGTTAAAAAGCCGGAAACCATCAACTACCGTACGTTCAAACCTGAGCGTGACGGCCTGTTCTGCGCCAAGATCTTTGGCCCGGTAAAGGATTACGAGTGCCTGTGCGGTAAGTACAAGCGCTTGAAGCACCGTGGTGTGATCTGCGAGAAGTGCGGCGTTGAAGTCGCGCTGGCAAAAGTTCGTCGTGAGCGCATGGCGCACATCGAACTGGCCTCGCCAGTTGCCCACATCTGGTTCCTGAAATCGCTGCCGTCGCGTATCGGCTTGCTGATGGACATGACCCTGCGTGATATCGAACGCGTTCTCTACTTCGAGAGCTATGTCGTTATCGATCCAGGCATGACCACCCTTGAAAAAGGTCAGCTGCTCAACGACGAGCAGTACTTCGAAGCGCTGGAAGAGTTCGGCGACGATTTCGATGCCCGCATGGGTGCCGAAGCTGTCCGTGAACTGCTGCACGCTATCGATCTGGAGCACGAGATTGGCCGTCTGCGTGAAGAAATTCCGCAAACCAACTCCGAAACCAAAATCAAGAAGCTGTCCAAGCGTCTGAAGTTGATGGAAGCCTTCCAGGGTTCCGGCAACTTGCCAGAGTGGATGGTGCTGACCGTTCTGCCGGTTCTGCCGCCAGATCTGCGTCCACTGGTCCCATTGGATGGCGGTCGTTTCGCGACTTCCGACCTCAACGACCTGTATCGTCGAGTGATCAACCGTAACAACCGCTTGAAGCGCCTGCTTGATCTGTCCGCTCCGGACATCATCGTGCGCAACGAAAAGCGTATGTTGCAGGAAGCTGTCGACGCCTTGCTCGATAACGGTCGTCGTGGCCGCGCTATCACCGGTTCCAACAAGCGTCCTCTGAAATCCCTGGCTGACATGATCAAGGGTAAACAAGGTCGTTTCCGTCAGAACTTGCTCGGTAAGCGTGTTGACTACTCCGGTCGTTCGGTAATTACCGTAGGTCCGACCCTGCGTCTGCACCAATGCGGTCTGCCGAAGAAAATGGCTCTCGAGCTGTTCAAGCCGTTCATTTTCGGCAAGCTGGAAATGCGTGGTCTCGCTACCACCATCAAAGCTGCCAAGAAGATGGTTGAGCGCGAGCTGCCGGAAGTTTGGGACGTTCTCGCTGAAGTTATCCGCGAACACCCAGTGCTTCTCAACCGTGCACCGACCCTTCACCGTCTGGGTATCCAGGCATTTGAACCGGTTCTGATCGAAGGTAAGGCTATCCAGCTGCACCCGCTGGTCTGCGCCGCGTACAACGCCGACTTCGACGGCGACCAAATGGCCGTGCACGTACCGCTGACACTGGAAGCCCAGTTGGAAGCGCGCGCGTTGATGATGTCGACCAACAACATTCTGTCGCCAGCCAACGGTGAGCCAATCATCGTTCCGTCGCAGGACGTTGTATTGGGTCTGTACTACATGACTCGTGAAGCGATCAACGCCAAAGGCGAAGGTCGTGTATTCGCGGATCTGCAAGAAGTTGACCGTGTGTTCCGTGCCGGCGAAGCCGCGCTGCACGCCAAGGTTAAAGTGCGGATCAACGAAACCGTCAACGACCGTGACGGCGGCAGCGTGACCAACACCCGTATCGTCGACACCACTGTCGGCCGTGCGCTGTTGTTCCAGGTTGTGCCAAAAGGTCTGTCGTACGACGTCGTCAACCTGCCGATGAAGAAAAAGGCGATCTCCAAACTGATCAACCAGTGCTACCGCGTGGTTGGTTTGAAAGAGACCGTGATCTTCGCTGACCAGTTGATGTACACCGGTTTTGCCTATTCGACCATTTCCGGCGTTTCCATCGGTGTTAACGACTTCGTTATCCCGGATGAAAAAGCCCGCATCATCGGTGCAGCCACCGACGAAGTGAAAGAGATCGAAAGTCAGTACGCCTCCGGCCTGGTAACCCAGGGCGAGAAGTACAACAAAGTGATCGACCTTTGGTCCAAGGCGAACGACGAAGTTTCCAAGGCGATGATGGCCAACCTCTCGAAAGAGAAAGTCATCGACCGTCATGGTGTCGAAGTCGAGCAAGAGTCCTTCAACTCGATGTACATGATGGCCGACTCGGGTGCACGGGGTTCTGCTGCGCAGATCCGTCAGCTCGCCGGTATGCGTGGCCTGATGGCCAAGCCGGACGGTTCCATCATCGAAACGCCGATTACTGCGAACTTCCGTGAAGGTTTGAGCGTACTTCAGTACTTCATCTCCACTCACGGTGCTCGTAAAGGTCTGGCGGATACCGCGTTGAAAACTGCGAACTCCGGTTACCTGACTCGTCGTCTGGTAGATGTGGCGCAGGATCTGGTTGTAACCGAGATCGATTGCGGCACCGAACACGGTCTGCTGATGACTCCGCACATTGAAGGCGGTGACGTTGTAGAGCCGTTGGGTGAGCGCGTATTGGGTCGTGTTATCGCCCGTGACGTATTCAAGCCGGGTACCGAGGAAATCATCGTTCCTGCCGGCACTCTGGTAGACGAGAAGTGGGTTGAATTCATCGAGCTGAACAGCATCGACGAAGTGATCGTACGTTCGCCGATCAGCTGCGAAACCCGTTATGGTATTTGCGCCAAGTGCTACGGCCGTGATCTGGCTCGTGGTCACCAGGTGAACATCGGTGAAGCTGTCGGCGTAATCGCTGCCCAGTCGATCGGTGAGCCGGGTACCCAGCTGACAATGCGTACGTTCCACATCGGTGGTGCGGCAAGCCGGACCTCTGCAGCCGATAGTGTTCAGGTGAAGAATGGCGGTACCGTCCGTCTGCACAACCTGAAGCACGTTGAGCGAGTGGATGGTTGCCTGGTTGCTGTGTCCCGTTCCGGTGAGCTGGCAATCGCTGATGACTACGGTCGTGAGCGCGAGCGTTACAAGCTGCCGTACGGTGCTGTGATCTCGGTTAAAGAAGGTGACAAGGTCGACGCTGGCGCAATCGTGGCCAAGTGGGATCCGCACACTCACCCAATCGTTACCGAAATGAAAGGTACCGTGACCTACGTGGGCATGGAAGAAGGCATCACGATCAAGCGTCAGACCGACGAATTGACCGGTATGACCAACATTGAAGTACTCGATGCCAAAGACCGTCCAGCTGCCGGCAAAGATATCCGTCCTGCTGTGAAGATGGTTGATGACAACGGCAAGGATCTGTTGCTGCCGGGTACTGACGTAATCGCTCAGTACTTCCTGCCTGCCAACGCCCTGGTGGGTGTGGCGGACGGTGCGAAAATCGCGATCGGTGATGTTATCGCTCGTATTCCGCAAGAGACTTCGAAGACCCGTGACATCACCGGTGGTCTGCCGCGTGTTGCCGACTTGTTCGAAGCCCGTCGTCCGAAAGAAGCCTCGATTCTGGCTGAAGTCAGCGGCACCATCGCGTTCGGTAAAGAGACCAAAGGCAAGCGCCGTCTGGTCATTACCCCGAACGACGGTAGCGATCCGTATGAAGAGCTGATTCCGAAGTGGCGTCACCTGAACGTCTTCGAAGGCGAACAGGTAAACCGCGGCGAAGTTATCTCCGACGGCCCGAGCGATCCACACGACATCCTGCGTCTGCTGGGTGTGAGTGCGCTGGCCAAGTACATTGTTAACGAGATCCAGGACGTTTACCGTCTGCAAGGCGTGAAGATCAACGATAAGCACATCGAGACCATCCTGCGTCAGATGCTGCGTAAAGTTGAAATCGCTGAATCTGGCGATTCCACTTTCATCAAGGGCGACCAGATGGAATTGACTCACGTACTGGTAGAGAACGAGCGTTTGGCTGCAGACGACAAGTTCGTCTCCAAGTTCACTCGCGTTCTGCTGGGTATCACCAAGGCGTCGTTGTCCACCGAATCGTTCATCTCGGCGGCCTCTTTCCAAGAGACCACTCGTGTACTGACCGAAGCGGCGGTAACCGGCAAGCGCGATTACCTGCGCGGCCTGAAAGAAAACGTGGTCGTGGGTCGTTTGATCCCGGCAGGTACCGGTCTGGCTTATCACAGCGAGCGCAAACGCCGCCGTGATGCTGACAAACCGTTGCGCGTAAGCGCCAGTGAAGTGGAAGCTGCACTGACCGAAGCGCTGAACTCGAGCGGTAACTGAGTTCTGCGATAAATAAGAGTGGGGCCCTGGCGCCCCCGTTCATCGAATCGAGACAATTTGTCGAGGTTGGATGAGCGGGGAGGTCGGGGCCTTGCCTTGACTGGGGACAAGATCCTCTTTAGACTCTTGTACCCCTAAATTTGGCGGGAATTCGTTCCTGCCATTTTGCTTTTCTTGCAAGACAATAGCGTCGCAAGACAACAGTGGAGCTAGTAGATGGCAACTATCAACCAGCTGGTACGTCAGCCGCGTAAGCGTATCGTCGAGAAATCCGACGTGCCTGCGCTGCAGAACTGCCCGCAACGTCGTGGCGTATGCACCCGTGTGTATACCACCACGCCGAAAAAACCTAACTCGGCACTGCGTAAAGTATGCCGTGTGCGTCTGACCAACGGTTTCGAGGTTTCCTCGTACATCGGCGGTGAAGGCCACAACCTGCAAGAGCACAGCGTGGTACTGATCCGCGGCGGTCGTGTAAAAGACTTGCCAGGTGTTCGTTACCACACCGTACGCGGTTCTTTGGATACTTCCGGCGTTAAAGGTCGTAACCAGGGTCGTTCGAAGTACGGTACCAAGAAGCCTAAGTAGTAGCGGCTTTTTGTAAACACTGAATTATCTATTTTCTGAGTCGATAAGAGTAAGGTCGGAGGCGTCCCGAAAGGGCACCGATTCCGAGCGAACCTGAAGACCGTTTGAGGGCTTATCCATGCCAAGAAGACGCGTAGCAGCCAAGCGCGAAGTGCTTGACGATCCAAAATACGGAAGCCAAATCCTGGCCAAGTTCATGAACCACGTGATGGAAAGCGGCAAGAAAGCCGTTGCCGAGCGTATCGTTTATGGCGCGCTGGAAAAGGTTAAAGAACGCAAGAACAGCGATCCCCTGGAAATCTTCGAGAAAGCTCTCGACGCCATCGCTCCGCTGGTCGAAGTGAAGTCGCGCCGTGTAGGCGGTGCTACTTACCAGGTTCCGGTCGAAGTTCGTCCGTCCCGTCGTAACGCTCTGGCAATGCGCTGGTTGGTAGACTTCGCCCGTAAGCGTGGCGAGAAGTCTATGGCTCTGCGTTTGGCTGGCGAACTGTTGGACGCTGCTGAAGGTAAAGGTGCTGCTGTTAAGAAGCGTGAAGACGTGCACCGTATGGCTGAAGCTAACAAAGCTTTCTCGCACTACCGCTTCTAATTTTAGCTTCACTAATTTTGCGAGGGCTTTATGGCTCGTACTACTCCGATTAGCCGCTACCGTAACATCGGTATCGTTGCTCACGTGGATGCTGGTAAAACCACTACCACTGAGCGCGTCCTTTTTTACACCGGCAAAAGTCACAAGATGGGCGAGGTGCATGACGGCGCCGCGACCACGGACTGGATGGTGCAGGAGCAGGAGCGTGGTATTACCATTACTTCTGCTGCTATCACCGCCTTCTGGCAGGGTTCTGCGAAGCAGCACAAGGACCAATACCGTTTCAACGTCATTGACACCCCGGGCCACGTAGACTTCACCATTGAAGTTGAGCGTTCCCTGCGTGTACTCGACGGCGCGGTCGTTGTGTTCTGTGGTACTTCGGGTGTTGAGCCTCAGTCCGAAACCGTATGGCGTCAAGCCAACAAGTACGGTGTTCCACGTATCGTTTACGTGAACAAGATGGACCGTGCTGGTGCGAACTTCCTGCGCGTGATCGCTCAGATCAAGCAGCGTCTGGGTCACACTCCAGTGCCAATCCAGTTGGCTATCGGTTCCGAAGACAACTTCCAGGGTCAGATCGATCTGATGACCATGGAAGCGGTTTACTGGAATGATGCTGACAAGGGCATGACGCCTCGTCGCGAAGCTATCCCTGCTGAACTGCAGGAGCTGGCTGAAGAGTGGCGTAGCAACATGGTTGAGGCTGCGGCTGAAGCCAGCGAAGAGCTGATGAACAAGTACCTCGAAGGGGAAGAGCTCTCCATCGAGGAAATCAAGGCCGCTCTGCGTCAGCGTACTATCGCTGGTGAGATCGTTCTGGCTGTTTGCGGTTCTTCCTTCAAGAACAAGGGTGTTCCCCTGGTTCTCGACGCCGTTATCGACTACCTGCCTGCTCCTACCGATATTCCTGCCATCAAGGGTACTGACCCGGATGACGAGGAAAAGCAGATGGAGCGTCATGCGAGCGACGACGAGCCGTTCTCGGCTCTGGCGTTCAAGATCGCTACCGACCCATTCGTGGGTACCTTGACCTTCGTCCGTGTTTACTCGGGCGTGTTGGCTTCCGGCGACGGTGTGATCAACTCGGTTAAAGGCAAGAAAGAGCGCGTGGGTCGTATGGTGCAAATGCACGCAAACGCCCGTGAAGAAATCAAGGAAGTGCGCGCTGGCGACATCGCGGCCTTGATCGGCATGAAGGACGTCACCACTGGTGAAACCTTGTGCAACGCTGACAAGCCAATCATCCTGGTTCGCATGGACTTCCCGGAGCCGGTTATTTCGGTTGCCGTTGAGCCTAAGACCAAGGATGACCAGGAAAAAATGGGTATCGCTCTGGGCAAGCTGGCTCAGGAAGACCCGTCTTTCCGCGTTAAAACCGATGAAGAGACTGGTCAAACGATCATCTCCGGCATGGGCGAGCTGCACCTGGACATCCTGGTTGACCGGATGCGCCGTGAGTTCAACGTCGAAGCCAACATTGGTAAGCCTCAGGTTTCCTATCGTGAGCGCATCACGAAGAGCTGTGAAATCGAAGGCAAGTTCGTTCGTCAGTCCGGCGGTCGTGGCCAGTTCGGTCATTGCTGGATCCGTTTTGCTCCTGCTGACGAAGGTCAGGAAGGTCTGCAATTCCTGAACGAAGTAGTGGGTGGTGTGGTTCCTAAGGAATACATCCCGGCTATCCAGAAGGGCATCGAAGAGCAGATGAAGAACGGCGTTGTTGCCGGCTATCCGCTGATCGGTCTGAAGGCTACCGTGTTTGATGGTTCCTACCACGACGTCGACTCCAACGAGATGGCGTTTAAGGTGGCTGCTTCCATGGCGACCAAGCAACTGGCCCAGAAGGGCGGTGGTGAATTGCTTGAGCCGATCATGGCGGTAGAGGTTGTTACGCCTGAAGACTATATGGGTGACGTGATGGGCGACCTTAACCGTCGTCGCGGCATGATCTTGGGTATGGAAGACACGGTCTCCGGCAAAGTAATTCGTGCTGAAGTTCCGTTGGGTGAGATGTTCGGTTATGCGACCGACGTCCGTTCCATGTCTCAGGGTCGCGCAAGCTACTCTATGGAATTCAAAAAATACAATACAGCTCCGTCGCATATCGTCGAAACTGTAACCAAAAAACAAGGCTGATTCAGCCCCTTTAGGCTAGGAGTTAATTGTCGTGGCTAAAGAAAAATTTGATCGTTCCCTACCGCACGTCAACGTTGGCACCATCGGTCACGTTGACCACGGTAAAACCACTCTGACTGCTGCTCTGACTCGCGTCTGCTCCGAAGTTTTCGGTTCGGCTCGTGTTGACTTCGACAAGATCGACAGCGCACCAGAAGAGAAAGCTCGCGGTATCACCATCAACACCGCACACGTTGAGTACAACTCGAAGATCCGTCACTACGCTCACGTTGACTGCCCAGGTCACGCTGACTACGTGAAGAACATGATCACCGGTGCTGCTCAAATGGACGGCGCTATCCTGGTTTGCTCGGCCGCTGATGGTCCGATGCCACAAACCCGTGAGCACATCCTGCTGTCCCGTCAGGTAGGCGTTCCGTACATCGTGGTTTTCCTGAACAAGGCTGACCTGGTAGACGACGCTGAGCTGCTGGAACTGGTTGAGATGGAAGTGCGCGATCTGCTGAGCACTTACGACTTCCCGGGCGACGACACTCCAATCATCATCGGCTCTGCCCGTATGGCGCTGGAAGGTCTGGACGATAACGAGATGGGCACCACTGCCGTCAAGAAGCTGGTTGAGACTCTGGACAGCTACATCCCAGAGCCTGAGCGTGCTATCGACAAGCCATTCCTGATGCCAATCGAAGACGTATTCTCGATCTCGGGTCGCGGTACTGTTGTGACTGGTCGTATCGAGCGCGGTATCGTTCGCGTTCAGGATCCACTGGAAATCGTTGGTCTGCGTGACACCACCGTCACCACCTGCACCGGTGTTGAAATGTTCCGCAAGCTGCTCGACGAAGGTCGTGCTGGCGAGAACTGCGGCGTGCTGCTGCGTGGCACCAAGCGTGACGACGTTGAGCGTGGCCAGGTTCTGGTTAAGCCAGGTTCGGTTAAGCCGCACACCAAGTTCACTGCAGAGGTTTATGTTCTGAGCAAGGAAGAAGGCGGTCGTCACACTCCGTTCTTCAAAGGCTACCGTCCACAGTTCTACTTCCGTACTACTGACGTGACTGGTAACTGCGAGCTGCCAGAAGGCGTTGAAATGGTAATGCCAGGTGACAACATTCAGATGACTGTTACCCTGATCAAAACCATCGCAATGGAAGACGGCCTGCGTTTCGCTATCCGTGAAGGCGGTCGTACCGTCGGCGCTGGCGTCGTAGCCAAAATCATCGAGTAAGCTCTTCGTTGAGTTAGCTTCGATGCTTTGAAAAAGCCCCCGCTCAGCGGGGGCTTTTTTATTGGGTTGACACCTATCTGGGGCGTCTATAGAATTGCGCCTCCTTTTAACGGGCGTATTGCGCCCGCTGGGAATAGCAGCCGGAGTCTGAAATCCAATGCAAAATCAGCAAATCCGTATCAGGTTGAAGGCTTTTGACCATCGCCTGATCGACCAATCCACCCAGGAAATCGTGGAAACCGCGAAACGTACTGGTGCTCAAGTGCGTGGTCCAATTCCACTGCCTACCCGTAAAGAGCGGTTCACCGTTCTGGTCTCCCCGCACGTCAACAAAGACGCGCGTGACCAGTACGAGATCCGTACTCATAAGCGCGTTCTGGACATCGTCCAGCCAACGGATAAAACCGTTGATGCACTTATGAAGCTTGATCTTGCGGCCGGTGTGGAAGTGCAGATCAGCCTCGGCTAAGACTCGGTCTTAGTCGTGTAACGCTCTGAAATGGGCGGCCATAGCGGGTGAAAGCCCCGTACACTCATGAGGTTTACAACATGACTATTGGTGTAGTCGGTCGTAAATGCGGTATGACCCGTATTTTCACCGAAGAAGGTGTCTCCATTCCGGTCACGGTCATTGAGATCGAACCGAATCGCGTCACCCAGTTCAAAACTGAAGAGACCGATGGCTATCGTGCAGTGCAAGTCACTGTCGGCGAGCGTCGTGCTTCGCGTGTAACAGCTGCTCAGGCTGGCCACTTCGCTAAAGCGAACGTTGCCGCTGGTCGTACCGTAATGGAATTCCGTCTTGAAGAAGGCGAGTACCAGGCCGGCGATCTGATCAACGCTGAAATCTTCGCCGCTGGTCAACTGGTTGATGTAACCGGTCAGTCCAAGGGTAAAGGCTTCCAGGGTACGATCAAGCGTTGGAATTTCCGCGGGCAAGATAACACCCACGGTAACTCCGTATCCCACCGCGTCCCAGGCTCTATCGGCCAGTGCCAGACTCCTGGTCGTGTATTCAAGGGCAAAAAAATGTCCGGTCATATGGGCGCTGAGCGCGTGACCGTGCAGTCCCTGGAAGTAGTGCGCGTGGACGCTGAACGCAATCTGTTGTTGGTCAAGGGCGCTGTTCCTGGCGCTACTGGCGGCAACCTGGTTGTACGTCCAGCAGCCAAGGCTCGCGGTTAAGGGGAAGCTGACATGCAATTAAATGTAAATGACGCTCAAGCGATCGAAGTTTCCGAACTGACATTTGGCGGCGAGTTCAACGAGACGCTGGTTCACCAGGCAGTCGTGGCCTACATGGCTGGCGGCCGTCAAGGTAGCAAGCAGCAAAAGACCCGTTCCGACGTTTCTGGTGGCGGTAAGCGCCCATGGCGTCAGAAAGGTACTGGCCGTGCTCGTGCTGGTACTATCCGTAGCCCAATCTGGCGCGGCGGCGGTACCACTTTCGCAGCTCGTCCACAGGATCACTCCCAAAAGCTGAACAAGAAGATGTATCGCGCAGCAATGCGTTCCATCCTTGCTGAGCTGGTGCGTACTGATCGTCTGGTCGTGGTTCAGGACTTCGCTGTTGAAGCACCGAAAACCAAAGATCTGCTGAACAAGCTGAATGGCATGGGTCTGACTGATGTCCTGATCGTGTCCGATGCTGTTGATCAGAACCTGTACCTGGCTGCTCGTAACCTGCCACACGTTGATGTACGTGACGTGCAAGGTTCCGATCCAGTTAGTCTGATCGCATACGACAAGGTGTTGATCACCGTGTCGGCCGTGAAGAAATTCGAGGAGCTGCTGGGATGAACCAGGAACGCGTATTTAAAGTTCTGCTTGGCCCGCACGTTTCCGAGAAGGCTACGGTTCTGGCAGACAAGAAAGGCCAGTTCGTTTTCAAGGTTGCTACTGACGCAACCAAGCTGGAAATCAAGAAGGCCGTCGAAAGCCTGTTCAGCGTGAAAGTAGAGCGTGTTACTACCCTGAATGTTCTGGGTAAGAGCAAGCGCACTGCTCGCGGTCTGGGCAAGCGTAATGACTGGAAGAAGGCAGTTATCTCCCTTCAGCCAGGCCAAGATCTCGATTTCAGCAGCAGTGCTGAGTAAGGAAGGGGTGCATCATGGCAATCGTTAAATGCAAACCGACTTCCCCTGGCCGCCGTTTTGTGGTCAAGGTGGTCAACCAGGAGCTGCATAAAGGCGCTCCTCACGCACCGCTGCTCGAGAAAAAATCGAAGTCTGGTGGTCGTAACAACAATGGCCGTATTACCACTCGTCACATCGGTGGTGGTCATAAGCAGCATTATCGTCTGGTCGACTTCCGTCGTAACGACAAAGATGGCATCGCTGCCACTGTCGAGCGTATCGAATACGATCCAAACCGTACTGCTCACATCGCTCTGCTGCTGTACGCAGATGGCGAGCGTCGCTACATCATCGCCCCTAAAGGCGTGAGCGCTGGCGACCAGCTGATCGCAGGTGCTCTGGCACCGATCAAGCCGGGCAACGCTCTGCAACTGCGTAACATTCCAGTTGGTAGCACCGTACACGGCATCGAATTGAAGCCAGGTAAAGGCGCGCAAATCGCTCGTTCCGCTGGTGCTTCGGCTCAGCTGATCGCTCGTGAAGGTGTCTACGTGACCCTGCGTCTGCGTTCTGGTGAGATGCGTAAAGTGCTGGCTGAATGCCGTGCGACCCTGGGCGAAGTCTCGAACTCCGAGCACAGCCTGCGTTCGCTGGGTAAAGCTGGTGCCAAACGCTGGCGTGGCGTTCGCCCAACCGTTCGTGGTGTTGCCATGAACCCGGTTGACCACCCACATGGTGGTGGTGAAGGTCGTACCTCTGGTGGTCGTCATCCGGTATCGCCATGGGGCTTCCCGACTAAGGGCGCGAAGACTCGTGGTAATAAGCGTACCGACAAAATGATCGTCCGTCGTCGCAAGTAAATAGAGGGATACGACAGTGCCACGTTCTCTGAAAAAAGGTCCTTTTATCGATCTTCACCTACTGAAGAAGATCGAAGTGGCGGCGGAAAAGAACGATCGCAAACCAGTTAAAACCTGGTCGCGCCGTTCCATGATCCTGCCACAAATGGTCGGTCTGACCATCGCAGTACACAACGGTCGTCAACACGTCCCAGTTCTCGTTAACGAAGACATGGTCGGCCACAAACTGGGCGAGTTCGCCGGTACCCGCACATATCGTGGGCACGTGGCTGACAAGAAAGCCAAGCGTTAAGGGGTTAGGAAATGGAAGTAGCCGCTAAGTTGTCGGGCGCTCGAATCTCCGCCCAGAAAGCCCGCTTGGTCGCCGACCAGATCCGCGGGAAGAAGGTGGGCGAAGCGCTCAACCTGTTGGCTTTCAGCAGTAAGAAAGCCGCCGAGATCATGAAGAAAGTGCTGGAGTCGGCCGTAGCCAACGCCGAGCATAACGAAGGCGCAGACGTTGATGACCTTAAAGTCAGCACCGTTTTCGTCAACGAAGGGCGTTCGCTGAAGCGCATCATGCCGCGTGCCAAAGGCCGTGCTGATCGCATCGTCAAGCGGTCTTGCCATATCACTGTCAAGGTTGCTGACAAGTAACGGAGTCGAAGAGATGGGTCAGAAAGTACATCCCATTGGCATTCGCCTGGGAATCGTCAAGGAGCACACCTCCGTCTGGTACGCAGACGGTCGGACTTATGCGGACTATTTGTTCGCTGATCTGAAGGTGCGTGAGTATCTCCAAGACAAACTAAAAAGCGCGTCCGTAAGCCGTATCGATATCCATCGTCCGGCCCAAACTGCACGTATCACCATCCACACCGCTCGTCCAGGTATCGTTATCGGGAAGAAAGGTGAAGATGTTGAGAAACTGCGTCAGGACCTGACCAAGCAAATGGGTGTGCCTGTGCACATCAATATCGAAGAGATCCGCAAGCCGGAACTCGACGGTATGCTGGTTGCGCAGAGCGTAGCTCAGCAGCTGGAGCGTCGCGTAATGTTCCGTCGCGCTATGAAGCGCGCTGTTCAGAACGCCATGCGCATTGGTGCCAAAGGCATCAAAATCCAAGTGAGCGGTCGTCTCGGCGGTGCTGAAATCGCACGTACTGAATGGTATCGCGAAGGTCGTGTGCCACTGCACACCCTGCGTGCCGACATCGACTATGCCAACTACGAAGCTCACACCACCTACGGTGTGATCGGTGTAAAGGTTTGGATCTTCAAAGGCGAAGTAATTGGTGGTCGCCAAGAAGAGCTGAAACCACAAGCACCAGCGCCTCGTAAAAAAGCTGCTAAGTAAGGGGTACGCCAAATGTTGCAACCAAAGCGTACGAAGTTCCGCAAGCAGATGACTGGCCACAACCGTGGTCTGGCATTGCGCGGTAGCAAAGTCAGCTTCGGCGAGTTCGCGCTGAAGTCTGTTGCTCGTGGTCGTCTCACCGCTCGTCAGATCGAGTCAGCGCGTCGTGCTCTGACCCGTCACGTAAAACGTGGCGGCAAGATCTGGATCCGTGTATTCCCGGACAAGCCTGTCACCAAGAAGCCACTCGAAGTTCGGATGGGTAAAGGTAAGGGTAACGTGGAGTACTGGGTTGCCCAGATTCAGCCAGGCAAAGTCCTGTATGAAATCGAGGGCGTTTCTGAAGAGCTGGCGCGTGAGGCTTTCGCCCTGGCTGCTGCAAAGCTGCCGCTCGCCACCTCCTTTGTTAAACGGACGGTGATGTGATGAAAGCGAATGAACTTCGTGAAAAAGACGCGCCACAGCTAAACGAGCAACTGCTCGGCCTGTTGCGCGACCAGTTCAATCTGCGTATGCAGAAAGCAACTGGCCAGTTGGGGCAGTCTCACCTGCTCCGGCAAGTTAAGCGTGACATCGCTCGCGTGAAGACTGTGCTCAAACAGCAGGCAGGTAAGTAATCATGGCTGAAGCCGAAAAAACCGTCCGTACGCTGACTGGCCGTGTTGTCAGCGACAAAATGGACAAGACCATCACCGTTCTGATCGAGCGTCGCGTAAAGCACCCGATCTACGGTAAATACGTTAAGCGTTCGACTAAGCTGCACGCGCACGACGAAACCAATCAGTGCCACATCGGCGACAAAGTCACTATTCGTGAAACTCGTCCTTTGGCCAAGACCAAGTCTTGGGCACTGGTTGATGTTCTCGAACGCGCTGTGGAAGTCTAAGGACTAGGGGTCGGAGAAATTATATGATTCAGACTCAATCCATGCTCGATGTGGCCGATAACAGCGGCGCTCGCCGTGTTATGTGCATCAAGGTGCTGGGTGGCTCCCATCGTCGTTACGCTGGTATCGGTGACATCATCAAAGTTACCGTCAAGGAAGCAATTCCTCGCGGTAAAGTGAAAAAAGGCCAAGTGATGACTGCTGTTGTAGTCCGCACTCGTCACGGCGTACGTCGTGCTGATGGCTCCATTATCCGCTTTGATGGCAACGCTGCTGTTCTTCTGAACAACAAGCAAGAGCCGATCGGCACCCGTATCTTTGGGCCAGTGACCCGTGAACTTCGTACTGAGAAGTTCATGAAGATCGTCTCGCTCGCCCCAGAAGTGCTGTAAGGAGATCCGACATGCAAAAGATTCGTCGTGACGACGAGATCATCGTGATCGCCGGCAAAGACAAAGGTAAGCGCGGTAAGGTGCTTAAGGTTCTCGCTGACGACCGTCTGGTCGTTGGTGGTCTGAACCTGGTTAAGCGTCATACCAAGCCTAACCCGATGTCGGGCGTACAAGGCGGTATCGTCGAAAAAGAAGCGCCACTGCACGCTTCCAACGTCGCCATTTTCAACGGCGAAACCAACAAGGCTGACCGCGTTGGTTTCAAAGTAGAAGACGGCAAGAAAATTCGTGTCTTCAAGTCGACCCAAAAAGCGGTTGATGCTTGAACACTGCTAGGTAGAAGACCATGGCACGACTAAAAGAGATTTACCGGAAGGAAATCGCACCGAAACTTAAGGAAGAACTTAAGCTTTCGAACGTGATGGAAGTTCCGCGCGTTACCAAAATCACCCTGAACATGGGTCTGGGCGAAGCGATCGGCGACAAAAAAGTCATCGAGCACGCTGTTGCTGACCTGGAAAAGATCACCGGCCAGAAAGTCGTTGTGACCTACGCTCGGAAATCCATCGCTGGCTTTAAAGTCCGTGAAGGTTGGCCGATCGGCGTCAAAGTGACCCTGCGCCGTGAGCGTATGTACGAGTTCCTGGATCGTCTGCTGTCGATCTCCCTGCCTCGGGTTCGCGACTTCCGCGGCCTGAATGCCAAGTCCTTCGATGGTCGTGGTAACTACAGCATGGGCGTAAAAGAGCAGATCATTTTCCCGGAAATCGATTACGACAAGATCGATGCTCTCCGCGGTCTGGACATTACCCTGACCACCACTGCCAAGAACGATGACGAAGGTCGCGCATTGCTGCGTGCTTTCAAATTCCCGTTCCGCAACTGATTGGAGTAGGAAAATGGCCAAGATGAGCATGAAAAACCGCGAGCTGAAGCGTCAGCTCACGGTTGCCAAGTACGCCAAAAAGCGTGCAGCACTGAAAGCTATCATCGTTGATCTGAACGCAAGTCCAGAAGCGCGTTGGGAAGCTACAGTAGCTCTGCAGAAGCAGCCACGTGACGCAAGCGCTTCGCGCATGCGTAACCGCTGCCGCCTGACCGGTCGTCCACACGGCGTTTACCGCAAGTTCGGCCTTGGCCGTAACAAACTGCGTGAAGCGGCAATGCGTGGTGACGTACCTGGTCTGGTTAAAGCCAGCTGGTAAGCACTATCAAAGTCTCGGCGCTCGGGATCGCAAGAACCTGACCGCCGGCGACCTTGAACTTGAATCAAGCCCCTATTGGGGCTTGATTCATTTGTGGGGTGTGTCTAGAATACCCGGCTCGCCTGAGCCCGTGCTTTTTTCGTGCGGAGTTTCTCGGCGAAGGTAGTAGCCGCAAGGCTTATTTTTTTGTATTAGGAGCGTCTAGCCCATGAGTATGCAGGACCCGTTAGCGGACATGCTAACTCGAATCCGTAATGCCCAGATGGCTGAAAAGTCCGTCGTAAGCATGCCGTCTTCCACGTTGAAGGTGGCTGTAGCTAAAGTCCTGAAGGACGAAGGTTACATCGCGGGTTATCAGATCAGCAGCGAAATCAAGCCACTGCTGTCCATCGAGCTGAAGTACTTCGAAGGCCGTCCGGTCATCGAGGAAGTGAAGCGCGTTAGCCGTCCAGGCCTGCGTCAGTACAAGTCCGTCGATGATCTGCCAAAAGTTCGTGGCGGTCTCGGTGTGTCTATCGTCTCCACCAACAAAGGTGTGATGACGGATCGTGCTGCGCGCGCTGCCGGTGTCGGCGGCGAAGTTCTTTGCACTGTGTTCTAAGGGGGGATAAGCATGTCTCGCGTCGCTAAGAACCCCGTTAAGCTGCCAGCCGGTGTCGAAGTAAAATTCGCAGGCCAACAGCTTTCGGTGAAGGGTGCCAAGGGTACTCTTGAACTGAACATCCATTCGTCCGTTGAGATCGTTGAAGAAGCTGGTGAGCTGCGTTTCGCTGCTCGCAATGGCGATCAACAAACTCGCGCAATGGCCGGTACCACTCGTGCGTTGGTAAACAACATGGTCCAAGGCGTAAGCCAAGGCTTCGAGCGCAAGCTCCAGCTGGTCGGTGTTGGTTACAAAGCGCAAGCAAAAGGCACAGTGCTGAACCTGGCTCTTGGCTTCTCGCACCCAGTGGATTACGAACTGCCGGAAGGCATCACCGCTGAGACTCCTAGCCAAACCGACATCCTGATCCGGGGTATCGATAAGCAGCTGGTAGGTCAAGTGGCCGCCGAGATCCGCGACTTCCGTCCACCAGAGCCGTACAAAGGCAAAGGTGTGCGCTACGCGGACGAAGTCGTCCGTCGTAAAGAAGCCAAGAAGAAGTAGGGCATAGCAAATGACCGACAAAAAAGTTACTCGACTGCGTCGCGCTCGCAAAGCACGCCTGAAAATGCACGAACTCGAAGTCGTGCGTCTCTGCGTGTTCCGTTCGTCGCAGCACATCTACGCCCAGGTCATTTCGGCCGACGGCAACAAAGTCCTGGCAAGTGCCTCGACTTTGGATAAAGAACTGCGTGATGGCGCCACTGGCAACATCGACGCGGCCACTAAGGTTGGCCAGCTGGTCGCTACGCGTGCTAAAGCCGCTGGCGTCTCGCAGGTGGCTTTCGACCGCTCTGGCTTCAAGTACCACGGCCGCGTCAAGGCGCTGGCTGATGCTGCTCGTGAAGCTGGGCTGGAGTTCTAAGTTATGTCAAATAACGACCAAAAGCGCGACGAAGGCTACATCGAGAAGCTGGTTCAAGTTAACCGCGTAGCCAAAACCGTTAAAGGCGGCCGTATCTTCACTTTCACCGCGTTGACCGTGGTTGGTGATGGTAAAGGGCGTGTTGGCTTCGGCCGTGGCAAGTCGCGTGAAGTGCCTGCTGCGATCCAGAAGGCAATGGAAGCTGCTCGCCGCAACATGATCCAAGTTGATCTGAACGGCACCACTCTGCAGTACGCAATGAAGTCCGCTCACGGCGCTTCGAAGGTGTACATGCAGCCTGCTTCTGAAGGTACCGGTATCATCGCTGGCGGCGCTATGCGTGCTGTCCTCGAAGTTGCTGGCGTTCAGAACGTTCTGGCCAAGTGCTACGGCTCGACTAACCCGGTAAACGTGGTTCACGCCACTTTCAAAGGTTTGAAAGCTATGCAGTCTCCTGAATCCATTGCCGCCAAGCGTGGCAAAAGCGTCAAGGAGATCTTCTGATCATGGCTACCGTTAAAGTAACGCTGATCAAAAGCATGACCGGCCGCATCCCTAACCACAAACTGTGCGTTAAGGGTCTGGGTCTGCGTCGCATCGGTCACACTGTAGAAGTACTGGATACTCCCGAGAATCGCGGGATGATCAACAAGGCTTACTACATGCTGCGTGTCGAGGGTTAATCGATGAAACTCAATGATCTGAGTCCAGCGCCGGGTTCCCGTCGCGAAAAGCATCGTCCGGGCCGTGGTATCGGTAGTGGTTTGGGTAAGACTGGTGGCCGTGGTCACAAAGGTCAAACCTCCCGCTCCGGTGGCACCATTGCTCCAGGCTTTGAAGGCGGTCAACAGCCGCTGCATCGTCGCCTGCCGAAGTTCGGTTTCGTTTCCCTGAAAGCCATGGATCGCGCAGAAGTGCGTTTGTCCGAGCTGGCTAAAGTGGAAGGCGACATCGTCACCGTGCAGTCCCTGAAAGATGCCAACGTAATTAACGTCAACGTTCAGCGTGTGAAAATCATGCTGTCCGGCGAAGTTACTCGCGCTGTCACCATCGGAAAGGGAATCGGCGCCACCAAAGGTGCGCGTGCGGCTATCGAAGCAGCTGGCGGCAAGTTCGAGGAATAAATGGCTAAGCAAGGTGCTCTCTCTGCGCTCGGCAAAGGCGGTATGTCTGAACTCTGGGCTCGTCTGCGTTTTCTGTTCCTGGCGATTATCGTCTACCGAATAGGCGCACACATCCCGGTTCCAGGTATCAACCCGGACCGACTCGCAGACCTGTTTCGACAGAATGAGGGGACCATTCTTAGCTTGTTCAACATGTTTTCCGGCGGCGCGCTGGAGCGGATGAGCATCTTTGCACTGGGGATCATGCCGTACATTTCGGCATCGATCATCATGCAGCTGATGACGGCCGTCAGCCCGCAGCTGGAGCAGTTGAAGAAGGAAGGTGAAGCTGGCCGTCGCAAGATCAGCCAGTACACCCGCTACGGCACTGTCGTCCTCGCTCTCGTTCAGGCTATTGGCATGTCCATTGGCCTGGCGGGGCAGGGCGTTGCGTTCACTGGTGACTTTGGCTTCCATTTCGTCGCAGTATCCACGTTTGTGGCTGGTGCGATGTTCATGATGTGGCTGGGTGAGCAGATTACTGAGCGTGGTGTTGGCAACGGTATCTCGATGTTGATTTTTTCGGGTATCGTCGCCGGTCTTCCGAGAGCAATCGGGCAGTCTTTCGAGTCTGCGCGTCAGGGTGATATCAACATCTTCGCCTTGGTTGCCATCGGTTTGCTGGCAGTAGCGATTATCGGTTTCGTGGTGTTCATTGAGCGTGGTCAGCGTCGTATTGCTGTTCACTACGCCAAGCGTCAGCAGGGCCGCAAGGTCTTTGCTGCGCAGACTAGCCACTTGCCGCTGAAAGTGAACATGGCCGGTGTTATTCCGGCTATTTTCGCGAGCAGCATTTTGCTGTTCCCGGCTTCGTTGGGTGCCTGGTTTGGTCAGTCTGAAGGTATGGGCTGGTTGCAGGACATCTCGCAGTCGATCGCTCCTGGTCAGCCGTTGAATATTCTGCTGTTTAGTGCAGGGATTATTTTCTTCTGCTTCTTCTATACGGCGTTGATGTTCAATCCGAAAGACGTAGCGGAAAACCTGAAGAAGTCCGGTGCCTTTATTCCGGGTATCCGTCCAGGTGAGCAGTCTGCGCGCTATATTGATGGCGTTCTGACTCGCTTGACCATGTTCGGTGCTCTTTATATGACGGCCGTGTGCCTGTTGCCCCAGTTCCTGGTGGTTGCAGCAAACGTTCCGTTCTACCTTGGCGGGACCTCGTTGCTGATCGTGGTCGTGGTTGTGATGGACTTCATGTCCCAAGTACAATCGCACCTCGTTTCGCACCAGTACGAATCCCTGATGAAGAAAGCCAACCTGAAGGGTTACGGCAGCGGCATGCTGCGCTGACCCATAAGGTTCGAGGAGTTGGTGATGAAAGTTCGTGCATCGGTGAAAAAGCTGTGCCGTAACTGCAAGATTATTCGCCGCGAAGGTGTTGTTCGAGTAATTTGCAGCGCGGAACCGCGTCACAAACAGCGCCAAGGCTGAGTGTGATTGTGCTTCAAGCCCAGCAGCTAGTGCGCTGCTGGGTTGATTATTTGTTATTACAGCGATATTATCTCGCGCCCTATTTCTTGGCTTCCGGGGCGTAGGTAGCTGTCAATTGGAGTCCCACTGAATGGCCCGTATTGCAGGCGTCAACATTCCAGATAACAAGCATACTGTTATCTCGCTGACCTACATCTATGGTGTTGGTCGCACAACTGCACAGAAGATCTGTGCAGTGACTGGGGTAAACCCAGCCGCAAAGATCAAGGATCTGAGCGACGAGCAGATTGAACAGCTGCGTGGCGAAGTGGCGAAGTTCACCACTGAAGGTGACCTGCGTCGCGAAATCAACATGAAAATCAAGCGCTTGATGGACCTCGGTTGCTATCGCGGTCTGCGTCATCGTCGTGGTCTGCCAGTACGCGGTCAGCGTACCAAGACCAACGCGCGTACCCGTAAAGGTCCGCGTAAGCCGATCCGCAAGTAATCGCCCCAGCGAATCGACAGGAATTTAATCATGGCAAAACCTGCTGCTCGTCCTCGTAAAAAAGTCAAAAAGACAGTGGTTGATGGCATCGCCCACATCCACGCGTCTTTTAACAACACAATCGTGACCATCACCGACCGTCAAGGTAACGCTCTTTCCTGGGCTACCTCCGGTGGTTCGGGTTTCCGCGGTTCCCGCAAGTCCACCCCGTTTGCTGCTCAAGTAGCTGCTGAACGTGCTGGTCAAGCTGCGCTGGAATATGGCCTGAAAAACCTCGACGTTAACGTCAAAGGTCCAGGTCCAGGTCGTGAGTCCGCTGTCCGTGCTTTGAACGGCTGTGGCTATAAGATCGCCAGCATCACCGACGTGACGCCAATCCCGCACAACGGGTGCCGTCCGCCGAAGAAGCGCCGCGTGTAATCCAGGAGATTGTAAAGAATGGCTCGTTACATTGGTCCAAAATGCAAACTCGCTCGTCGCGAAGGCACCGATCTCTTCCTGAAGAGCGGCGTGCGCGCGATCGAATCGAAGTGCAACATTGAAGCAGCACCTGGTATCCACGGCCAACGCCGCGGTCGCCAGTCCGATTACGGCACCCAACTGCGTGAAAAGCAGAAGGTCCGTCGTATCTACGGCGTTCTCGAGCGTCAATTCAGCGGCTACTACAAAGAAGCTGCTGGCAAGAAAGGCGCAACTGGCGAAAACCTGTTGCAGCTGCTCGAATGCCGTCTGGACAACGTTGTATACCGTATGGGCTTTGGTTCGACTCGCGCCGAATCCCGTCAGCTGGTATCGCACAAATCCGTCAGCGTTAACGGTCAGACCGTAAACGTTCCGTCCTACCAGGTTCGTGCTGGTGACGTAGTCGCGATTCGCGAGAAAGCAAAGAACCAACTTCGCATTGTCCAAGCTCTCGATCTGTGTGCCCAACGTGGCCGCGTAGAATGGGTAGAAGTAGACACTGAGAAGAAGTCGGGCGTTTTCAAGAACGTTCCTGCTCGCAGTGATCTGTCCGCCGACATCAACGAAAGCCTGATTGTCGAGCTCTACTCCAAGTAAGGGCTAGAAAATAGGTGCATCCATGCAGATTTCGGTAAATGAGTTCCTGACACCCCGCCATATTGATGTGCAGGTTGTCAGTCCAACCCGCGCCAAGATCACTCTCGAGCCTCTCGAGCGTGGTTTTGGCCACACCCTGGGCAACGCGCTGCGCCGCATCCTGTTGTCCTCAATGCCCGGCTGTGCAGTAGTCGAGGCCGAGATTGACGGTGTGCTCCACGAGTACAGCGCCATCGAAGGTGTACAGGAAGACGTAATTGAAATCCTGTTGAACCTTAAAGGTCTGGCTATCAAGCTGCACGGCCGTGACGAAGTTACGCTGACCTTGTCGAAGAAGGGTTCGGGGGTGGTTACCGCTGCCGATATTCAGCTGGATCATGATGTCGAGATCGTTAATCCCGATCACGTAATCGCTAACCTGGCGTCTAACGGCGCCCTGAACATGAAGCTAGTAGTAGCTCGTGGTCGTGGTTATGAACCGGCCGACTCGCGTCAGAGCGATGAAGACGAAAGCCGCAGCATCGGTCGCTTGCAGCTTGACTCTTCGTTCAGCCCGGTTCGCCGTATCGCATACGTGGTGGAAAACGCCCGTGTCGAGCAGCGTACTAACCTGGACAAGCTGGTTATTGATCTGGAAACCAACGGTACTCTGGATCCTGAAGAGGCTATCCGCCGCGCTGCAACCATTCTGCAACAGCAGTTGGCTGCGTTCGTCGACCTCAAAGGTGACAGCGAACCAGTGGTAATCGAGCAAGAAGACGAGATCGATCCGATCCTGCTTCGCCCGGTTGACGATCTGGAACTGACTGTACGTTCGGCTAACTGCCTTAAGGCGGAAAACATTTACTACATCGGCGACCTGATTCAGCGTACCGAAGTAGAACTGTTGAAGACTCCGAACCTTGGCAAGAAATCCTTGACTGAAATCAAGGACGTTCTGGCCTCCCGCGGTCTGTCCCTCGGCATGCGCCTCGACAACTGGCCGCCTGCAAGTCTTAAGAAGGACGACAAGGCGACTGCCTGATCGTCGTAATCACCGAACGTTGTGTTTGGTAAGGAATGAACCATGCGTCATCGTAAAAGTGGTCGTCACCTGAGCCGCACCAGCTCGCACCGCAAGGCCATGTTTCAAAACATGGCGGTGTCGCTGTTCGAGCACGAGCTGATCAAAACTACACTGCCAAAAGCTAAAGAACTGCGTCGCGTTGCTGAGCCGCTGATCACTTTGGCCAAGACAGACAGCCTGGCTAACCGCCGTCTGGCTTTCGACCGTACTCGTTCGAAAGCTATCGTTGGTAAGCTCTTCAACGACCTGGGCAAGCGTTACGCTACCCGTGAGGGTGGCTACCTGCGCATCCTCAAGTGCGGTTTCCGCGCTGGCGACAACGCGCCTATGGCGTACGTCGAGTTGGTTGATCGTGCTGTCGGCGGTGAAGCTGTATCCGCTGAGTAAGACGTCAGTCTGAAACGAAAAACCGGGCCTAGTGCCCGGTTTTTTGTGCCTGTAAGAAATGCGCTCTACGTACAAGCTTCATACCTTTTCCTGTCTGCACTATATGCGTGGGTTGATCATTAGTATTTTTCTATCGATGTCTGCAGATTAATGAATTTGTGGCTGTCATATGGATGATTAATACTCCCCTCCAGGCCGATTAGCCGGCAGTTCCAAGACTGACACAGGAAGAGATCGCATGAGCCAGAATAAAACGCTTACCACCGCCAGTGGCGCGCCCGTCGCCGACAACCAGAATTCCCGTTCCGCTGGCCCTCGTGGCCCGCTGCTGCTCGACGACTTTCACCTGATCGAGAAGCTTGCCCACTTCAACCGTGAAAACATCCCGGAGCGCCGCGTACACGCGAAAGGCTCGGGTGCTTACGGTACGTTCACCGTTACCCACGATATTACCCAATACACCAGTGCCAAGCTGTTTGAGTCCGTTGGCAAGCAAACCCCGACCTTTCTGCGTTTCTCCACAGTGGGCGGCGAGCGCGGCTCAGCAGATACCGAGCGCGATCCGCGTGGTTTTGCGCTGAAGTTCTACACCGAGGAAGGCAACTGGGACATCGTTGGCAACAACACGCCAGTGTTCTTCATCCGTGATCCGTTGAAGTTCCCGGACTTTATCCACACCCAAAAACGTTTGCCGCAAAGCAACCTGAAAAGCGCACAGATGATGTGGGACTTCTGGTCGCACTCGCCTGAGGCGTTGCACCAGGTCACTATCCTGTTCTCGGATCGCGGCATCCCTGATGGCTATCGTCACATGCACGGTTTTGGCAGCCACACCTACAGCCTGATCAGCGCTAAAGGCGAGCGTCACTGGGTTAAATGGCACTACAAGACCAAACAGGGCATCAAGAACCTGGCGCCGGCAGAAGCTGCACGCCTGGCAGGTACTGATCCGGATTACGCTCAACGCGACCTGTTCGGTGCAATCGAACGCGGTGACTTCCCGAAATGGCGGGTATGTATCCAGATCATGACCGAGGCCCAGGCCGCGGCGCATTACGAGAACCCGTTCGACGTGACCAAGACCTGGTCGCAGAAGGAATTCCCGCTGATCGAAGTCGGTGAGCTTGAGCTTAATCGAAACCCGCAGAACTACTTCGCTGAAGTCGAGCAAGCGGCGTTTGGCCCGAGCAACATGGTGCCGGGTGTGGGCTTGTCGCCAGACCGTATGCTGCAAGGTCGAGTGTTTGCCTACGCCGATGCCCACCGCTACCGTGTCGGCACCAATCACCAGCAGTTACCGGTGAATGCGCCGCGCAGCCCGGTCAACAGCTATCAGCGCGATGGCTCCATGGCATTTGGCAGCAACGGTGGCAGTACACCGAACTACGAGCCTAACAGCTACGCCGGTGCACCGAAGCAAGCTCCACAATACGCAGAGCCAGCACTGGCCCTGAACGGCGCGGCCGATCGTTACGATCACCGTGAAGATACGGATTACTACAGCCACGCCGGTGCGTTGTTCCGCTTGATGAGCGATGAGCAGAAAACCCTGCTGATCAACAACATTGCCGGTGCTATGTCGGGCGTTTCCAGTGATGTGGTTCAGCGTCAGCTGCAGCACTTCTACAAGGCAGATGCTGCTTACGGAGAAGGCATCGCAAAGGCCTTGGGTGTACAGCTTAACTAAGTCTAAACGATAAGCAGAACCGCCCTCATTTGGGCGGTTTTTGCGTTATTTAAGCTAGTTTTCTCGGAGTATCTTCGCTTTTATCGCGCTATTCGAGTGACCTATCAGTCCGCTTGGTTCAAACTACAGCCTTTCAAGCAGGGAGATGTAGGGCGATGCAAGGCCACCCAGACGTAATCGATTACCTCAACACGTTGCTCACCGGCGAACTGGCAGCGCGTGATCAATATTTCATCCATTCGCGGATGTATGAGGACTGGGGCTTTACCGAGCTCTACGAGCGCATCAATCACGAGATGGAAGAAGAGGCCCAGCACGCCGATGCGCTGATGCGCCGAATCCTCATGCTCGAAGGCACGCCACGCATGCGCCCGGACGATCTGGACGTTGGCACCACGGTGCCTGAGATGCTCGCTGCCGACTTGCGCCTGGAATATAAAGTTCGTGCCGCGCTCTGCAAAGGCATCGAACTCTGCGAGTTGCACAAGGATTACGTCAGTCGCGAGATTCTGCGGGTTCAATTGGCTGACACCGAAGAAGATCACACGTACTGGCTGGAGAAGCAGTTGGGTCTGATCAAACTGGTCGGCCTGGAAAACTACCTGCAATCGCAGTTCTGATGCTATGAGCGGCTTGTAGGAGCCAAGCTTGCTGGCGATGGCGATTTCAAGGACGCCATCGCCGGCAAGCCGCGCTCCTACAACTCAGGTACAAAAAAGCCCCGGTCACAGATGACGTGACCGGGGCTTTTTCTTGCGTGGACGTTAAGCCCGATCGCGTTCCAACAATGGCTTGAGGTAGAAACCGGTATGCGACTGCTTCATCTCGGCGACTTCCTCCGGTGTGCCCACGGCAATAATCTGCCCGCCCTTGGAACCGCCTTCCGGCCCAAGGTCCACCAGCCAGTCAGCAGTCTTGATCACATCCAGGTTGTGCTCGATCACCACCACGGTATTGCCGTGATCGCGCAGGCGGTGGAGTACATCAAGCAGCTGCTGGATATCCGCGAAGTGCAGGCCGGTGGTCGGCTCGTCGAGGATGTACAGGGTTTTGCCGGTATCGCGCTTGGACAGCTCGCGGGACAGCTTGACCCGCTGGGCTTCACCGCCCGACAGGGTGGTCGCCGATTGCCCCAGCTTGATGTACGACAAGCCCACATCCATCAACGTCTGAAGCTTGCGCGCCAGCGCTGGAACCGCATCGAAAAACACTCGGGCTTCTTCGATGGTCATTTCCAGCGTTTCGTGGATGCTCTTGCCCTTGTACTTGATCTCCAGGGTTTCGCGGTTGTAGCGCTTGCTCTTGCAGACGTCGCACGGGACATAGATGTCCGGCAGAAAGTGCATTTCCACCTTGATCAGGCCATCGCCCTGACAGGCCTCGCAACGTCCGCCCTTCACGTTGAAGGAGAAACGTCCCGGACCATAGCCGCGTGAGCGGGACTCCGGCACGCCGGCAAACAATTCACGAATCGGTGTGAACAGCCCGGTGTAGGTCGCCGGGTTGGAGCGTGGCGTACGGCCGATCGGGCTTTGGTCGATGTCGACGACTTTGTCCAGATGCTCAAGGCCCTTGATGCTGTCGTGGGCAGCGGCTTCCAGGGTGGTTGCACCATTCAGTGCAGTCGCGCTGAGCGGGAACAGGGTGTTGTTGATCAGCGTCGACTTGCCGGAGCCGGACACGCCGGTCACGCAGGTCAGCAAACCAATCGGAATCTCCAGGTCGACGTCGCGCAAGTTATTGCCCCGGGCGCCCTTGAGCGACAACGAGAGCTTCTTGTTGCGTGCTGTGCGTTTGGCCGGGACTTCGATTTTCACGCGGCCGGACAGGTATTTACCCGTCAGCGAGTCAGGGTGCGCCATGACTTCGGCCGGGGTGCCTTCGGCGACAATGTGACCACCGTGCACGCCCGCACCCGGGCCGATGTCCACTACATAGTCGGCCAGACGAATCGCATCTTCGTCGTGCTCGACCACGATCACCGTGTTGCCGATATCGCGCAGATGCTTGAGCGTTCCCAGCAGTCGATCGTTGTCGCGCTGGTGCAAGCCAATCGACGGTTCGTCGAGAATGTACAGCACGCCCACCAGACCGGCGCCGATCTGGCTGGCCAGACGAATACGTTGTGCTTCACCGCCAGACAGCGTGTCGGCACTGCGGTCCAGCGACAGATAGTCGAGACCGACGTTGACCAGGAACTGCAAGCGCTCGCGGATTTCCTTGAGAATCTTGTCGGCAATTTCGCCGCGTCGACCGGTCAGTTTCAGCGTGCCGAAGTAATCGGACGCATCGCCGATCGGCAGGTTGGTCACCGCCGGCAGTGTCTTCTCGCCGACCCACACATGCCGCGCTTCACGGCGCAGGCGAGTACCGCGGCAATCCGGGCAAGGCTGGGTGCTGAGGAACTTGGCCAGTTCTTCGCGCACCGAAGCGGACTCGGTTTCGCGGTAGCGACGGTCCAGGTTCGGCACGATGCCTTCGAACGGGTGCGAGCGTTTGACGATGTCGCCACGGTCGTTCAAATATTTGAAATCGACGTTCTGCGTGCCGCTGCCGTGCAGGATGACCTTCTGCTGATCGGCTGGCAGCTGGTTGAACGGCACTTCCAGGCTGAAGCCGTAATGCGAGGCCAGTGAACCGAGCATCTGGAAGTAGTAGACGTTACGCCTGTCCCAGCCGCGAATCGCCCCTTCAGCCAGGGTCAGCTCGCCATTGACCAGGCGCTTGATGTCGAAGAACTGCTTAACCCCCAAGCCGTCGCAGGTCGGGCAGGCGCCTGCTGGATTGTTGAAGGAGAACAGCTTGGGTTCAAGTTCGCTGATCGCATGGCCGCAGATCGGGCAGGCGAAGCGCGCGGAGAAGATCATTTCTTCGCCCGGCTCGTCGTCCATCGGCGCGACCAGCGCAATTCCGTCGGCCAGTTTCAGCGCCGTCTCGAACGACTCGGCCAGCCGCTGTTGCAGATCGGCGCGGACCTTGAAGCGGTCGACCACGACATCGATCGAGTGCTTCTTCTGTTTATCCAGCTTCGGCAGTTCGTCCAGCTCGAAGAGCTTGCCGTTGACCCGGGCCCGGACAAAGCCCTGGGCGCGCAGTTCTTCGAAGACCGAAAGGTGTTCGCCCTTGCGCTCGCGGATCACCGGTGCCAGCAGCATCAACTTGCTGCCTTCGGGCTCGGCGAGGACCAGGTCGACCATCTGGCTGACGGTCTGCGCTTCCAGTGGAATATCGTGATCCGGGCAGCGCGGAATACCCACGCGAGCATAAAGCAGGCGCAGGTAGTCGTAGATCTCGGTGATGGTGCCGACTGTCGAGCGCGGGTTGTGCGAGGTCGACTTCTGTTCGATGGAGATGGCTGGCGACAGACCTTCGATGGTGTCGACGTCAGGCTTTTCCATCATCGACAGGAACTGCCGGGCATAGGCCGACAGCGACTCGACATAGCGTCGCTGACCCTCGGCGTACAGCGTGTCGAATGCCAGGGAAGACTTGCCGGACCCGGACAAACCGGTGATGACGATCAGTTTGTCCCGCGGCAGGGTCAGGTCGATGTTCTTCAGGTTGTGGGTTCGAGCCCCACGAATCAGGATCTTGTCCAAGGTGGCCTCGCTTGGCGGGCGTCGAAAACGTAGGAGTATACGGGCAAATACTGGATGGATGCACACTATCAAATGACGCTTGCTGAACGGCGCCTGACAACGGCGCGAGGCAGGCTCGCGACAAAGCGTCGCCCTATACCCCGTCAACCGATGGGACTGGTAGAATCGCCGCCGGTTCACATGAGGTTATTCCATGCACGATCCCCACAGCGAACGCATGAGTGGTGGCGAGACCCGCGCAGCAAGCGGTCTGGCCCTGGTGTTCGCCTTCCGTATGCTTGGCATGTTTATGGTGTTGCCGGTGTTGGCGACCTATGGAATGGATCTCGCAGGAGCGACCCCGGCCCTCATCGGTCTGGCGATTGGCGCTTACGGCCTGACTCAGGCGATTTTTCAGATTCCGTTCGGGATCATTTCCGACCGTATCGGCCGCCGCCCTGTGATTTACCTGGGGCTGATCGTCTTCGCCCTCGGTAGCGTTTTGGCCGCCAATGCCGATTCGATCTGGGGTGTGATCGCCGGACGAATCCTGCAAGGCGCCGGGGCGATTTCCGCGGCGGTCATGGCCTTGCTGTCGGACCTGACCCGCGAACAGCACCGCACCAAAGCCATGGCCATGATCGGCATGACTATCGGTCTGTCGTTCGCCGTGGCCATGGTGGTCGGGCCGCTGCTGACCCGCGCCTTTGGTCTGTCCGGCTTGTTCCTGGCGACGGGCGGCATGGCGCTGTTTGGCATCGTGATCGTGATGTTCATGGTGCCGCGCGCCACCAGCCCGTTGCATCACCGCGAATCCGGCGTTGCCCGTCAGGCGCTGATCCCGACGCTCAAGCATCCGGACCTGCTGCGCCTGGACCTGGGCATTTTTGTGTTGCACGCGATGTTGATGTCGAGTTTCGTCGCGTTGCCATTGGCGCTGGTCGAAAAAGCCGGATTGCCCAAGGAGCAGCACTGGTGGGTGTACCTGACCGCGCTGCTGATTTCGTTCTTCGCCATGATCCCGTTCATTATCTACGGCGAGAAGAAACGCAAAATGAAACGAGTTTTACTCGGTGCGGTCAGTACGCTGATGCTCACTGAGCTATTCTTCTGGCAGTTCGGCGACAGCTTGCGGGCCCTGGTGATTGGTACGGTGGTGTTTTTCACCGCATTCAATCTGCTCGAAGCTTCGTTGCCGTCGCTGATCAGCAAGGTTTCACCGGCAGGCGGCAAAGGCACGGCGATGGGGGTTTATTCCACCAGTCAGTTCCTCGGATCGGCACTGGGCGGGATCATGGGCGGCTGGATGTTCCAGCATGGCGGTCTGTCGGCTGTGTTCCTTGGATGCGCAGGACTGGCTGCCCTCTGGTTGGCCTTTGCTGTTACCATGCGTGAACCTCCCTATGTGACGAGCCTGCGCTTGCCGTTATCGCCTGAAGCGATCCGCGAAGCTGGTTTGGTCGAGCGCCTGCTGGCCGTCGTTGGGGTAACAGATGCAGTGGTGGTTGCTGATGAAGCGGCCATTTACATCAAATTGGACACCGAACTATTGGATCGCACGACCCTCGAGAGCCTGGTCAACAACCCGGCCCCGACCGCGTGCGAAGCCTAGGAGAACGTTATGGCCCGTGGGGTTAACAAAGTCATATTGGTCGGCACTTGCGGCCAGGATCCCGAAGTTCGCTACTTGCCTAACGGTAACGCCGTGACCAACCTGAGTCTGGCGACCAGCGAACAATGGACCGACAAGCAAACCGGTCAGAAAGTCGAAAAGACCGAATGGCACCGTGTATCGATGTTCGGCAAGGTTGCGGAAATCGCCGGCGAATACCTGCGTAAAGGTTCGCAGGTCTACATCGAAGGCAAGCTGCAAACCCGCGAGTGGGAAAAAGACGGTATCAAGCGTTACACCACTGAAATCGTGGTCGACATGCAGGGTACCATGCAGCTGCTGGGCGGCCGTCCACAGGGCGACCAACAGGGCCAGGGCGGCGGTAACAACTACCAGCAATCCGCTCCGCGTCAGCAAGCTCCGCGTCCGCAGCAGTCGGCTCCGCAACAGCGTTCGGCTCCGGCGCCACAGCAGGCCGCACCGCAGCCAGCTCCGGATTTCGACAGCTTTGATGACGATATTCCGTTCTGATCATCAGATCCGCCGGATATAGACAAAAGGCCCGTAGCAAACGCTACGAGCCTTTTTCTTTGGGCGCTTTCCGGAGGTGGAGGTCGTTCAATCAAGTATCAGGTGCGGCAAAAACCGGCTTGAGTCTTTGGTGATCAAGCTGTTGTCCTCGCGCACGCCGATGCCGGCCGCCTGATCGCCGATCACCCAGGAGCCGATCAGCGTGTAGCTGTCGCCGAACTTCGGCAGCGGGGCGAACTCCTGGAGGATGAACGGCGCGTCGGTGTACGGCCCGTCTTCCTTTACGACCAGACCATCCGGGGTCTGCAGCTCGATGTTGGCGCCTTCGCGGGAGAAGAACGGCTTGCGCACCCAGCCTTTCGGCACCGCTTTTCCGGGCTCGGGATCCAGGTGGGTGGCAAGCAGGTTCGGGTGCCCTTTATTGAACTCCCACAGCAGAGGGAGGATGCCTTTGTTCGAGATGATCGATTTCCAGGCCGGCTCGAAAAACTGCGTGTCACATCCGGCGATGGCTTCACCAAACGGCTCGTGGAAAATGAATTCCCAGGCGTGCAGTTTGAACAGGTGGGGAATCCAGCGTTCTTCAAGGTCGACGAAGCGTCCTTCGCTGTTGAGGCCGATGTCTTCGATATCGATGTGGCGTGACTCGATCCCGACTTTTTCGGCGATCAGCCGCAAGTAGTCGGTGGTGCCTTTGTCTTCGACCGAGGCTTTCATCGAGGCGAAGTAGAAAGGTTGTTTGATCTGCAATTGCGCAAAGGCCTGATGCAGCTTGGTGTCGATGCTGTTGAACTGATCGGCATGGCTGGGCAGCAAGCCGCGTTCGATGCATTGCTCCAGCCAGCCCCACTGAAACGCTGACGCCTCGTACAGGCTGGTGGGCGTGTCATAGTTGAGTTCCAGCAATTTGGCGGGGCCGGTGCCGTTGTAGGAGAAGTCCAGGCGACCGTAAAGGTGCGGATGGCCTTCGCGCCATGAAGTACGAATCATGTCGAAGAAGGGCGCCGGAATGCTCAGGCGCTCCAGCAGTTCTTCGCTCTGCACCACCCGGTCGACCAGGTCCATGCACATCTCATGGAGTTCGGTAGTCGGGTCTTCGAGGTCGTTCTCGATCTGCTTGAGCGTGAATTGGTAATACGCGCTCTCGTCCCAGTAGGGCTCGTCGTCGATGGTGTGAAACATGAAGCCGAGGTTTTCGGCGGTCTGCTTCCAGTCGTGACGTTCCTGGCAGAGGATTTTCTTCATGGCGCTCGCTCCTTAACTGCTCGATCGACCGGAACTGCTCGAGCCACCCCAGCCGCTGCGTGCACTGGCCTGGCTGCCAAAGCCGCCCCGGGAAGTGGACGATGCCACTGAGATTGGCTTGGAGCTGCTCGACTTGAACGTGGAGCTGCTGTAGCCACTACCGTATTTCGCCTGGTCCGATTTGGTGAAGCTCGATCCCGTGGCGATGCGCTGGCTGAGCGTCGACGATGAGTAGTCACCGCGTGAATCGCGGTAGCGGTAAACCGGTTCGGCGTTATAGCTGCCCCGGTTGCTGTTGAGCATATTGCTGATCAACATGCCGGCCAGAAGACCGTTGACCATTCCGCCTGAACCGCCGGAGCTCACTTCGGAGGCGGGCAGTTGTGCTTTGGCGGCGTCCAGCTGGGTCTGGGTGACTTCGCCATTGGCTGCCAGCTCGAAGCCGCCGAGTTTTGGAATGAACTTGCCGGTGGAGTCCTGTTGGCACCAGTCAGCGACAAAGTCGGCGTCGCAATCGGCCTGGCTGTCATACAGCGGCGCAATGCGACGGTGTTCGGTGAGGGCGGTCATGTAGGCGTTGGAGCAGACACTCACCGGAAGCTTTTGATCCACGCACTGCTGCACGGATTGAAAGTTGAACTTCTGATTCACTGTGTAGGTTTTTTCTGTCGGCCCGCAACCGGATATTGCGACGGCGACCGATGCCGCCAGGGACAGTTGAACGTACTTGCTTCGTTTCATCATTGCCTCCGTGGCGCGATCAGTTCTGCGAAGGGGTCATGCACGCAGCATTGAGCAGGCCAACGCTGATGGCGACGGCTGCGACGTAGATGGCGGCAGCGATTTCGCCATTACGGATGCGTTCGGAGGTGCCTTTAAGCACCAGGCTGGTCATCAGGAACGCCAACAGTTGCACCACTGCGGCAATCAGTGCCCACACGGCGAAGTCCAGCAGGTTGACCGAGTAGGCAATCACATTGCTCGCCGGGATCGCGAAACCGATGATGGCGCCGGACAGGGCGATGGCGGCCGCGGTGTTGCCGGAGCGAATCAGTTCGAACTCTTTGTGCGGCGTGATGCGGGTGTAGACGAACTGGAAAATCGCGAACAGCAGGGCGGCACCGATGATGTACGAAACAAATCCCAGGACGGCGGCTTTGTTCAGCGAGACGGAGAGTGCTTCTAGCATGGGCTGTTCCTTTTTAAAGAGTAGTGAGGTCGGTGGTGTACAGCGAGATACCCAGTGAGGTGCTCAAGCTGATGCTGCCTTCGGCGTCTTCTTCGACCGAGAACAGCAGGAATTCGCGGCGGTCGGTCAAACCGGTCTCGCGGGCGTAGAGCATCGAGCGATGTTCCACGACGTAGGACTGATCCGGATTGCTGACCTGCTCAGTGAAGGCCACCAGCTCGGTCTGCCCGGCCTCGGTGCCCCATTCGCGGCTGTATTCGACGCCGTCATGGGTGTAGGTCGGCAGGCCGATCAGGCTGTCCGGCCCCGCGAGCCTGCGCAGTTCGGCTTCACTGTTGAGGGTGACGTAGCTCTGGTAGTTGAACAGGATCACCGACTCGACCTGGCCGGCGACGGCGCCAGTGGTATGAACCTGCAGCCAGAAGTCTTCGTCGTCCATGTAGTAGCGCGAAAGCCAGGTCGACTGGCCGAGGTCAACAGTGCCAACGCTCCAGATCTGCTGGGTGCCGGGAATGACCACGCTGGTTTTTTCGTCAAGCAACAGTTTGAGGGTAGTGTCGAACACCAGCGCTTTGCCCTGGCCGAGCCCGAGGGGGCCGGCAACCGGTGCGCTGTCCTTGGGTGTCGGGGCCTCAAGGCCCATCAGCTGTTTAAACCATCCCATGGGTGATTTCCTTCAGGCGGGTGGAAGGGGTATTGATCGAAGGCTGTAGTGGGCCTTTGGCGCGGAGGCCTATGAGGAGCGCCAGCTCGCCCAGGCAGGCGCTGGCAGCGTGTACACCCAAGGCGATGGCGAGTCTGCCCGATCCAGACGTGTGGATGAGCGACGCTGCGTACATGCGTAAAAAGAGGAAAATAGACATTCGTCCCTGGCTCCCTGGGGTGACGCGTCCTTGACGAATAAACCCGCCGTGGACCTTTTTCGTGCCCGCGTGTTTACCGGGCTGCATTAGACCTGCTGCGCGGCCTGGAGAGAAGTAGCCGGGCTGCAATAAATCCGGCGAATGCGCCGCCAATATGCCCTTCGAATGAGGTGCCCTGGCGCGGAATAAAGCCGAAAATCAGGCTTGCGTAGAGGAGGGCGACAATGCCGGCGATCAGAACGTTGCTCCAGCTGCGGTGGAACCAGGCACGCGCCAGAAGGTACGCCCAGAGGCCAAAGACCCAGGCGCTGGCGCCCACATGAACGCCGTTGAAACCGAACAGCCAGACCAGCGAGCCGCCGAACAGAATGATGATTGCGCTGACGGCCGCAAAGCGTTTGAAGCCCTCGGCGATCACCAGGGTTCCCAGCACCAGGAACGGCACCAGGTTGGCGATCAAGTGCGCGAAGGATATGTGCAGAAACGGTGAGGCCACAATTCCGACGAGGCCGTGGGCGGTTCGGGGGACCAGGCCGAATATCGTCAGGCTGTAGCCTGTCAGTACGTTCAGCAGGTGGATCGCGACCATCAGCATGGCCAGGCCTGCGATGATCTTGAAGCCGGTTACCCTGTCCATCCTTGTCCTCGAGTCGACAAAAAGAAGGGCACGTCGGTGCCCTTGCTTCTGAGTGCTTGCGTAAGCAGGTTACTCGGCCGATTGTTTTTTCAGGCGGTCCAGAATCGAGTTCGCACTGCCCTGGTCCGGAGTGATACCGGCTTCGCGCAGCTTGCGCTCCAGGTCGTTGCCGGTGGACGCGTCCGCCAGTTCGTCGCTCGCTTCCAGCTCGGCAGCACGTTGTTCCTGCTTGGCTTGCAGACGGTTCAAGGTGCCGACGGCGGTTTCCAGTTTGCCGTTGGCGCCGCCGCTGGCGATGGAGGCGCTGACCTGCGCTTTCTGTACGCTTTCACGGGCCTTGGCCATGTCCACTTGTTGGCGCAGGCTCTTGATGCGGGCTTCGGCCTTGGTGATGTCCTTGCGCATTTTGTCGGCGTAGGCACCGAACTCGGTGGTTTGCTTCTGTTCGGCGTCGAGTTCGTTGGTCAGGGTCGAAATGGCTTCGGCCACTTCCAGTGCCAGGTCTTCACGGTTGGCCTGGAGCGCGGCCATGGCCTTGGATTCCAGGTCCTTGATCTTGGCGTTGTACTGCGCCACGCGCTCGGCCGAGAGTTTGTGCTTGGCCATGATGGTGACCAGTTCGCGCTTGGCGTTTGCCAGAGCGCTGTCGGCGTCGCGGATTTCCTGATCGAGGATGCGCAGGGCCTGTTGGTCGGCGATGGCTTCGCCGACTTCGCTGGCACCGCCACGCAGTGCGGTGAACAACTTGCTCCAGATCGATTGGTTTTGCATGCGTCGGTACTCCCGAAAATTAGTTGAAGAAGCTTTCGAAGGCTTCGCTGGCGCGCTGAACGTTGTCGACGAGGGTTTTGATTTCGGTCACGACGTTGGTCAGGCTGGACTCGGAACTGAGCGCACCGAACATGTTGTAGACGGTCTGGCCGTTGGGCATGGATTCAATTCCGATCGACGACAGCGGGAACATTTCCCGGCTGCGCAGCACGGCATCGTTGAAGCGCTGCACGTCCTTGATGGATTCGAGATCGACCAGCACCGTGTCGACGATGATTTGCTCGCCGACGACGGCGATGTAAATCGGCAGCCCGCCAAACTCGTTCATTTCAAGCTTGATGCTCTGCTCGGAGCCTTGAATCAACGTCAGGGTGATTTCATTGGATACCACCTCATCAAGGGCCTGCAGGGCGCTGAAGAGGCGATCGATGTTCCAGTTGTTACCTGCGCTCATGTAATCCTCCAACATGAATGAACCAGCCAGGATCGGCTGGCGTAGCTGTTTCTCCATTTGCTTGAGCAGGCTCCGGTTTTCGGGAAGCACCCAAGTTTCATGTTTCACATAGCCGGCGGCGCTAAGTCCTCCGCGCATCTGCTTCATATAGAAGCTCGATGGTTTTTTCGCGGAGGGTTTCGAGCGCTCTCCCTGGCTGCTCGCGGGTGTTGTGTCTGAGGCTGCTGGAGAGCGACGTTTCATTGCAGTGGCTCCGCTTTGTTTTGTATCACGCGTGAGAACACTACAGATAAATTCAGGCACTCTCAACAACTCACGCGTGAGATTTTTAATCGACTGATTTTCATCACGAAAAAAGGCCCGTAGCGTGTCAGCGCTACGGGCCTTCGGGTTTTGATGGAGACAGATTCAGTGACTGGTCGTCAGGAAGTCATCGGTGGACACCACCGTTGCATAGGCAAATCCAAGGGCCGACATGAAGGCCGCGTGTACCTGGGCCGCCGGAACGATAACCCCGTTGAACTCCAGGTCACGGGTGGCGCAGGCGTCGTGGATCACTGTGACGCCGTAGCCAAGATCGGCCGCGGCACGTGCGGCGCCATCGATGCACATGTGGCTCATGCTGCCGACGATCACCAGGTTGTCGATGCCGTGTTGGTCAAGGATCGCCTCCAGTTCGGTTTCGCGGAACGCGTTGACGAAGTGTTTGAGCACCACCGGTTCATGGCTGCGGTTGCGGACTTTTGGGTGCAGCTGCGCACCCTCCGATCCCGGTGTGAAAAACGGTGCGGTGTCAGAGGTGAATTCGTGGCGGATATGCACCACCTGATCACCGGCATCACGGAAGGCCTGGATCACCCGCGCGGCATTGTCGGCAGCCGCGTCGGCGCCGACCAGCGGCCATTTGCCTTGAGGGAAGTAGTCATTCTGGATATCGACTACGATGAGCGCTTGCTTGGCCATGGTTGTTTCCTCGGAAGGGTTGGTGTGGAACGAAGTATTGGGTTTCGCCGGCCGTTCGAGGATTGGCCGCACCGACAATAGAAGGGGGAAAACTGACAATGGGCGTAGAACGCGCAGTCGCCGAGTTGGGCGTGCTGATCTATCCCGGCGCGCAGATGGCGGCGGTGCATGGTTTGACGGATTTGTTCGGTGTCGCGAATCGCATTGCCGCCGAGCATCAGAGCGTGCAACTGCCATTGTTGCGAGTCAGCCACTGGCAGGCGGATGCCGAGCATGCGCCCCAACGCATTTACGACAGTCATCCCGCTGCTGACGGCGCACTGATAGCGCTGTTGATCCCGCCCTCGATTGGCGGCTTTTCCGAAGGTCAGGCATCGCCTGCGCTTATTCAGTGGATTCGCCAGCAACACGCGGCTGGCGCGACCCTTGGCGGGGTGTGCGTGGGGTCTATTCTGTTGGCCGAAAGCGGTCTGCTCGACGGTCGTCGCGCCACCACTCACTGGACCTCGGCGAAAAAATTCGCCGAGCGTTACCCGAAGGTCGCGCTCAACGCCGACAAACCCATCGTCGACGACGGCGACCTGATCACCACTGGCGGATTAATGGCCTGGTCAGAGCTGGGTTTGCGCCTGGTCAATCGTCTGATGGGGCCGAGCATCGCCACCAGCACTGCGCGTTTTCTGGTGATCGAACACAGCGACAGTGCGAGCGAATGCGGCAGTAACTTCGCACCGATTCTGAGCCATGGCGATGCAGCGATTCTCAAGGTTCAGCACTGGTTGCAAGCCAACGGTGCGGTGGAGGTGTCGCTGAGCGCGATGTCGCAGCAAGCAGGGCTGGAAGAGCGGACATTCCTGCGGCGCTTTCGAGCCGCGACCGGTTTGAAACCGACCGAGTACTGCCAGCACCTGCGAGTCGGCAAGGCCCGGGAAATGCTTGAGTTCACCAACGGCACCATCGATCACATCGCCTGGAACGTCGGCTACTCGGACCCGAGTGCGTTTCGCGCCACGTTCAAGAAAATCACCGGCCTGGCGCCGAGCGATTATCGCGCACGATTCGGGGTGACGGCCCCCGCACGGCAATAAGCAACACGTCCCCGTAGCAGCTGCCGAGCCTGCGAGGCTGCGTTCGGCTGCGTAGCAGTCGTGAAATCAGGTACCACGTTATTTCAGGTTAACCGTGGAGGCAGGATTTACGGCCGCTACGCAGCCGAACGCAGGCTGCGCCAGCTGCTACGGATTGCGTACCGGCTTAGCTGACTGGCATTAGCCCAAAGACTGCGTTTTTGTTAGGGATCAGTGCCCGGCGACAATCTGTGCCGAACCCTGCACCGGCTCGGCATACACCGGGCCGAGGCGATCGAGACGACCGCTCCAGGCGGTCAGCGCCAACGCGACCAGCACCACCAGACCACCAATCCACGCAGTATGGATCAAGCCCATGTGGGCGACGATCAACCCGCCACCCCAGGCACCGCCAGCGATGCCGAGGTTGAAGGCTGCGATGTTCAGACCCGAAGCGACGTCCACCGCGTTCGGCGTGTGATGCTCAGCCTGACGCACCACATACACTTGCAGGCCGGGCACGTTGCCGAACGCCACGGCGCCCCAGACCAGTACGGTGGCCAGTGCCAGCCAAGGATTACCGGCGGTGAAGGTCAGTACGAACAGCACCGCGGCGAGCAGGGCGAAGATCAGTTTCAGCGCGCTGATCGGTCCGCGTTTATCGGCCAGTTTGCCGCCCCAGATATTGCCGATGGCCACCGAGACTCCGTAGACCAGCAGCACCAGGCTGACGGTGCTGGCGCTGAAGCCGGAAATATCCTGAAGAATCGGTGCCAGGAACGTGAAGGCGATAAACGAACCGCCGTAACCGACAGCCGTCATGGCGTACACCAGCAGCAAACGCGGTTGTTTCAGTACCTGCAATTGCTGCAACAACGACGCGGGTTTGCTGTGGGCGATGTTTTTTGGCACGTAGATCAGGCTGCCGATGAATGCAATCACACCCAGCGCCGACACGGCGAGGAAGGTCTCGCGCCAGCCGAAATGTTGACCGATAAAGGTCCCCAACGGCACGCCGGTCACCAGGGCCACGGTCAGGCCGGTGAACATGATGGCAATCGCGCTGGCGGCTTTTTCTTTCGGCACCAGGCTGGTGGCGATGGTCGAGCCAATCGAGAAGAACACCCCGTGGGCCAGGCCGGTGACGATTCGCGCAATGACCAGCGATTCGTAACTCGGGGCTTTCCAGGCCAACAGGTTGCCGAGGGTGAACAGCACCATCAGCGACAGCAGCAACAATTTGCGTGGGACCTTGCCAGTCAGGGCGGTGAGCACGGGTGCGCCAATGGCGACACCCAGTGCGTAAAGGCTGACCAGCAGGCCGGCTGACGGCAGGCTGACCCCAAGGTCGGCACCGATGGTGGGTAACAGGCCAACGATGACGAACTCGGTCGTCCCGATGGCAAAAGCGCTAAGGGTCAGCGCGAGCAAGGCAATGGGCATGGCTGCAACTCCGGTGGTTTGATTCAGGAGCGCAGTGTCGGGGTTGGGTTCTTGCGGAAAAATAGCGAGGCGGGCATTTGATATTTGACCGTTAAGCAAAGATCAAAGGCGCGTAACCCAAAACCGCTTACAGGGT
This sequence comes from Pseudomonas sp. FW306-02-D09B, assembly GCF_058782685.1. Taxonomy (NCBI): domain Bacteria; kingdom Pseudomonadati; phylum Pseudomonadota; class Gammaproteobacteria; order Pseudomonadales; family Pseudomonadaceae; genus Pseudomonas; species Pseudomonas sp. FW306-02-D09B. The sequence goes on from NZ_JBYSXY010000013.1 coordinate 50,613, forward strand.
TCTGTATTGGGTCAGTTTTTTGTGCAGCTCAGCGGTATTGGGCTGATCCAGTTCCAGCCAGTAATGCTGAGTGCCGGCGATTTCGGCCGCGGCTGGCAAACCATCGCGGTACACCAACCGGTTGCTGGCGAGGGCGGGGACTTTGTGCCCCGGCAGCAGAGTGCCGGCGAGGTTTAGCGGGTCGACGCCGCAAACACTGATCAGGCTGCCGTCATGCGGGCGGCGGCGTACTTCGCGTAGCAGCGGGATCGCTTCGGGCAGGGCGAATTGTTCACCCGCCAGACCGCTGACAAAACGTCCGCCGCGAATCTCTCCACGCGCCTCCAGCCGGTGAAAGGTGCGCAGCAATTCGCGCCAGCTCGGCAGCCACTCGGCCTCGCGTTCCAGCAGCCGCCAGAACACCACGCCGTAACGCCTGAGCAAGGTCAGGGCGATGTGTTCGAGGGTTTCGCTCGGGGTGCCACGGTTATCCACAACCGGCGGCATCGATTGACGGCGCAACAAGGCCCAGCGCCCGGCATCGTCCATTCCGCCGACAAACGCCCCGCGTCCCCGTCGGCTGCTGCGCGCCTGGCGTTTGCTGGCCGGTGTAATCAACGCGCGCAGGCCGGCGAAGCTGTCGGCGTTGACCAGCCCGGCGCCGACCAGCTCCTGCAAGGCGATCTCCAGTTCACTGCGCAGCAGATGGGCTTCGTGCAGCAGTTCATCGAAGAACAGCGCGCCATGTTGGCTCAGCGCTTGATGGACTTTCTGGGTTTTGGGCGACAGCTCGCTGACCTCCGGTGGCTCGGTCAGGCTGCTCCAGAGCGGGACCTGTGCCCGTGGCAACAACACAATCGGCGTGCTGCGCAGCGCTGCGCTAGTGGCTTTGTTGCGCACCGTCAGCCGGGTCCAGACCAGTTTCCCGCTGCGGCACAGCTCATCCAGCCACGTCGATGAATAGTTCTTGAGCCGCGCCGGCAGAAGATCGCTGTCCCAGGCAGACGCGGCTGCCGGGTAGCCTTCGAACTGACTGACAATCGCCGGCAACACCGCGCTGCCCTGGCCTTGGGTGGCTGGCGACAGATGCTGCCAGTCAAACAGAAAGCGCATGAAATCCTGCAACGCCACGGGTTCGATTTCCCGCCGCAGGCGTTTGACCGTGTAACGATGAATGCGCGCCAGCAAATGCCGTTCGCACCATTCTTTTTGCGAGGCCGCCGGGCTGAAGCGCCCGCACAACACATAACCTTCGCGCTCCAGTTGCGCCAGCGCTTGAGTGACTTGAGCCGTCGAAAGCCCCAACGGTTGAGCAATCGCATGAATCGGCAACGGACCAAATGCGCTCAGGCGAGCGCGGATCAGTTCGACCAGCGCCTCATCGGCGTCCCAGGTTTCGTCGAAACCCGGCAAGGCCTGCAACGGCGGTAACAACGCGGCGTGTGGGTAGATCGCTTGCAGGCAGGTCAGGCGCTCCAGTGCCAGCCATATCGCTTGATCCGGGTTGATCTGCAAACGGCTGGCGCGACCACTGTCGGCCAGGGCCTGCAGCCAGTGCGGCCACTGCGGATTGGCTTGTGCTTCGGCGCCGCTGATGGCCGCCAGGCTCATCAGCGCTTCATGCATTTCATCGACGTTGGTGGGTAGTGGCCAGGCCTCATCGTGCACCGATTGAATGGCCTCGGCATCCAGCGCGCCGAGGTCATCGGTCGATTGCGGGTCGCTCCAGCGGCGGTTGAGCACCGCTTGAGTACGGCGTTCTTCCAGCGGCGCATCGTCGAGAAAGGTGTAGGGCCGGGCGCTGAGAATTTCCGCCGCCAGCGGCGAGGGCGCAGGCAAGTCGCGGCTGATCAAGCGCACTTCGCCGCGCTCCATGCGCCGCAACAGCGCCAGCCAGCCATCGCAGTCCATGGCTTCGTGCAGGCAATCGTCGAGGGTTTGTTCGACCAGCGGGTGGTCGGGAATTTCGCGCTCGCCGACGAGGTTTTCCAGGCAGGCGATCTGGTCGGGAAACACGCTGGCGATCAGGTCTTCGCTTTTCATCCGCTGGATCTGCGGCGGCACTTTGCGTCCGCCGCTGTACCGCGGCAACGCGAGGGCGACGCCGGCGTTCCAGCGCCAGCGCACGCCAAATAGTGGCGCGTCGAGTACCGCTTGAATCAGGATCTGTTCGGCAGTGTTGCTGTGCAGATAACGCCAGACCTCGTCCAGCTCGAAGCTGTGGCTGGTGGACAGCGACAAGACGATGGCGTCTTCGCTGGCGGCAGCCTGCAATTCGAAGTTGAAGGTGCGGCAAAAACGCTTGCGCAAAGCCAGGCCCCAGGCACGGTTGATGCGGCTGCCGAACAGCGAGTGAATGATCAACTGAGTACCGCCGGACTCGTCGAAAAACCGCTCCATCAGCAGCGTGTCCTGAGACGGCAGGGCGCCGAGCGTCAGCCGGGCGCGGGCGAGGTAGTCCACCAGTTGTTCGGCGCTGGCGAGGTTCAGGCCGAGGGTCTCGGTCAGCCAGTCGATGCTCGGTTGCACATCGCCGGGCGTCGCGCTCAGCAGCTCATCAAGATGCGCGTGCAGGCGCGCCACGGCGAGCGACAATTCGGCACTGCGCCCTGGTGCTTCACCGAGCCAGAAGGGGATGGTCGGCGGCTGTCCCTGGGCGTCTTCGACGCGGATCTTGCCGGTTTCGACCCGCAGGATCCGGTACGAAGTGTTGCCCAACTGAAAGACGTCGCCAGCGATGCTTTCCACCGCGAAGTCTTCGTTGACGCTGCCGATGTTCAGCCCTTGTGGCTCCAGCAGCACGCTGTAATCGGCGTTGTCGGGAATCGTCCCGCCACTGGTCACCGCCGTCAGTTTGGCGCCGCGCCGGCCACGTAATGTGCGAGTCACCGCGTCGCGGTGCAGGTAGGCGCTGCGGATTCCCTGGCGGCCGTTATAGCCTTCGGCGAGCATCTGCAGCAGCGCTTGATAGTGCGTTTCGTCGAGTTCGGTATAGGGCGATGCGCGGCGTACCATTTCGAGCAGGGCCCGCTCCTGCCATTCCTGGCAACTGACCTCGGCGACGATCTGCTGCGCCAGTACGTCCAGCGGCGCTTGGGGGATCAGCAAGGTGTCGAGTTCGCCCCGGCGCACACAGTCGAGCAGGGCGGCGCATTCGATCAGGTCGTCGCGGGTGGTGGCGAACAGGCGGCCCTTGGGTGTGCCGCCGACCTGGTGCCCGGAGCGTCCGACCCGTTGCAGAAACCCGGCGATCGAACGCGGCGAGGCGATCTGGCAGACCAGGTCGACGTCGCCGATGTCGATGCCCAGTTCCAGCGACGCGGTGGCGATCAATACTTGCAGGTCGCCACGCTTGAGCCGCTGTTCGGCATCGAGGCGAAACTCCTTGGCCAGGCTGCCGTGGTGGGCGGCGACGGCGTCTTTGCCCAAGCGCTCGCTAAGGTGACGGCTCAGGCGCTCGGCCAAGCGTCGGGTGTTGACGAAAATCAGCGTGGTCCGATGCTCGCGTGCAAGCTCTGCGATACGGTCGTAGACCAGCTCCCAGACATCGTTGGCCATCACCGCCGACAGCGGCACCGGCGGCACTTCGATGCCCAGGTCCCGCCGACGAGCGTGGCCGATATCGATGATCTCGCAGGGGCGGCCGGTGCCCACCAGAAAACGCGAAACCGCTTCGATGGGTTTTTGCGTGGCAGACAGGCCGATGCGCATCAGTGGCTCGCAGCACAAGGCCTGTAAACGCTCCAGGCTCAGGGCCAGGTGGCTGCCGCGCTTGCTGCCGGCGATGGCGTGGATTTCGTCGACGATCACTGTGCGGGTGCTGGCGAGCATGCGCCGGCCGGAGTCGGAGCCGAGCAGCACGTACAGTGACTCCGGGGTGGTAACCAGAATGTGCGGCGCGCTTTTGCGCATCGCCGAGCGGTCCTTTTGCGGAGTGTCGCCAGTGCGCACGGCGGTGTTGATCTGTAGTTCGGGGAAGCCCAGTTGTCGCAGTTGCTCGGTGATACCGGCCAGCGGGGTTTGCAGGTTGATCTGAATGTCGTTGGACAGCGCCTTGAGGGGCGAGACGTAAACCACCAGGGTTTCGTCGGGTAATTCGCCACCGTGGGCCAGGCCTTGATGGACCAGATCGTCAATGACCGCAAGAAACGCCGTGAGGGTTTTGCCGGAGCCGGTCGGCGCGGCAACCAGCGTCGAACGGCGCTGGCGAATCAACGGCCACGCGCCGGCTTGCGCGGCGGTGACCGCCGGGAAGGTGCTGTTGAACCAGGCGCGGACGGCAGGGTGAAAGCCTGCCAGGGCGCTCTCGGCTGATACGGGGAGGTTCATGGGGTAATTTATGCGGCTGGGGGCAGGAAGTTGCAAGTCTGCGCAGCTAACCGGTAATCCTGTGGCGAGGGGGCTTGCCCCCGTTGGGCTGCGAAGCGGCCCCAAAACCAGCGACCACGTTCCATCTGGTACACCGCGTCCACTGGATTGCGACTGCTTTGCAGTCGAACGGGGGCAAGCCCCCTCGCCACAACAAGCCCGTTTACCCAAATGAGCGGGTGTGAAACCTGAGGATCTACACTTTACGAGTGACGGTTGCGCTTTAAACCCGCAAAATGCAACGATTCTGGCAATTCTCAACGGCAACGCCTGCGGGCTTGCCGATCAAATCATCGTTCCAAACAGACTGGGCCTGCTGACTCTATGCGAATGCGCCTTATGTTACTGGGTGGCGGAAATGCCCTTGGGCAGGCGCTGATTCGCCTCGGTGCAGAGGAAGACATCGGTTTCCTCGCCCCCCGTCCACCGCAAGACGGCTGGGACGCCGCAAGCCTGACGCAGCTGCTCGACGACACTCGTCCCGATGCGCTGATCAATCTCGCCTACTACTTCGACTGGTTTCAGGCGGAGAGCGTGGCCGAGGCGCGCTTGGCTGCCCAGGAGCGGGCGGTCGAGCGGCTGGCCGAACTGTGCCAGCATCACAATATTGTCCTGGTGCAGCCTTCCAGCTATCGGGTATTCGATGGCTCGCGGGCGACGGCCTACAGCGAAAAAGACGAACCGGTGCCGCTGGGGCTGCGTGGCCAGGCCTTGTGGCGTATCGAGCAAAGCGTGCGCGCGACCTGCCCGCAACATGTGATGCTGCGTTTTGGCTGGTTGCTCGATGACAGCGTCGACGGCACCCTCGGGCGTTTCCTCGCGCGTGCCGAACTGCCTGAAGAACTGCTGATGGCCGATGACCGGCGTGGCAACCCGACACCGGTGGACGATGCTGCGCGGGTGATCATTTCGGTGCTCAAGCAACTCGATTGCGCAGCGCCACTGTGGGGCACTTACCATTACGCCGGGCATGAGGCGACCACGCCGCTGGCGCTGGGGCAGGCGATCCTCGCCGAAGCGCGCAATCTGCACCCGCTGGCGATTGAAGCACCGACCGCGCAGGCTCACGCCGCACGGCCGGATGCCGCCGAAGAACCACAGCATGCGGTACTCGCCTGCAAGAAAATTCTGCACACCTTCGGGATCAAGCCACGCGCCTGGCGCGCAGCGCTCCCGGGCTTACTGGATAGGTTTTATCGTCATGGCTGATGGCCCTGTTTTGATCACCGGCGGTGCCGGTTTTATTGGTTCGCACCTTGCTGACGCCTTGCTCGCCAAGGGGCATTCGGTGCGCATCCTCGACGACCTGTCCACCGGTAAACGCAGCAACCTGCCACTGGACAATCCACGGGTCGAACTGATCGAAGGTGACGTCGCCGATGCTGCGCTGGTGGCAAAGGTGATGCTCGGTTGCAGCGCGGTGGCGCATTTGGCCGCCGTGGCGTCGGTTCAGGCGTCGGTGGATGATCCGGTGCGCACTCACCAGAGCAATTTCATCGGCACCTTGAGCGTCTGCGAAGCGATGCGTCAGGCCGGCGTCAAGCGCGTGCTGTTCGCTTCAAGCGCAGCGGTCTACGGCAATAACGGTGAAGGCGAGTCGATCGACGAAGAGACCGCCAAGGCGCCGCTCACGCCGTACGCCGCAGACAAGCTGGCAGGCGAGTACTACCTCGACTTCTACCGTCGGCAGCACGGTCTGGAGCCGGCGATTTTCCGTTTCTTCAACATCTTCGGTCCGCGGCAGGATCCGTCATCGCCGTACTCCGGGGTGATCAGCATTTTCAGCGAGCGGGCGCAGAAAGGCCTGCCAATCACCGTGTTCGGTGACGGTGAACAGACCCGCGATTTTGTCTATGTCGAAGACCTGGTCGACCTGCTGGTGCAGGCGATTGAAATGCCGACGCTTGAAGTGGGCGCGGTGAATGTCGGCTGGAACCAGGCGACGACCCTCAAGCAAATGCTCCAGGCGTTGGAGGAAGTGGTGGGGCAGTTGCCACCGATTGCCTACGGCCCGGCACGCTCCGGCGACATCCGCCATTCGCGGGCGAACAACCAGCGTCTGTTGCAGCGCTTCACCTTTCCCGAGCAGACGCCAATGAGCGTCGGGCTGGCGCGGTTGTTGGGACGCTGAGTTTTTCGCAGTCATGAAAAAGGCGCCTTTCGAGGCGCCTTTTTCATGCGGCGGATTTAGAACTTGTAACCCAGACCCACCATGTAGATCCACGGGTCCACGTCGATGTTGACCTTGGCGCGGGTGCCGGGGGCGACTGCGTTGTTGTCCACGTAGCCGGTGGTGTCGATGTCGATGTAGCGCACCTGGCCGTTGAGCATGATGTGGTCGGTCAGCATGTAATCGGCACCGACCTGCCATGCGAGGCCCCAGGAGTTTTTCGTCTTGAAGTTGCTGAAGCCGTTGGCTTGCGCTTCGTTACTGAGCTTTTCGTCGTAGATCCAGGTGTAGTTGATACCGGCGCCCACATACGGCTGGAATGCAGACTTGTTGTTGAGCGGGTAGTAAACCACGCTCAGGGTCGGCGGCAGGTGTTTGAGGGTGCCGAGCTTACCGTTGGCCGCGCCCAGGGAGGTGCCTTTGAGGTTTACGTCATGCTGGAACGGCGAGGCGGCGAGCAGCTCGATGCCGATATCGGGGGTGAGCATGTACGCGAAGTTCAGGCCCAGCTGCGTGCTGCTGTCCATGGTCGCCTTGCCACCCAGATCGGCACCTGCCAATGGACCGCGATCAACTTTGACGCTGGAACTGCCGGCTGTCGGGTTTACGGTGATTGCACCGGCCCGAACAATGATGTCACCGGCTTCATGGGCCTGGGCGAAGGGGGTTGCAAGCGCGAATGCAATGAGGGACGCGCTGAGCAATGACTTGTGCATGGGGGCTCCAAAGGAAGATTCAAATTCTGTATCTCCAATGGTACGAAGCGTCAGGAACGGCGCTTTTGACTCAGCTCAATGAAACAGTGATGGAGTTTGAGTCAGGGAGCCTTCTGCGACCGCTTCGCGGGCAAGCCTTGCTCCTACAGGTTTCCGCTATCCGTAGGAGCAAGGCTTGCCCGCGATGGCGTCATCACGGGCAACGAATAACTACCTGATTCACTCCGGCAATTCGTACTCGTAGATCTTGTCCGCATCCATCTGATACCCGGCGTCCGCCAATTCGCTGCTCGACGCTTTGACCTGCATTGCTCCTTCAATCCAGTACGGCTGATACAGCTCGTCGAGCTTCACTCCACCCTTGCTTTTAACATGGACGATCTGGTTCGACGGCGGAGGCGGTACGTGGATGCATGCGCCGAAATACGGCACCAGCAGAAAATCGGTAGTGCGACCTTCCTCGCTGACTTCCAGCGGCACGATGTAACCCGGCAGGCGAATATTCTTGCCGTCGAGGCTTTTCACCACCGGCGCATTGGGCATGTCTTGCTTGGCCGCTGGCGCGGACTCGGCGGACAACGCGCTGCTCATCTGCGACAGGTCGTGCAGCGGTTTCATGTTCGGCACTTCTGCCGGCGCGTCGGGCGGGATCATTTCCGCCCAGGTCAGGTCTTTCGGTGCGGCCGCCCACAGGGGCAGGGCGACCAGCATCAACAGCGCAGGCAGAGCGCGGAGCATTTTCAGTGTCCTCATAAACGGATCGACAGACCATCGGCCAACGATTGGCGATAGGCGCGCCAGGCCGGCACGCTGCCCATCAGCAGCGCGGCGATCAGGATGCCACCGAGCAGCGTCCATTCATACTCGCTTGGCCAGGCCAACGGCAGGTACAAGCCGTAGGTCGATTGCACGTAGCCTTGGGCGGCGGCAATGCATACATACAGCAGCGCCAGACCCGCAACCACTCCAGACAGCGCCAACGCAAAGGCTTCCAGCACCAGCAGCGTTGCAATGTGCCACGGTCGGGCGCCGACCGAACGCAGGATTGCCATCTCGCGGCGACGTTCGTTGAGGCTGGTGAGAATCGCTGTGAGCATGCCGATCAACCCAGTCAGCACTACGAACAGCGACACCACGAACAGCGCTTTTTCGGCGGTGCCCATCAGGCTCCAGAGTTCCTGCAAGGCGACGCCCGGCAAGATCGCCAGCATCGGCTCGCCACGGAATTCATTGATCTCGCGTTGCACGGCGAAGGTCGAAATCTTGTTGTTGAGGCCGAGCATGAACGCGGTGATGGCTTGCGGCGTGAGGTCCATGTTGCGCGCCTGATCGGCGCTGATACGACCGTTGCCCTGAGCCGGCACACCGTTGTGCCAATCGATGTGAATCGCCTCCATACCGCCGAGGCTGATGTGCAACGTGCGGTCGACCGGGGTGCCGGTGCGTTTGAGGATGCCGACCACAGTGAATGGTTTGTCATCGTGCTTGACCAGGCTGATCACCGCCACGCCGTGAGCCAGCACCAGTTTGTCGCCGAGCTTGTAATGCAGCGCATCGGCCACTTCGGCACCCAGCACCACTTCGAACGGATCCGTGGCAAACGCCCGACCGCTGGCCAGTTGCAGGTTTTGCTGACGGCCGTACTGGTAATGCTGGAAGTAGGCGTCGGTAGTGCCCATCACTCGATAACCGCGATGCGAGTCACCGAGGGAAATCGGGATTGCCCATTTCACTTTCGGGTTGTTGGCAAAGTGCTCGAAGCTGTCCCAACGGATATTGTTGGTGGCGTTGCCAATGCGAAACACCGAGTACAGCAACAGGTTCACCGAGCCTGAGCGCGCGCCGACAATCAGATCGGTGCCGCTGATGGTGCTGGCAAAGCTGGCCTTGGCTTCGGTGCGCACCCGCTCCACCGCCAGCAACAGGCAGACCGACAGGGCGATGGCGAACGCGGTGAGGATTGCGGTGAAGCGGCGGTTAGCCAGGCTGGCCATGGCTAGACGAAACAAATACATTTCAGACCTCGAGCGGCGTGGCGGCGCGATTGAGTTCGGCCAGCGACAGGTGACGATCGAACAGCGGCGCCAGGCTCTGGTCGTGGCTGACGAACAGCAGGCTGGAACCGGCTTCGCGGCATTCGGCGAACAGCAAACGGATAAATGCCTCGCGGGCGTCGTAATCCAGCGCCGAGGTCGGTTCGTCGGCGATCACCAGTTCCGGCTGGCCGATCAGCGCGCGGGCAGCGGCGACCCGCTGCTGTTGGCCGATGGACAGTGAATCGGCACGGCGACCGAGCATGTTTTCATCCTTGAGCCCCAGGTGCGCGAGTAAGGTCGCTGCCGCCTGATCGATGCTGCCGTGGCGCTGAATCGCACGGCTGGCGCGCAGTTTGGAGAAGTGACACGGCAGCTCGACGTTCTCGCGCACCGAGAGAAACGGCAGCAGGTTGAACTGCTGGAAGATGTAGCCCGTGTGGTCGACCCGAAAGTGATCGCGGGCGCCGGCCGACAGCTCGGTCAGCTCCTGGCCGAGCAGGCGAATGCTCCCGCGATTGGGTTTCTGCACGCCACCGAGCAGGCCGAGCAGGGTGGTCTTGCCACTGCCGCTGGGACCTTTGAGAAACAGCGTTTCACCGGGCTCCAGGCGAAACGCCGGGATATCCAGTAAAGGCGGATGACCGGGCCAGCTGAAGCCCAGGTCTGACAGTTCGATGAGTGCTTGGGTCATAGCGCCGATTTCATGGAGATTGAGGTCCTGTAGGAGCAAGGCTCGCCCGCGATGAGTACGCTGCGGTCTACCTTTAAAACCGCATCATCGTTCATCGCGGGCAAGCCTTGCTCCTACGGGATTTGTGGTGGATCAGAATTTCAGGGCAGCAGCTTTGGAGGTCACTTCAACCCCTTGCTGGCCGCTTGGGCTGATGAGTTGTACCTGAATTTTCTGCGTCGCGGGGAAGGTCGTGAACACTTGCGACAAGTCCAGGGTCTTCAGCGCGCCAGGGGCGGCGCAGGTGAATTGGTAGTGCGCGTGGATTTCGCTGTGATCGTGGTGATGCTCTTCGGCGGCTGCGCCTTTACCGTCAGTCGCGTGGTCGTCATCGTCGTCATGATCATCGGCATCCGGTTTGTCACCGAACAGCGGGCTCTTCAGTTCTTGCTGGCTGACTACGCAGTTGGCGGCTTTTGGCAGGCTGAACAGCACCAGCGGTTTCTCCAGCTGCGCACGGGCGGCGGCGACTTTGGCCTTGTCTGCATCAGTGCTGGCAACGTGTTCGAAGCCCACCAGGTTCATCGCCGGGCTTTCCAGCTCCAGTTCCAGCGTCTGACCGTCCAGCGCCGCGTTCAAGCGCCCGACGCCGTGTTCGTGGGCGCCCAGGCTGCCGTGTTCATGTTCGTGATCATGAACTTCAGCGGCCTGAGCGATAGCCAGCGGCAACAGGGCAAACGGCAAAGCGAGTAACAGACGGCGCATGGACTCTCTCCGGGAAGGAAGATGAAAATTTTGTTATGTAATCTTATAACAATAATGGCGAGAGTTTGACTGTCCGCTTGGCGTTGCGCAAGACGCATGGGAGCATGTTCGTCATAAACCTGAGGAAAGCCCAATGTTGCGCATTCGTGGAAGCATCGGCGATTGGCCGGTGGATTTGACCCTGGAGCTGGATGATGGGGATTGGGCGAGGCTTGGCGCGCAGTTGCAGGTAAGCAAATCAGAAAACGGTGCAGCAGTGGCCGATCCGGTGGTCAAACCGGTCAATCAGGATGAGCTGCTGTGGCAACTCGCCAAGGATCTGCTGCGCAAGTCCGGGCAATTGACGGGGCCGGACCTGCTGGAGCAACTGCAGGGTTTGACCGGCAACACCGTCGCCGGCAAACGTCTGCTGGTGCGCTTGCGCCATAGCCCGGAGGTCAAGGTCGTGAGCGGCGGGGATACGCCGCTCTATAGTTGGATCGAGCAGGCCTAGTAGAGCGCTGCAAACAGCTTGCGGCGGTAAACGGTCACCAGCGGGTGATCGTTGCCCAGCAGTTCGAACACTTGCAGCAGGGTCTTGTGCGGCAACCCTTCGCTGTAGCTGCGATTGCGGATAAACAGCTTGAGCAGGGAGTCCAGTGCCGGCTCGTATTGTTGACGGGCCAGTTGCTGGATCGCCAGTTGGTAGACGGCTTCATCGTCCTGCGGGTTTTGCGCCAGACGCGATTTCAGGTCGGCGACATCCGGCAAGTCAGCGGCCTGGCCGAGAAACTTGATTTGCGCCTTGGCGCCGGCAAGTGCCGCTTTGTGTTCATCGCTTTTCACCGCATCGAGCACGGCCTGGGCTTCACTCAGCTCGCCACGTTCGGTCAGGCAGCGCGCATAGAGGATCAACGCGCGGGCGTTGGTATTGTCCTCACCCAGCAGCACTTTCAGTGTGGCCTCGGCATCCGCGAAACGACCTTCGTCGAACAGCGCCTGAGCCTGTTCAATCGGGTCGGCAGCGGCCGGCGGTGGCATTTTCACATGCGGTTCAAGCAGTGCGCGGACAGCGGATTCGGGTTGCGCGCCGGCAAAGCCGTCCACCGGCTGACCGTCCTTGAACAGCACCACTGTCGGCAGGCTGCGAATACCGAAGCGCGAAACGATGTCCGGCTCGACGTCGCAGTTGACCTTGGCCAGCAGCAACTCGCCCTGATAGCTCTCGGTGATGGATTGCAGCATCGGCATCAGCGCCTTGCACGGCGCACACCATTCAGCCCAGAAATCCACCAGCACCGGCTTGTGGAACGAGTTCTCGATCACCGACTGGTCGAAATCGGCGGTAGTGGCGTCGAAGATATACGGCGTGTCTTGACTCATGAGGCATCTCGAAGAAACGTGAATGGGAGAACTATAAGGGCTGGCGGCGACGGGCATAAGTATCTACACAACTTTCTGCTCCAACGCCCGTAGCAGCTGTCGAGCCTGCGAGGCTGCGTTCGAGGACGAAGTCCTCGTAAATCCCGGGTACACGGACTGCCTGAAAAAACGTGCTGCCTGATTCCACGACTGCTTCGCAGCCGAACGCAGCCTCGCAGGCTCGACAGCTGCTACGGGCTGGAACGATCAAGTACGTTTGGCGTGGTACAGGCTCACATGCCGAAACTCTTCTGGTTCTGCCAGGTCCGGCAATGTCATCGCCTCAAGCATTTCCAGCCGCTGATACAACGGATGACGGAAATCCCGTACCCGTGAATCTGCCACCAACGCCTCGCGGCCACGGCTGAGAAACTCATCGAGCAACGGCAGGTTGGCCCGGTCGTACAACACGTCGGCCACCAGAATCAGATCAAAACGATCGGCCTCGGCAAAAAAGTCTGTCGAGTAGCTGAGCTCGACGTCATTGAGTTCGGCATTCGCCCGGCAGGCTGCAATTGCCAATGGATCAAGATCACAGGCCACCACTTCCAGCGCCCCGGCCTTGACCGCTGCAATCCCCGCCACCCCGGAGCCGGCGCCGAAATCCAGCACGCGCTTGCCGGCAACCCACTGCGGATGCTCCGCCAGGTAACGGGCCATCGCCAGGCCGCTGGCCCAGCAAAAGCTCCAGTACGGTGGCTCGTGCAGAATGCGCCGGGTTTCTTCCGGGCTGAAGGCGCGGTCCATGTTGTCGCCGTCGATCAGCCAGAGTTTCAGCGTGGTCTCAGGCAATGGACACCGGACCAGCTGTGCATCGCCGAGCAGTTCACTTAACGCCTGTTGCAGGTCGAGCGGTGCATTCATGGCGCTTTGAGGAACTGCAATTGGCCCAGGGCCTGGGTCTTCGGCTCAAAGATGCGTTGCGCCGGCAGGTGCAGGATCAACTGCCCGGACTGGCTGGCGCGACCCCGCAGTTCGACGCGTGCACCGACCGGGAACGAGTCGGGATTGAATCGCAGATGGAATGGCAGAGCCTTGTTGTTGCCGATCAGGTTGGCGCTGGCGAGCAATTGCTGCGGCCGGGAGCGTTCGTCGATCACCAGCAGCGCCAGTTCAACCTCGGCGCCGGCTGGCACGCCCTGCAAGGTGCCGCTCAATTCCCGTTGATACGCGGGCAGCGGTCCGAGGTCGGCTGAGGCCTGGGCTTTTTTCTGGGCCATCTGCGGTGCAGGGCCCGGAGTCGGTGCCGCCGGTTTGGGTGCGCTGCTACACGCGACCAACAGGCCGATGAGACTGAGTAAAACAAGCGGTCTTAGCGGCATTTGCGGCTCCAGCAAAATGAAATCCATCGATCAGACAGTGTAGCCCGTCTGTATACCGCAAACCCTATGGCTTGTCTTGCCAGTGGGATGCGCTACCATGGCCCTCCCTTTTTTTGTTGCCTGCCACCATGCACTGTCCCTTCTGCGGTGCCAACGACACCAAGGTCATCGACTCGCGTCTGGTCGCCGAGGGCGAACAGGTGCGCCGCCGGCGCGAATGTCTGGCCTGCGGTGAACGTTTCACGACGTTCGAAACTGCCGAACTGGTGTTGCCGCGCCTGATCAAAACTGACGGCAGCCGTCAGCCGTTCGACGAAGAAAAACTTCGCGCCGGCATGCAGCGTGCGCTGGAGAAGCGCCCGGTAAGCGTCGAGCGCCTGGAAGCGGCGCTGGCCCATATCAAACACAAACTGCGAGCGACCGGCGAGCGCGAGGTCAAATCCCTCGTGGTCGGTGAGCTGGTGATGGCCGAGCTGCAAAAGCTCGATGAAGTCGCCTACATTCGTTTCGCTTCGGTGTATCGCCGCTTCCAGGACCTCAACGAGTTCCGCGAAGAGATCGATCGCCTGGCCCGTGAGCCGGTAAAAGAATGAGCATATCCCCGGAACAACAGGTCCTCGACGCCCATTACATGGCGCGCGCGCTGGAACTGGCGCGCAAAGGTCACTACACCACCCATCCCAACCCTCGGGTGGGCTGCGTGATCGTGCGTGACGGGCAGATTGTCGGCGAAGGCTGGCATGTGCGCGCCGGCGAACCGCATGCCGAAGTCCACGCCTTGCGCGCCGCCGGCGAAAACGCCCGCGGTGCCACCGCCTACGTCACGCTGGAGCCTTGCAGCCATCATGGCCGCACGCCGCCGTGTGCCGATGCGCTGGTGAACGCTGGCCTGGCGCGAGTGGTTGCGGCGATGCAGGACCCGAACCCGGAAGTCGCTGGCCGCGGTCTGCAGCGTCTGGAGCAGGCGGGCATCGAGACCCGCAGCGGCGTGCTCGAAGGCGAGGCGCGCAAGCTCAATGAAGGTTTTCTCAAGCGCATGGAACACGGCTTGCCGTTCGTGCGGGTCAAGTTGGCAATGAGCCTAGACGGTCGCACCGCCATGGCCAGTGGCGAAAGCCAATGGATCACCGGTCCCGCCGCCCGCTCGGCTGTGCAGCGTCTGCGGGCTCAGGCCAGCGTCGTGTTGACCGGTGCCGACACGGTGCTGGCCGATGATGCGCGCTTGACCGTGCGTGCCGACGAGTTGGGTCTGGATGCCGAGCAAACTGCGCTCGCCATGAGCCGCCCGCCGCTTCGCGTGCTGATCGACGGCCGCCTGCGCGTGCCGCTCGATGCGCCGTTTTTCAAGGCTGGCCCGGCGCTGGTCGCTACCTGTGTCGCGGTGGAAGAGCAGTACGCCAACGGCCCCGAATGCCTGATCGTGCCCGGCGATGATGGCCAGGTCGACCTGCGCAAGCTGCTGCTCGAACTCGCCGCCCGGGGCGTCAACGAAGTGCTGGTGGAAGCCGGCCCGCGTCTGGCTGGAGCGTTTGCCCAGCAAGGGTTGGTGGACGAATTCCAGATCTTCATCGCGGGCAAGTTCCTCGGCTCCACGGCGCGACCATTGCTGGACTGGCCACTCGCACAAATGAAGGATGCGCCGGAGCTGAAAATCACAGAAATTCGCGCGGTGGGCGATGACTGGCGAGTCACTGCCATCCCCATGCCATCGGCGAGCGTATAATTCTCGGCCATTGCTACAGCACTGGCCCAGTTCTCGAGGAGGACTCCATGTTTACCGGCATCATCGAATCCATCGGCAGCATCCGTGCATTGACCCCAAAAGGTGGTGATGTACGGGTTCACGTAGAAACCGGCAAGCTCGACCTGAGCGACGTCAAGCTCGGCGACAGCATCGCGGTCAACGGCGTCTGCCTGACAGCGGTTGAACTGCCGGGCAATGGCTTTGCAGCGGACGTCAGTCGCGAAACCCTCGACTGCACCGCCATGAATGACCTGAAAAGCGGCAGCCCGGTCAACCTGGAAAAAGCCTTGACCCCGACCACCCGTCTTGGTGGGCACCTGGTCAGCGGTCACGTCGACGGCGTCGGCGAAGTGGTTGCGCGTACCGAGAATGCCCGTGCCGTGGAGTTCCGCATTCGTGCGCCGAAAGACCTGGCCAAATACATCGCCCATAAAGGCTCGATCACGGTTGACGGCACCAGCCTGACGGTGAACGCGGTCGATGGCGCCGAGTTCTTGTTGACGATCATTCCGCATACCCTGAGCGAAACCATCATGGCCTCTTACCAGCCAGGTCGCCGGGTCAACCTTGAGGTCGATCTGCTGGCCCGTTACCTGGAGCGTCTATTGCTGGGTGACAAGGCCGCAGAATCCTCGAAGGGCAACATTACCGAAAGCTTTCTGGCCGAGAACGGCTACCTCAATTCCTGAAACTCAATTTTTGAAAGAAGGGGGGTGCCGCGTGGCGCTCAATAGCATCGAAGAACTGGTTGAAGACATCCGCCAAGGCAAGATGGTCATCCTCATGGATGACGAAGACCGCGAGAACGAAGGCGACCTGATCATGGCCGCCGAGTGCTGCCAGCCTGAACACATCAACTTCATGGCCAAGCACGCTCGTGGCCTGATCTGCATGCCGATGAGCCGCGAGCGCTGCGAGCTGCTCAAGCTGCCATTGATGGCACCGCGCAACGGCTCCGGTTTCGGCACCAAGTTCACCGTGTCCATCGAAGCCGCCGTCGGCGTCACCACCGGTATCTCTGCGGCTGATCGTGCGCGCACCGTGCAAGCGGCCGCCGCCAAAGACGCCAAGGCCGAAGACATCGTCAGCCCCGGCCACATCTTCCCGCTGATGGCGCAGGCCGGCGGCACCCTGGCCCGTGCCGGCCACACCGAAGCCGCTTGCGACCTGGCGCGCATGGCCGGTTTCGAGCCGAGCGGGGTGATCTGCGAAGTGATGAACGACGACGGCACCATGTCCCGTCGCGCCGAGCTGGAAACCTTCGCCGCCGAACACAACATCAAGATCGGCACCATCGCCGACCTGATTCACTACCGGATGATCCATGAACGTACCGTTCAGCGGATTGCCGAGCAGCCGCTGGACAGCGAACTGGGCCAGTTCAACCTGGTGACCTACCGTGATTCAGTGGAAGGCGACGTGCACATGGCACTGACCCTGGGCACCATTTGCGCCGAAGAACCGACCCTGGTTCGCGTGCACAACATGGACCCGCTGCGCGACCTGTTGATGGTCAAGCAGCCAGGCCGCTGGAGCCTGCGCGCCGCCATGGCCGCGGTTGCCGAGGCTGGCAGCGGTGTGGTGCTGTTGCTCGGTCACCCGCTCGATGGCGACGTGTTGCTGGCGCATATTCGCGAAACCGCCGACCACGCACAGCCGAAAAAACCGACCACCTACAGCATCGTCGGTGCCGGCTCGCAGATCCTGCGTGACCTGGGTGTACGCAAAATGCGCCTGATGAGTGCGCCAATGAAATTTAATGCGATATCCGGTTTCGATCTGGAAGTTGTAGAATACGTGCCCTCCGAATAAAGACCGGTGTTTTTCACCCCCCTTGTTCGCGGTTCAAATATCACTGAGGGACGCGTACTGAACGCGTCCCGGCTCTTTAAGAGATTTGTCGAATGACCCTGAAGACCATCGAAGGTACCTTCATCGCCCCCAAAGGCCGCTACGCTTTGGTTGTTGGCCGCTTCAACAGCTTCGTTGTCGAGAGCCTGGTAAGCGGTGCTGTTGATGCCCTGGTTCGCCATGGCGTGAGCGAAAGCGACATCACCATCATCCGTGCCCCTGGCGCCTTCGAAATCCCGCTGGTTGCGCAGAAAGTCGCTCAGAAGGGCGAGTTCGCGGCAATCATCGCGCTGGGCGCGGTCATTCGTGGCGGTACTCCGCACTTCGAATACGTGGCTGGCGAGTGCACCAAGGGCTTGGCCCAGGTGTCCATGGAATTCGGCGTACCGGTCGCTTTCGGCGTACTGACCGTCGACTCGATCGAGCAAGCCATCGAACGTTCCGGCACCAAGGCCGGCAACAAAGGTGCTGAAGCAGCCTTGTCCGCTCTGGAAATGGTCAGCCTGCTGGCGCAGTTGGAGGCCAAGTGATTAGCGACGAAAGCGATCGTTTCAACCCGCGCGATCCAAAGCCTGCGGATGCTGGCAAACCATCGAAAAGCGTCAAGCGTCGCGAAGCTCGTCAGCTCGCGACCCAGGCGCTGTATCAATGGCACATGGCCAAGCAATCGCTGAACGAGATCGAAGCGCAGTTCCGGGTCGATAACGATTTCACCGATGTCGATGCTGCGTACTTCCGCGAAATCCTCCACGGGGTTCCGGCACATCGCACCGAGATCGACACCGCGCTGAAGCCATGCCTGGACATCGAAATCGAAGAGCTGGACCCGGTTGAACTGGCGGTTCTGCGCCTGTCCACCTGGGAACTGCTCAAGCGTGTCGACGTGCCTTACCGCGTGGTGATCAACGAAGGCATCGAGCTGGCTAAAGTCTTCGGTTCCACCGATGGCCACAAGTTCGTCAACGGTGTACTCGACAAGCTGGCCCCGCGCCTGCGTGAAGCTGAAGTGAAGGCGTTCAAGCGCTGATCGGCGCTTGAACTGCCATTGCCATGGGCGAGTTTGAGCTGATCCGCAATTACTTTGCCGCCGCGCCTTGTGCGCAAGGCGGTGAAGGCGTTGACCTGGGAATCGGCGACGACTGCGCCTTGCTCGCTGTTCCCGCAGGGGAGCAGCTGGCAATTTCCACCGACACGCTCGTGGCCGGTGTGCATTTCGCAGACCCTTGCGACCCGTTTCTGCTCGGTCAGCGTTCGCTGGCTGTGGCGGTCAGCGATCTGGCTGCCATGGGCGCCACCCCCATTGCCTTTACCCTTGCCCTGACTTTGCCGACGGTAACCGCCGATTGGCTGGACGCCTTTGCCCGTGGTTTGAACGCCATGGCGCAACACTGCGGTGTACAGCTGGTGGGTGGCGACACCACACGCGGCCCGCTGAGCCTGACCATGACCGTGTTTGGTCGGGTCCCGACAGGCAAGGCACTGACCCGTAGCGGTGCGCAACCCGGTGATCTGGTGTGCGTGGGCGGTGAACTGGGCAACGCCGCCGGTGCATTGTTGTTGGTGTTGGGTGAGCGCGTCGCGCCCGCCGATGTTGCCGAGCCGTTGTTGGCGCATTATTGGTCGCCACAGCCGCAGCTTGAATTGGGCATGGCGTTGCGCGGCAAAGCCACTGCGGCACTGGATATCTCTGACGGTTTGCTCGCCGATTGCGGGCATATCGCCAAGGCCTCGGCTGTCGGCTTGCTGATCGAAAGCGAAAAGCTGCCGCTGTCAACGGCACTGGTGAGCTTTCTCGGTGAGAATGCGGCTCGCGTGGCGGCCTTGAGTGGTGGTGACGACTATGTGCTGGCGTTCACTCTGCCACCCGCGCAACTACCGGGACTGCTCGCCGACGGCTGGCCGATTCACGTTGTCGGGCGGGTCGTGGCCGGGCAGGGCGTGACGCTGCTGGACGCGAACGGGCAGGACATCACCCCGCAAGCCCGGGGTTATCAACATTTTCGGGAGACACCGTGACAGATCATCCCAAGCAGAGCCCGGCAGGACGCGTGCCGCCATCGGTCTGGCGTAATCCCTGGCATTTCCTGGCGTTCGGTTTCGGCTCGGGCACCTTGCCCAAGGCGCCAGGCACCTGGGGCTCGCTGGTTGCGCTACCTTTTATCCCGTTATGGCAGATGTTGCCCGGCTGGGGTTACTGGCTGATGCTCGGCATCACGATGCTGTTCGGCTTCTGGTTGTGCGGCAAGGTTGCCGACGATTTGCGGGTGCACGATCACGAAGGCATCGTCTGGGACGAAATGGTCGGGATGTGGATCACCCTGTGGCTGGTGCCGGCAGGTTGGTACTGGCTATTGGCGGGGTTCCTGCTGTTCCGCTTCTTCGACATTCTCAAGCCATGGCCGATTCGCTGGATCGACCGACATGTGCACGGCGGTGTCGGGATCATGCTCGACGACGTGCTGGCAGGCGTGTTTGCCTGGTTAGCGCTGCAGGGGCTGGTCCGGTATTTCGCCTGATTGGCTGATTGAGGGGCGAATGGATTGAGGGGCTGGGGGATGGTCGGGCGCTGGCTGTGGGTTCTGGTTTTTGCGGTGTTCTGTTCGCTCGCCCGTGCGGCGGATGTGCCGACGACACCGGCCGTGATTCATCTGGCCAGCGAGGACTGGGATGACTATACCGCCGCCGATGGCCATGGGCTGGCCTGGGACATTTTGCGCGCCGTGTTCGAGCCGGCCGGGGTGAAACTGGATATTCGCACCGTGCCTTACACCCGTTCGGTGGGGCTGGTGCAGCGTCGTGAAGTGGACGCGCTGGTTGGCTCCTATTCCAATGAGGCCGATCAGGTCCTGTATCCCCGCTGGAATTTCGACTCCGATCATATTTATGCCCTGGGCCTTGCGAGCAACCCGGTACCGACTCTGGAGACTCTGGGGGCGTACCGACTGGCCTGGGTTCGTGGCTATCGCTACGAAAGTTACCTGCCGAACATCCACCGCTATAACCAGATCGAACGCCGCACCGGAATCTTGCCGATGCTCAAACAGGCTCGGGCGGACTTCTATATCGACGCGCTGACGGAAATCAATGAAGTGCTCGCGGAGGCTGAGGATCCGTCCCTGTACCGACGCACACACTTGACCGAACTGCCGTTGTACCTTGGTTTCGCCGATACACCACAGGCCCGTGCCCTGATGGCGCTGTACGACCAGCGCATGGCATTGCTGGTCAAAACCGGCCAGTTGAAACCGATCTTCGAACACTGGAAACAACCTTACCCCTTTGATGAGAGTGCCAAGCCGGCAGGGCAGTGATCAAACTTTTTGATCGTTATGGCCGATAATTCAGCCTAAGCGTCTATAGGAACCTGCTGTTACAATGCCGCCTCTGCGAATCTCCAGTACATACAGATCAGGAGCACACCGGTGCCTGTCGTTTTTGTCGCCGCTTCCAAGCTGCCAACGCCTTTTGCGCAATTCACCATGCATGGCTTTCTCGATGAGGCTACTGGCCGCGAGCACGTCGTACTGAGCCTGGGTGATGTCGCCGACGGTGCCCCGGTACTCGGCCGGTTGCACTCCGAATGCCTGACCGGCGACGCCTTGTTCAGCCAGCGTTGCGACTGCGGTTCGCAACTCGAGGCGGCGTTGCAGGCGATCGCCCGCGAAGGTCGTGGCGTGTTGCTTTACCTGCGTCAGGAAGGTCGTGGCATTGGCCTGCTGAACAAGATCCGCGCGTATGAATTGCAAGATGGTGGCGCCGACACCGTTGAAGCCAACGAGCGTCTTGGCTTTGCTGCCGACCAGCGCGACTACGCCATGTGCCTGCCGATGCTTGAGCACCTGGGCGTGAAATCCCTGCGCTTGATGACTAACAACCCGCGCAAGGTCAAAGCCTTGACCGACATGGGCATCGTGGTTGCCGAGCGCGTGCCGCTGCACACCGGACACAATCCGCACAACAAGCTCTACCTGGCGACCAAGGCCAGCAAGCTCGACCATATGATGGGCAACGAGCATCAGGGCGAGGCAGACCGGGCGTGACTCGCGGCCAGGTCCGGCGGCGACTGTCCGTCAACTGGTGGCAATACCTGGCGCTGGCCTTGCTGCCGCTGCTGGTGATCAACGCTGTGTTCGGCCAGAGCGAGGCGTTTTTGCCGGTGCTGGCGATGCCGTTTTTCATTGCCGGGGTGGCCTCGATGTTTGTCAGCCTGCGGTTTTTCGGCGGCTACAAACATGCCTTGATCGCCACCCAGAAAGCCCTCGATACCCCGGAAGAACCCGCTGCCTGGATTGCCCTGGCGGCTAAACGCCGTCAGGCATTCCTTGTTGCGGCTTTGCCGGCCTGGATCGGTGCTCTAGCGGTATTCGTCGGCCTCGAAGCGGTACCTTTGGTCCTGCTGGCGCTGTCGACCACGGTGCTGTTCTACCTTTACCGTATTCCGCGTCAACTCGGCTGATGTGCCGTTGGCTGGCGGTTCTGCTGCTGGCCGTCAGTGGCTCGGCGGTCGCGGTAGAGCGGGTGGTCAGCCTCGCGCCGTCACTCTCGGAAATCGTCGTTGAACTGGGCTCGGCCGACCTGCTGGTGGGCGTGCTCGATGCTGGCGAGCGTCCTGCAGAACTCAACTCCATTCCTTCTGTTGGCCGTTACGGTCAGCTGGATATTGAGCGCCTGCTCAGTCTCAAACCGGATTTACTGCTGCTCTGGCCTGGCAGTGTCGGCCCGGCGCAGCGTGAGCAACTGAGCCGATTGGGGATCCCGACCTACGTCGCCGAACCGCATAACCTCAAACAACTGACCCACCAAATCGAAGCGATCGCCGAGCAGCTCGGCCGACCTGAACGTGGGCGCATGCTTGCGGTTGATTTGCGTAAGCAGCTCGACGATTTACGCCAGCGCTATCAGCGCAAAGAACCGCTTCGGGTGTTTTATCAGGTCTGGGATCAGCCGCTCTACACCGTGGGCGGCGGGCAGATCATCAGCGATGCGCTTGAGGTGTGCGGTGCACGCAACGTGTTCGCCGACATGACCTTGCCAGCGCCGCAGGTCAGTGTGGAGTCAGTGCTTTCGCGTAATCCCCAGGTGATCCTTGCCAGCAGCCAGGTGCAGCTCGACGCCTGGAAAGCCTGGCCGCAGATGACCGCGGTGGCTCAAGGGCAATTGCTGTTGGTGGCGGATAAAGGCCTGGAGCGGCCGAGTGGGCAGATGATCGCTGCGACCGCCAAGTTGTGCCGGTTGATCGCGCCACAGCGTTAACCTGTGGCGAGGGGGCTTGCCCCCGTTCGGGTGCGTAGCAGCCGTAATCCAGTTGATGCGGTGTGCCTGATTAGAACCGGTTGCTGAATTTGGGGCTGCTCGCAGCCCAACGGGGGCAAGCCCCCTCGCCACAAATGACCGAGGCGGTCTTTAGAGCTGCGGCGTCCACGTCACCCCAAACATCAACGCCCGACCTTCTTCCCGATACCCGTACTGGTTACCGTCATGCTCGTAGAGCGCGCGGCTGTAGTTCTTGTTCAGCAGGTTATCGACTTTCATTTCCAGCGTGACCTCGTGACTCGCCGCCCAACGACTGCGTAACCCGAGCAGGGCGTAACCGCCCAGCGGCTGACGGTTGTCCTTGTCGTCGTAGCTGCCGCTCACTGCTTGCCAGCTGGCGCCGAGGCCGAGCCGATCAAACTGACGGTCCAGATCCAGGCTCAAGGTCCGTCGTGCACGTCGGGCCAGGGTGTGGCCGCTGTCTTGATCCCGTGGGTCGATGACTGCAACGCCGAGGTTGCTCTGCCAGCCCAACCACTCCTGCTTGAGGACGGCTTCGAAACCATTGATCTGCGCCGACGCGATGTTTTCCGGGCGCGAATGGCTGCCGAAGATGATCGCGTCTTCAAGGTCGGTGCGGTACAGCGAGGCTTCCAGCCGACTGGTTTCGCTCAGCTGACTACGCCACTGTACCTCGTAGCTTTTCGAGGTTTCGGGTTTCAGGTGCGGGTTGCTGAAGTCCGGGTAGTAGAGGTCGTTGAAGGTCGGCGCGCGGAAGCCTTCGCTGTAGCTCAGCAGCACGTCGTTGTCCGGGTTCAATGGCAGCGTGAAGGTACCGCTCCAGCTGTTCTGACCGCCAAATTGCTGATTCTGATCGTGGCGCAGACCCAGTTCAGTGGAGAAGCTTTCCGCCTGGAAGCGATGCTGGATAAACACCGCGCGGTTCCAGCGACTGTCTTCGGCAAACGCTGTGCTGCTGTTGACCCGGTCTTCGTACCAATCGCCGCCAAGAATCAGGCTGTTCTGCCGGTTCAGCATCAGGTCGTTCTGCCAGTTCAGCGAATTGCGGTAGGTGTTGAACACGCTGTGATCGTCACTGAGTTTGTCGAAGGTCTCTTCGCGGTTTTCGCTGTGGCCCAGTTCCACGCGGGACTTCCACGCATCGTTGATGCGTGCGTCGACATAACTGCTGACGCTGCTCACGGTGAAATCGTTGTAGGGCTTTTGCTGGACGCTGTTGCCGGAGCTGATGTCGTAGCGACCGAACGGGTTGTCGAATTCGTTTTTGCCACGGTTATCGAGGATGTTCAGGCCGGCCTCGATATCGTCATTGACGGCATGGCTAAGGCTCAGGCTGACGGACTGGTTGCGATAGGCATCATGGTCGTCATCGCTGGGGTAGGACGTATGAGTGCGATTGATCCCAGTCGTGTCATCGAGGCTGGCACCGAGGTTGAAACGGGTTTGCGCGTCGCCCCCGGACACGCCCAGGCTGCGCTCCCAGGTCTGGTGACTGCCAAAACCCATGTGCAAGCGCGGTTGCAGGCCTGACTCGGCGCCGCGACGGGTAAAGATCTGAATCACTCCGCCAATCGCGTCGCTGCCGTAAATCACCGAGCGTGAACCACGCAGTACTTCCACGCGCTCGATCTGCTGGATATTCAGGTGCTGCAGATTACTGTCGCCGGACGTCGAGTTGCCGATGCGCTGACCGTCGACCAATACCAGCGTTTGCGCTGAGTTGGTGCCGCGAATATAGATCCCCGGCAGGCTGCCACGGCCACCGCTTTGCGCGACTTGTACGCCCGGCACCCGGCTCAGCAGGTCGGTCACGCTGCTCGGTTGCAGGCGGTCGATGTCGTCGCGGGTAAACACAGTGTTGGCGGCGCTGCTGTCGTTGCGCGCTTCGACCTGGCGGTTGGCGCTGATCAGTACGTCCGGCAGTTTCAGCGCTTGCTCGCGCTCAAAGGTGTCGGCCAAAAGCTGACCGGCAGGCAAAAGCGACAACGTCAGGGCGAGGCGGGGGAAGTTCATGGGCACAGTATTGAGGGCTTTTTGTGGAGGGCTTTTGTGGCGAGGGGGCTTGTCGGAACGCCGCACCGCCCCGTTCGGCTGCGAAGCCGTCGTAAAAAAGCCAACGCGCTCTTGCTGGAGGATCGCGTTGGCTGGTTTTGGGGGCTACTTCGTAGCCCCGCGGGGGCAAGCCCCCTCGCCACAGGAGACGTGTGCATCCAGGAGATTTAGAGGCCCAGCAGCTGCAAGCGCTGACGTACGGCTTCTTCGATACCCGCTTCATCCAGACCACACTCAGCGAGCATTTGTGCCGGCTTGGCGTGCTCGACGTAGACGTCCGGCAGGCCTAGATGCAGCATCGACTTGAGGATGTTCTCGCGGGCGAGGAACTCGCTGACCGCGCTACCGGCGCCGCCCATGATGGCGTTTTCTTCGATGGTCACCAGCAACTCGTGGCTGCCGGCGATCTCGCGTACCAACGCTTCATCGAGCGGTTTGACGAAGCGCATGTCGACCACGGTCGCATCGAGTTTTTCAGCGACTTTCAGTGCTTCGGCCAATTGCACGCCGAACACCAGCAGGGCGACGGTGCTGCCCTGGCGACGAATCACGCCTTTGCCGATTTCGATCGGTTCGAGGTTCTTCTCGATTGGAGCATTCGGGCCGGTGCCACGCGGGTAACGCACTGCCGCCGGGCCGTTGTACAGATGGCCGGTGCTGAGCATTTTGCGCAATTCGTTTTCGTCGCTCGGGGTCATCACCACCATGCCGGGGATGCAGCGCAGGAACGACAGGTCGAAACTGCCGGCGTGAGTCGGGCCGTCTTCGCCCACCAGGCCTGCACGGTCGATGGCGAACAGCACGTCGAGGTTTTGCACCGCGACGTCATGGATCAGTTGGTCGTAACCGCGTTGCAGGAACGTCGAATAGATCGCCACCACCGGTTTGGCGCCTTCGCAGGCCATGCCGGCCGCGAAAGTGACCGCGTGTTGCTCGGCAATCGCCACGTCGAAGTAGCGCAGCGGGAAGCGCTCGCTGAAGGCCACCAGGTCGGAGCCTTCTTTCATTGCCGGGGTGATACCGACCAGGCGCGGGTCAGCCGCAGCCATGTCGCACAGCCACTCGCCAAACACGCCGGAGTACTTTGGCCCGCCGGCTTTTTTCGGCGCGGCGGCAGGAGCGTCCAGTGGTTCGAGCTTGGTGATCGCGTGGTAACCGATCGGGTCGACTTCCGCCGGGGCGAAGCCTTTGCCTTTCTTGGTCACCACGTGCAGGAACTGCGGGCCCTTGAGGTCACGCATGTTGCGCAGGGTGGCGATCAGGGTCGGCAGGTCATGGCCGTCGATCGGGCCGATGTAGTTCCAGCCGAGTTCTTCGAACAGGGTGCCGGGAACCAGCATGCCTTTTGCGTATTCTTCGGTACGACGGGCGATTTCCCAGGCGCCGGGCAGGCGCGACAGGACCTTTTTGCTGCCTTCACGCATGCTGGCGTAAGTGCGGCTGGAAAGGATTTTCGCCAGGTAATTCGACAGCCCGCCAACGTTGCGCGAGATCGACATGTCGTTGTCGTTGAGGATCACCAGCATGTTGGCGTTGACTTCCGGCGCGTGGTTCAGCGCTTCGAACGCCATGCCAGCGGTCAGTGCGCCGTCGCCGATCACTGCGATCGCCTTGCGATCACTGTTTTGCAGGCGGGCGGCAATCGCCATGCCCAGCGCTGCGCTGATCGAGGTGCTGGAGTGGCCGACGCCAAAGGTGTCGTACTCGCTCTCGGAACGACGCGGAAAGGCCGCAAGGCCGTCCTTCTGGCGCAGGGTGGCCATGCGTTCGCGGCGACCGGTGAGGATCTTGTGCGGATAGGCCTGATGACCTACGTCCCACACCAGCCGGTCGTCCGGGGTGTCGAAAACGTAATGCAGCGCGATAGTCAGCTCGATAACACCCAGGCCAGCACCGAAATGCCCGCCGGTCTGACCGACCGTGTAGAGCAATTCCAGGCGCAACTCATTCGCCAGGGTTTCCAGCTCGGCTTCGCCTAACCGGCGCAGGCCGTCCGGCGTGTTGGCACGGTCGAGCAGGGGCGTGGTCGGGCGCTTGCGGGGAATCTCATGAAACGTCGTGGGCATCAGGCGAATCGTTATAGGTATAAAAGAGGCGGCAGTTTACCTGATGCATCGCACGCTGCCCACGCAGAGCTCGGAACTTGGCCGATTTACGGTGGGCAACGGGCGCCGGATCAGTTGCGGCGTTCGACGATATAGCGCGCCAGATCACGCAGCGGCTCGGCCGAGGCGTCAAACGGTCGCAGTGCGTGCAGGGCCTGATCGCGCAGTTCCAGGGCATAGGCCTTGGCCGCATCGAGGCCGAGCAGCGCCGGGTAAGTCGGTTTGTCCCGGGCAATATCCGCGCCTTGGCGCTTGCCGAGGGTTTCGGTATCGCTTTCGACATCGAGAATGTCGTCCTGCACCTGAAACGCCAGGCCGATGGCCTGTGCATAGGTCTGCAAGGATTTCAGTTGGTCTTTCTCGGCGCGGCCACTGGCCAGGGCGCCAAGCTTGACGCTGGCTTCGATCAGCGCGCCGGTCTTGTGCCGGTGCATGTATTCGAGGGCTTTTTGATCGAGCTTCAAGCCGACCGACCCCAGGTCGATGGCCTGACCGCCGACCATCCCCGCCGGGCCCGCCGCCAACGCCAGGGCGCTGACCATTTGCAGGCGGATTTCAGCGTCGGCTGAATTCAGGCGCGGGTCGAGCAAAGCGCTGAATGCCAGGCTTTGCAGGCCGTCACCGGCGAGAATCGCGCAGGCTTCGTCGAATTTCTTGTGAGTAGTCGGTTGGCCGCGACGCAGATCGTCGTCGTCCATCGCCGGCAAATCGTCGTGCACCAGCGAGTACGCGTGGATCAGCTCTACCGCACAAGCCGCGCCGTTGGCGTGCTCAGCCTCACCGCCCAGCGCTTCGCAGGCTGCATAGGCCAGCAACGGACGAACGCGTTTGCCGCCATTCATCACGCTGTAGCGCATGGCTTCATATAAACGTGCGAGTTCAGGGCTCGGCGCGGTGAACAGGGTTTCGAGTGCCGCGTTGACCCGGGCCTGACTGCTGGCCGAATACGCCGCGATCATTCTGGCTGTTCC
Organism: Pseudomonas sp. FW306-02-D09B; assembly: GCF_058782685.1. Taxonomy (NCBI): domain Bacteria; kingdom Pseudomonadati; phylum Pseudomonadota; class Gammaproteobacteria; order Pseudomonadales; family Pseudomonadaceae; genus Pseudomonas; species Pseudomonas sp. FW306-02-D09B. The sequence continues at coordinate 78,037 of NZ_JBYSXY010000013.1, forward strand.
GCGTCAAAGGGAGCCTCGGACAGCTCGCCATCACGCTCAAGCAGCACCTGAACCTTCTGCTCGGCCTGCGCCAGCGCAGCCTGGCAATCTCGGGTCAGACCGATGCCTTGCTCGAAAGCGGTCAACGAGTCTTCCAGCGACAGCTCGCCGTTCTCCAGGCGCTCGACCAGCGTTTGCAGGTCGGCGAGGGATTGTTCGAAATCCAGTGCAGCTTTTTTGCGGGCCATGGCGGCGATTTCCGGTAGACGTTAAACCGGCGCGACACTAGCAGATAGGGGGGAGAGGGGCAAATGGGCGGGGTATTTGGCGCAGCCGTTGCGGGGTAAAAACCACGTTGATGTCAGAACCTGCTGACGATCGATCCACTATTCGGTCCGTCGTCCAGCCGCTGGCGTGATCCTCGCCGCAAATTTAGTTGTATCTGATTGTTAAAAATCGTCCATGTCGCTAACCTTCGCGCTTTCTACGACCCAATAACCACGGGTCTTTTTGACGAAACACAGTTTTTTGATCTGTAACGCGCCGAGGACCGGGCGCAAGGTTTCGTTATGCATGGCAGGAGGCGTCACATGCGTTGTTTTCTTTCACTGCTGATCACACTGGTCTGCGCCTCGGCTGCCTGGGCGGGACCCACGGCCGAAGTGTCGGAACCGGTGGGTGGCTGGCGCTATAACGGCCTGCTGGACCGCAGTGAAAACCCTCAAGTCGCCTATCCCACACCGCCCATTGATCGGGGCGTGCAGCGCAATCGCACGATGATCGAAGGCCAGCTCAAGGCCATTGGCACGCTACGCGGGCCCCACACCCTTGCGGTCAACGGCAATCCCCTGAATCTGTACACCGATGACAACGGGCGTTTCACCCGCCCGTATGCATTCGGTGCCGGTTCCAACAGCGTCGAAGTTCGTAGTTCCGAAGGCAAGTCGCTCAAGCGCGTGCAGTTCTATGAAGCGAATAACCTGCGCACCCCGGCGCGGATTCGCGTGGTGCTGGGTTGGGACGATCCGAAGGCCGAACTCGATCTGCACATCATTACCCCCGACGGCCAGCATGCGTTCTTCGCCCACACGACGTTGACCAATGGCGGCGGCCTCGACCCGGATGGTGTCGATGGCCCTGGCCCGGAAATGTTCACCATGACTGCACCGATGCATGGCACCTATCTGGTTTACGTGAACTATTGGGGCAACTTCGGCAGCGGCGGCTATAACTTCGATGAGTCCAGCAACCAGAACGAGGTGATCACCTCGCAGATCAATCTGGTGCTCAACGAAAACACTGTCGACGAAAAACGCGAGACGTTCATCGTACCCTTGCGGGCCATCGGTGATCTGTTGCTGGTCAAGACTTTCAACTATTGAACATCCCGCACCACGGATGAATTGCCGAGCTTTGGGAACATGAGCGTGAACATGAGCGATAACACGATTTCACCGGTCGATTCCCCGGCCGCCGGCGCACCTGCGGCCAACACCTCTCGTCGTTGGCCGGCGCTGCTGATCGGGCTGTGCCTGGTGGTCGGCGTGGCGGGCGGTTTGGGGTGGTTCATGCACAAGCCCAAGGCGCCGCCTGCGCAGTTGGCCAGCGACAAACTGGGCATGAGCCGGCCGGACGGTCTGCTGGAAACCCGTTCCTTGAGCCAGTTGCCCAAGGACTTGCTGACGGTGCCATTTCTCAAGGAAACCCTGACCGAAGATTTCGTCTTCTATTACGAAGCCCATGCCGATCGCCTCGGGTTGATCGGCAGTCTGCGCCGAATCATTTACGAGCATGACCTCAAGTTGCAGGACAGCCTGATCGAACAGCTATTCGATCAGCCAGCAGACGTGGCGCTGTGGCGTGGGGCGGATGGTCGCCTGAAGGACTTCCTGTTGGTGATGGATCGCGGTGGCCTGGCCAAGGTGCTGGAGCCGCTGGCTAAAGTGGCGCTGGATGATTCGCAGTTGAGCCAGGTCGGCGAGATGAAAGTCGCCGGCGATGTGGTGCCGGTTTATCAACTCACCTACAACGCCGGCAAAGCCCTGGTGTTTGCTTCTCACGGCGACAAACTGGTGGTGCTGTCCAACCCGCGCAAGCTGTATGACATGGGCCATGGTCCGACCGACGAGCACGGCATGGTCTCGACCCAGGCGCTGGAAGCACTGCTGGGTGGTGAAAAACTCTTCCCCGAAGCCTTTGGGCTGCAACCTAAAGCCCCGGAGGTCAAACAACGCCTCTCGGTCAACTCCAGTGTATTAGCCATGGGCTACCAGCGCTTCATCCCGAACTTCGCCGGGCTGCGTTTCGACATGGACGACAAGGGCTGGCACAGTTTCCTGGCCATGGATGAGCTGGAAAACCAGCCGGACTTCGATTTCAAACCGATCTGGCAAGCCATGCCCATGGGCGCCAGCGCCTGCGTGGCCCTGCCGCTGGCCGCCGAACAACAAAAACCGCTGCTGGTGAAACTCGGCGCCGACGAAGCGGTAGCCCAGGCCCTGACCGACCATGTGGCCGGTGCCGCTGGCCTCTGCTGGTATGCCGACTCACGGTTGTACACGCCGTTGCTGGTCGCTAGCCTGAATGACAAGGACAGTGCCAAGCTCGACGGCGATCTGGGCAAGCTGTTTGGCTCGATGGTGGGCGCTTATGAACGCAACGTCGCCGAGCACGCCTTTGCGGTGGTCGAGAAACAGCAAGGCGAAACCCATCGGTGGCAGCGCCAGGTCAGCTCCAACTTTGGCCAATACCCGGCCAAGGCAGCCGAGCAGCCTGCCGCAATCGCCGCCAAGGCATTCCTGCGGGTGAGCCTGGCGCGCCACGGCTCGACGCTGCTGTTCTCCCTCGACGACACACTGGTGGACAAGGCCCTCGGCACCCTAGACAAACGTTTCCCGCCACTGGCCGACGTGTTGCCGAAAGATCAGCTGACGCCGCTCTACTTCGGCCCGGATTCCATGGCACAGCTGATGCAGCGGGAAACCCTGGATAGCCTGCCGCAAGACATGGAGCCGGTTTTCTACAACGCCGCGCAAACCTACCTGATTCCGAAACTGCGTACGCTCGGCGGCTACGGCAAATACGCCTTGACGTTGCCCAAAGGCAGCGAGCCCGATGGCCACTGGCAATGGCTGCCGCTGGAATGGAAAGCCCTGTGACGGCACTCATCCGAGGCCTTGGCCTGCTGGCGCTGCTGCTCGGCACGCGGGCATTTGCCAGCGAAGCCGCGCCGCTTGACCCGCAGCAATCCCAGGTCTTTCGCGCCTGGTTCGTGCGCATCGCCCAAGAGCAATTGACCCAGGGCCCGAGCCCGCGCTGGTTTCAGCAGGACTGTGCCGGGCTGGTACGTTTCGCCGCCAACGAAGCGCTGAAAGTCCACGATGACAAATGGCTACGTAGCAATGGCCTGTCCAACCGCTACCTGCCGCCGGAACTGCCATTGAGCGACGCCCAGCGCGGCCTCGCGCAGCAATGGCAGCAGGGCGGTGGCAAGGTCGGACCTTACGTCAATGCCATCAAGCTGATTCAGTTCAACAGCCGTCTGGTGGGCCGCGACCTGGCCCAGGCCCGGCCTGGCGATCTGATGTTTTTCGATCAGGGCGACGACCAGCACCTGATGATCTGGATGGGCCGCTACATCGCCTATCACACCGGCACCACCACCCCAACCGACAACGGCATGCGCTCCGCAAGCCTGCAGCAACTCATGACATGGAAGGACACCCGATGGATTCCCGACGCAGCCAACCCCAACTTCATCGGCGTCTATCGACTGAACTTTCTCTCCCAATGATCGGTGCCCGCATGTTGCGCATTTGTTCAAGACTGCCCCTGTTGTTGGCCTTGCTGGCCCCTTTGGCCACGGTTAATGCCGACGATTCCGTCGAGCCCAGCGGCTACACGGCGGTGGCCGGTGAAAGTTTTTTCCTGTTGGCCGACAGCAGTTTTGCCAGTGACGAGCAGGCGATGGTTCGCCTCGAAGCGCCGGGCCGCGACTATCGTCGGTACCGCATGGAGCCGTACGGCGGCGCGGACATTCGGGTCTATCGGATCGACAAGCCGCTGGATTTCCTCAAGCGTCAGAAGAACCTGCACCGCGTGGTCAGCGACGGCCAGTTCAAGGGCGAAGGCCTGTCGAACACCCTCGCCTACCTGTGGGACAGCTGGTACCGCAAATCCCGTCGGGTGATGCAGCGAGCGTTTTCTTACGAGTCTCGCAAACAGGTCACCGAGCAAGTGCCTGAACTGAAGATGGGCACCGCCATCGTCGCGCGCACGCCTTACGACGCGCAGCCGCAATTTGCCTTGATTCCGGGTTTGCCGGTGGTCAGCCAATTTCGTTATCCGCTGTGGGAGGCCAAGCCGATACAGCCGCCTGCGGGTGTGAACCTGGCGGGTTCTTCCAGCGAGTTCATCAGTGTCGCGCCGGGTAATGTCTACATCCCGTTGGGTAACCTGAAGCCGGGGCTGTATCTGGTGGAGGCGCTGATCGGCAAGTACCGTGCGACCACTATGGTGTTCGTCTCCAACACCGTGGCCGTGAGCAAGATTGCTGGCGATGAACTACTGGTCTGGGCTGCCCGCAAACATGAAGGCAGTTCGGTGCCCAAGGTCAATGTGTTGTGGACCGATGGCCTGGGTGTCATGAGCAGTGGCGCCACGGATGCCGATGGTTTGCTGCGTCTGAAACACGTCAGCCCGGAGCGTTCCTTCGTGATCGGCGAAGACGAAGAGGGCGGGGTGTTTGTCTCCGAGAACTTCTATTACGACAGTGAGATCTACGACACCAAACTCTATGCATTCACCGACCGTCCGCTCTATCGGCCGGGGGATTGGGTGTCGCTGAAAATCGTGGGTCGCGAGTTCAAGAACGCCCGGGATTCGGTGTTGCCAGCGGCTGCCGACGTCAACGTCAGCGTGCTGGATGCCACCGGCACCGTGCTGCAATCGTTGGCGTTGAAGCTGGATTCCAAGGCCGGTACCCAGGGCCGCTTCCAGTTGCCGGAAAACGCTGTGGCCGGTGGTTATGAGCTGCGCTTCAGCTACAAGGATCAGGCCTACAGCAGTGCCTTTCGCGTTGCTGAATACATCAAGCCGCACTTCGAGATTTCCCTGAGTCTGGCCAAACAGGATTACCGCACCGGCGAACCGGTCAAGGGTAGCCTCGTGCTGCTGTACCCGGACGGCAAGCCCGTGGCCAACGCCAAGTTGAGCCTGAGCCTGCGCGCCCAGCAACTGTCGATGGTCGACAACGAGCTGCAATACCTCGGGCAATTCCCGGTGGAGCTGACCAGCACCGAACTGACCACCGATGCCAAGGGCAACGCCACGCTTGACCTGCCGGCCGCCGAGAAACCGAGTCGCTACATGCTCACGGTGTTCGCCAGCGACGGCGCGGCGTATCGGGTCAAGACCACCAAGGAAATCCTCATCGACCGCGGCGCCGCAAGTTTCCGCTTGAGCGCGCCGCAGCGCTTCAGTGCGGTAGGCGACAAGGTTGCATTCAGCTACGCCAACGAGGGTGGCAGCGAGCAGGGCAAAGCGCTGAGCCCTAGCACCTACAGCTGGGTGCGCCTGGAAGACCAGACTCAGGGCGAGGGCAAGCTCGCGGCCGCGGATAAAGGTTTTGCACTGACGTTCGATCGCCCTGGTACCTACAACCTGACGTTGAAGGATGACCACGGTCGTGCGCTGGGTGGCACCGGCCATTCGGTCACCGGCGACGGGGTCAAAGCCGTACCAGGCACTGTGGAAATCGTTCTCGACAAACCCGAGTACAAGGCGGGCGATGAAGCGCTGGCACTGATCACGTTCCCCGAGCCGGTCAGTGATGCCCTGTTGTCTCTGGAGCGCGACAAAGTCGAGGCCACGGCATTGCTGTCCAAGGGCGGCGACTGGCTGAAAATGGAAAAACTCAGCCCCACGCAGTACCGCGCGCGGATTGCGGTGAAGGACACGTTCGCCCCGAACCTGACCTTCTCCGTGCTCTACACCAAGAGCGGCCAGTACAGCTTCCAGAACATCGGCATCAAAGTCGTTGCGCCGCAGATCGACGTGACCATTGCCACCGACAAGGACAGCTACCAGCCGGGCGACACCGTGTCGGTGGACCTGACCACCCGGTTCGCCGGCAAGCCGGTTCCGGCGCACCTGACGGTCAGCGTGGTGGATGAAATGATTTACGCGTTGCAACCGGAAGTCGCGCCGACCATCGACCAGTTCTTCTACCACCCACGGCGCAACAACGTGCGCACCAGCGCCAGCCTGTCGTTCATCAGCTACGACGTGGCCTTGCCGGGCAGCCCTGGCGCGCCAGGCAAGGCCAACCGTAGCGAGCGCGGAGTGAAAGTGCTGGAGCGACCACGCCGCGAAGACGTCGACACGGCGGCGTGGCAGCCCGAGTTGATGACCGACGCCAATGGCAAGACCCGCTTCACCTTCAAGATGCCCGACTCCCTGACCCGCTGGCGCATCACTGCCCGGGCCATTGCCGATGACGGTCAGGTCGGTCAGAAGAAGCAATTCGTGCGTTCGGACAAACCGCTGTACCTGAAATGGAGCGGGCCCAGCAAATTCCGCAGCGGCGACAAACCGGATCTCGGGGTGTTCGCTTTCAGCCAGTCCGAGAAACCGGTCAAGGCCGAGTTGGTGAGCCATTACGGCGGCGTCGATCAGCGTGTGCCGGTGACCCTGAACAACGGCATCAACTACATCGCGCTACCCGCCTTTGCATTGGCCAGTGGCGAGTGGACCGCCGAGTTGCTGCAGAATGGCAAAACCGCAGACGCCCTGGCCGTGCGCTTGACCGCGACCGGCGAAGGTTGGCAAGTGACTCAAAGCCAAAGTCTGGATGTGCTCGGCGGCGATACACCGCTGACCCTGCCGGCGGATGCCAGCGATATCCGCCTGCGGCTGGATGACAGCCCGCAAGCGCTGTTCCGTTCGGCCCTCGATGACCTGTTGAGCTACCCGTACGGTGGCGTCGAGCAGACCGCCAGTCGTTTGCTGCCGCTGAGCATCGCTTACCCGACATTGTCGTCGAACCCGCGGATTCGCGACCGCTTGCGGCTGATCATGCAGAACAGCCGTCTGCGGCTGGTGCAAATGGCCGGGCCTTCCGCGTGCTTCACCTGGTGGGGCCAGGATGGCGAGCCGGATGCGTTCCTCACCGCTTACGCCTATTACGCCGACTGGTACGCCAGCAAGGCACTGGACCTGAGTCTGCCGCCGGAGCACTGGCAGCAGGTGCTGGAGATCTACGCGAAACAGGCGAAGGACACGCCGCTGTTGCAGCGAGCGCTGATTGTGTCGTTCGCCCGGCAGATGCAATTGCCGGTGAATACGTTGCTCAGCGGTTTGATGGAAGATCTGGCGAAAGCGGGCGAGGGCAATGCTGCAAACCTGATGGACGAGGGGCAAGACAGCATCGTCATGAGCGATCCGGACTCGGCGCTGGGTCTGGCCAGTGCTCGCGTGCTGACCGCATCGATGGCCGTACAGGCGAAGGTCAATCTGCCGGACGCTTTCAATCGGCAATTGGCGGATGCCCGGCAACGTTTGGCCGCCAGCTCTCAGCCATTTGTCGAAGCCTTGAACCTGTCGCTGCAACCTTTCGATCAGGCACACGCGGCAACATTGTTGCAACGTCTGTTGCCGCAGCAATCGACCCTGGAGCGTGCTTTGGCGCTGACCTGGTTGCAACGCAGCATCGAACAGGCTTCACCCGCCGTTGCATTGACACCGGGTGAAGGCTGGAAGCAAGGGCAGGGCGCTACCGGCGAAATCTACTGGCAGTGGCAAGGTGCACAAGTGCCTGGCGTGTTGTCCCTGACCGGCGCCCAGGAGCGTCCGCTGCGGGCCGCGTTGAGCTTCCAGAGCAAGCAACCGGCATTCGATCCGATGGCCGTGACCATCACTCGTCGCCTGTCGCGGCTGGTGCCGGGTGACGAAGCCTTCAACTTCAAGCTGGAAGCGGTCGGCGCCCAGCCATTGTCCAGTGACAGCCTGTACCTGGACGAAGTGATCATCGCCAGCAACGCCGCGAAGCCACTGCGCTACGGCATGCTCGAAGTGCCGCTGCCACCCGGTGCGGATGTAGAGCGTACGACCTGGGGCATCAAGCTCGTGGGCAAGGCCGGCAGCGAGCCGAGCACGCTGGAAAAGGCCCGTTTTGAACCGGGACAATTGGCCTACGCGATTCCGGTCGATGCCCTGAGCGGTGAATTGCGCCTGCGTCATCTGGTGCGTTTCTCGCAAAAGGGTCAGTTCAACCTGCCGCCGGTACGCTTCACCCAGGTCTATGCGCCACAGCATCAGGCCCTGGAACAGAAGCCGGCCCTCGGCCAGATCACGGTTAAATGACATGATCCGGCCTCTGGTCTGGTGGCTGCTCTGTCTGCTCCCTGCGCTGGCCACGGCGCAGGACGAGCCGCTGCGCCTGGCTTTGAAAGGTGAGTTGCTGCAGTTGAGCCGGACTCAGGTGATGGCGCGCGAGCCGTTGCCGCAGACATTGCAGACACCGCTGGGGAGTGTGTGGAAGCTGTTCGTTTACGGGTGGCTGGTCGATACCGGCGCTCGTGAGCCGGTTTATGAGTGTCGCGGGCAGTCGAAAGAAGAAGTGTATTGCTGCACCGCTGGCGCGAGCATTGGGCGGGATCAGGCGTTGGCGAAATCCTGCGGGCTGTATTTCGAGCCGCAGCGGTTGGGTATTACTGACGCCGGTTGGCGGGAATATTGGCAGGCGCGTCAGGCGCCGGAGTGGTTGCTGGATTTGCCGTCGTTGCAGCCGCAAACCCGGGTTTCGGTGGCTGAGTTGTTAAAGGCCCTGGCGCTGATGCCGGCGCAGGATCAGGCCCGTCGAGTGTTGCTGGATGTGGTGTTGAACGCTGCTGATGGCAACGCCGTGGGTGAACTCGGTGGCCGCCTGCGAGTGAAAACCTGGAGTTGGCTGGGGGATCAGGATCCTTCGTCGCGTCAGGGCGGGTTCGCCGGATGGCTGGCGGACGGAACGCCGATCTGGGCCGGTGGGCGGGGCACCAGCCAGAAGGTCCTGCGTAACTACGCAGAGGCGCTGTCCAGCGTGTTGCCGTCCACTTGGCCTGCGCAAGCGGGGCGATGCGTCGAAGTCAGCTTGTTCTCCCGCTATCCACTGCAACGCGTGCTCTCAGGTGATCGTGTGGCGCCCCCCGGCCCCTTGCAGGGCGACTACCGCGTCGAGTTCGTCAACGGTAACCAACTCGACATCCACAGCGATGGCGAGCTGTTTCTATTAAAGGACGGCCCTTCACAAAAGCTGGTCGCCCGCCTGGACCGCGAAGAATATGTCGCTCGCGTCCTCCAGCGCGAAGCCAGGCCCGAGCCCGCCGAAGCTGCCAAAGCCCTGGCCGTCGCGATCCGCACCTACCTGCTGCAAAATGCCACCCGCAGCGGTGACTGCCTGAGCATCGACGACAGCAGCAGTCGTCAGCGCGTCGCCCCGCGCCCGGCCGCGGCGGACTCGCGCAACATTGCCGCCTGGACCAGCGACCTGGTCCTCGCCGGCAGCACCGTCACTTACCACTCCGATCAGACCGGCACAGACAAACTCTCCTGGCAGCAAGCCGTCGAACAAGCCAGTGCCGGCCAGCGCTACGACGCGATCCTGCTTCACGCCTACCCGCGCGCGAGCCTCAGCCGTTGGGACAATCCCGTCGCCTCCTGCGAGGCCCTGCCCGCCGCACAAGACTGGCTGCAGAAGCAGCGCCGCGGCTGGCGCCAACGCCTTGAAAGCGAAGTCGGCTACAACGAAGTCAGCACCTTCGCCGTCTGCCGCCTCGCCTTCGGTCACCCTTATGTCGACCGCGAACGCCAGCGCATTTACGTGCGCGGCGTGCTGTCGCTACAGGATCGCCTGGACCTGACTCACGAATACTTGCACCTGGCCTTCGATGCACACCCCAACGGCCAGGACGAAACCTACATCGAAGGGCTTGCCCGCCACCTTTTACTGGAATAGGCCATGAAACATCGTTATCCACAGGTCATCCTGTTCCTCTGCGCTTTGACTGCATTGCCTATGGCGATGGCAGCCGATGCCGTCAAACTCGACACTCCTGTCGGCGGCTGGCGCATCGGTGCCGCCGAAGGTGAAGGCGAAAACTTCCGTCAGACCGTCAACTACCCGGCTTCCTCGGTCAACACCCCGGTGGGCCAGGCCAACACCGCTCGCATTAGCGGTCAAATCAAAGCCACGCCCAAGCGCAACGAGCCCGGAAAACTCATCGTCAACGGCGTCAGCATGCCGCTGAAACTCGACCCCGCCGGACATTTCGATCGCCCGTTTTCATTCCCCAATGGCAGCAATAGCGTCGAAGTCCGCAGCCCCGACGGTCAGCAACGCCACCGTACTCAATTCCTCCACCTCAGCGGCGGTGCGACCCCGGCCAAGCTGCGGGTCCTGCTGTCCTGGGACAGCGATAACACCGATCTGGATTTGCACCTGATCACCCCAGATGGCGCACACATCTGGTACGGCGACCGCGTGGCGCCCAATGGCGCGGCGCTGGATGTCGACGTCACCACCGGATACGGGCCGGAGATTTTTTCCATGCCGGCGCCGATCAAGGGGCAATACCTGGTGTATCTGAATTACTTTGGAGGCGGCTATCGCAGTGGCGAGGAGGGGCAGGAGAATGCTGTTCAGCCGCTGACGACAGCGCAGGTGACGGTGATTACAGAAGAGGGAACGCCTGACGAGAAGATGCAGACGTTTGTCGTGCCGATGCGGGCGGTGGGGGAGTTGACGCTGGTTCAGGCGTTTAGTTATCCGTGAGGGGGAGGGTAGCTGATCTGATACCGAGTACTACGACCGCCCCCTGGCAAACGCATCAGGCAGCCTTTCTCCAGCAACTCCGTCAAGTGTCGGGTTGCGGTGGCTTTGGATACTTTTGCCACGGCTTGATACTGGGCAGCGCTGATGCCGTTCTCAAAGCCGTTCTCGCCGCCATCGAGCAAGCGATTGAGTACTTTGACTTGTTCTGAAGACAGCGGATGTTCTCGATGCTGTTGCCAGAAACGCGCTTTGCCGAACACGCGGTCGATACGAACCATAGCCTGTTGAAGGCTGCGCAATAGTGTTTGCAGAAACCACTCCAGCCACTCGGTGATATCAAGCGTGGCTTTCTGAGAGGTCTCCAGCACCCGGTAATAACCGCTGCGATCATCCAGGATACTGGCGGACATGGCGTAGAAACGGATGGCCTGATTTTCGCCTTGAGCGAGCGCCAAGTCAGTGAGAGCACGGGTCAAGCGCCCGTTGCCATCGTCGAACGGATGGAGGGTCACAAACCAGAAGTGCGCGATGCCGGCACGGAGCAATGGATCGAGTTGTGTCTTGGCGCGGCTGGTTTCGAACCAGTCGAGGAAGGCATCCAACTGCTGCTCCAAGCCGTCCCGCGCAGGGGCCTCGAAATGAACGGTCGGCTTATCCAGGCGGCCGGAAACCACCTGCATCGGCTCATCTCCACGCAAGGCGCCGACACGGATATTGCGTGCACTGAAGTCTTCTTCCTGAGCAGGGAACAACCACTCATGCCAGCGCAGCAGACGTTCAAGGTTCAGCGGCTCGGCGAAATGCTGGGTGGCATCCAGCATCAACTCCGCCAACCCTTCACTGCGCTTGCTCACGCGACTGTCGCCGACGTCTTCCAGGCCCAGACGTCGGGCCAGCGAAGAGCGGACCGAACCCACATTAAGCTGTTCGCCTTCAATGGCGGATGAGGTCACGATGTTCTGAAGTAACGAATCCAGCTCACTTTGTGCGGTCAGTTCCGCCCCCACATAACTGGACATCCCCAGCAAGCGACCTTGCGCCAGCACGCACTCGCGCAACAGCGGCGACAAGCGCTCGGACTGCCAGTGAAAGTGTGGCCAATCGGGCTGTTGCCAGATCCAGCGAGGATGGTCCATGGGGAAGGGCTCTTGAGTGTGAGCCGAATAAGGAGGTTATTCGGCTCATTTAGTGAGCCGATTGTGTGAGCTATTCGGCTCACCGTCCAGTAGATCGTCAGTGCGCCTGGCGATTCAGAAGAAACGACCGGCCATCACTCAATCACTCTGATCCGCTGTGGACAGCACGTCATTGATCTTCCAGCAGCCATTGTTCTTGACCAGCAACACATCAACGATCTGGGTTGTATCGGGCGTATTGCCCAATGTCACCTGCTCCCTGGCTGAGGCTCCCTGCACGAGTGGCTCACTGACCTTGATGTGGGTGAGCCATTCTTCCATGTAGTCTTGAGCCTTGATGAAATAGTCCTCTTCGAGCCCATCCGGGCTGGCCATCTGCTTTTTGATCTTGTCGATCAGCTCGTCCGAAACGTACTGCTTCATCTGCGCAACATCTTCGGTCAACGGATCTTTTCCAGCGCTGAAGCTTTGCAGGTACCCGTTATAGAAAGCTTCGGCCACGGGCTTGGGGGAGCTGGCGCAGTCGGCGAAGGCAACAGGGGGATGAAAAACCGCTGCGGCGAACAGCAGGGAAAGCCACTTTCTCATGGTTGTGTCCTTACAGACTCGTTGGGTTTGGGAGCGGCGTGAGGTATTTGCCGAGCCCATTCAGGCGCCGGATAGGTTGAGCGCTTTGGGGGAGGGCCGTCAATGGACGGCTGATGGGGTGGAGTGGGAATGGTCCACGTCCACCGAACCGCAAGATTCTGGTTATCCGTGAGACCGTCTTACGTCGACACACTTTGTGATTTTTATTTTCTCAAGGTTGGGAGTACTCAGGGGCGTCGCTTATAGAACAGGAACGCCCTTACGTGAATGATCTCACCTCCACCTTGCTGTCCCCTGATGCAAGCTTTAATGAAATCACACAACTAATAGTGGCCGCTCGCCAGAGGGCGGTGCAGGCGGTCAATACCGAGTTGATTGAGCTGCACTGGCAGGTAGGGACTTATATCAGCAGGAAGATCGAATCCGCAGAGTGGGGTGACGGAGTGGTTGCTCAATTGGCTACTCACCTCGCGCGAACTCAGCCTGGATTGCGCGGTTTTACCAGGGCTAATCTCTTTCGCATGCGCAAGTTTTACGAGGCGTACAGGCACGACGCAAAAGTCGCAGCACTGCTGCGACAATTACCCTGGACCCAAAACCTGATTATCCTCAATCAAAGCAAGCGCATTGAAGAACGCGAGTTTTACCTGCGTATGGCGATTCAGGAGAAATGGTCAAGCCGAGAACTGGAGCGTCAATACAAAACCGCTCTGTTTGAGCGCTCCGTCATCAGCCCGGCGAAAGTCTCACCACTGCTGAGACAAATGCATCCTGAAGCGATGAGTGTGTTTAAGGATACGTACATGGTCGAATTTCTCGACCTTGCGCAAGGACATGTCGAGGCTGACTTACATGGAGGGTTGTTACGCAGGCTCAGGGACTTTCTGATCGAGTTGGGAAGGGATTTTTGCTTCGTTGGTTCGCAGTATCCATTGCAGGTCGGTGACCGTGACTTTGCCCTGGATCTGCTGTTCTTCCATCGTGGGCTGAACTGTCTGGTGGCGATCGAACTCAAGGTCGGGCGCTTCGAGCCGGAGTATCTGGGGAAACTGGACTTCTACCTTGAGGCTCTGGACCGCAATGTCCGCAAACCCCATGAAAACCCGGCGCTTGGTGTACTGCTGTGTGCCAGCAAGGACAATGAGGTGGTCGAGTACGCTCTCAACCGCTCACTTTCACCGGCATTGATCGCGGAGTACCAGACGCAATTGCCGGACAAGAAGTTGTTACAGGCCAAGCTGCATGAGTTCTATGCCCTTAATGGTGGCGAGTCCTGAAGCTTTCCAACAGACATTAAAAAGCCGGCTTGTGGCCGGCTTCTCGGGGACGGGCTTGGTTTATTTTTGGTAAACCGTACCAGCCTTCAAAACGTACACCCGGATCTTGCGTCCGGCTGTGGGACTTGGCGAGAAAGTCATCTGCCTTGTCGGTGCGATCGGACCAGCACAGGGCGGGTCGATGCAAATGTGGGGCGCAGCATACTGATTTTTGTGGGGAATTCCCAGCGTGAAGTGCTATCCAGAGCGTTGTGCTGCTTAAAAGGCCTATGAGTTTGAAGGTTGTGTTGCCCGGAAGGGCGCTATCGCGGGCAAGCCTTGCTCCTACGGTTTTATGTCGTTCACGAATTCGCGGTCGGCTCAACACTGTAGGAGCAAGGCTTGCCCGCGATAAGGGCGACTCGATATCAGTTGAACGGCACCGGTGGCCTCTGTTTGTTCAGCGTGGACCACCAGAACACCCAGCCGAGGATTTCGATGTTTTGTTCTTCGATCTGTTTGGCGCTGAAGATTTCGTCGGGGTAGCCGCTGCTGTTGTGGCTGCGCAGTCGCAGGGCGCCGGAGGGGAGGCGGTGCAGGTATTTGATGCGCAGCATGCCGGCGTGTTCGAGGGCGTAGATCTGGCCGTCGACGACCTGGGTCAGGCTGCGGTCGATGGCGAGGGTCGAGCCGTCTTCGATTTTCTCCGACATGCTGTCGCCGACCATGGGCACACAGATGGCTTGGGCCGGTTCGACCTCCAGGCTCTCGAGGTGGCTTCGCGGCAGGCGGATGAACTCGCCGGGGATTTCGACGACCTCGGTTTCGCTGGCGCCAGCGGTAATAGGGACTTCTTTATACAGCGGGATTTCTACATCGAGCGAATCGATATTCACGGTGTACACGCCGCGTGTTTCTTGTGCGTCGAAAACGTTGCCGGTCTGATCGGCCAGTTGGCCCGGGCCTGGGCGCCTGGGGCCTTCGCCGTTGAGCAGCCACAGGCTGTTGACGCTTAACAGGCGGGCGATTTCGTCCATGCGCGGATAGGGGACGCCGCGGATGTACCAGTTGTTCACGTGCTGGGGCTCGACGTTGCAGAAAGCCGCGAATGCCGTCGGGGTGATGTTCACCTCTTTCAGGAGCGCTTTGAAGCGTGGGCCGCATTTGTGCTTTTTCATGAATACGGAGTTTACGGGCCGGGGTGGCTGGATTAAATAAACAACCGGATCAATCTTCGCGGGAATATTCTGCTGTGGTGAAGGATATTGTTAGTTCATATTAAACATGTCTAAACGTTAGACTTTGTTTCATTAAACGCACTGTTTAAGTTGATGTTTTAACGCTCATAAAAAAACCCCGGATAACCGGGGTTTCTTCAAGAGGTCAGTGGCATTCAGCCAATGCCGTCTCAGCCTTTATAGGCAGCAACCGACTTCATGATCGCGGCGCGAGCGGCATCTGCGCCGTCCCAGCCTTCGATCTTCACCCATTTGCCTTTTTCGAGATCTTTGTAGTTCGCGAAGAAGTGCTCGATCTGCTGAATCAGCAGCGCTGGCAGGTCAGTGTATTCCTTCACGTCGACGTACAGCTGGGACAGCTTGTCGTGTGGAACAGCGATGACTTTAGCGTCGCCGCCGCCGTCGTCGGTCATGTTCAGGATGCCTACTGGACGCGCGCGGATCACCGAGCCTGGAGCAACCGGGTAAGGGGTCACGACCAACACGTCGAGGGGATCACCGTCGTCAGCCAGGGTGTTCGGGATGTAACCGTAGTTGGCCGGGTAGAACATTGGGGTGGCCATGAAACGGTCAACGAACAGGCAATCGCTGTCTTTGTCGATTTCGTATTTGATCGGCGCGTGGTTGGCCGGAATCTCGATCGCGACGTAGATGTCGTTCGGCAGGTCTTTGCCAGCCGGAATCTTGCTGTAGCTCATTGGGCGGTGCCCCCGTAAGTGGCCAAATGACTTGGCCGGATTGACCAAAAAGTGGCGGCGATTATAGGCATATTCCGTCGCCTGCGCCACGTACCAGAGGTCGTATAGACCCAGGCAGGAAGCTAGTCGTGTGCCTGATAGCCCGGATGGGTGGCTTGCAGTTGCTCGAGCCTGGCCAGAGGGTCCTGGCGGTAAAACAGCTGCAGTTGCTGATAGACCTGTGGATAAGTTGCGTGCAGCAAATCCGGGGCGCTGAAGAAGTATTCGCTGGTGACGGCGAAGAACTCGGCCGGGTTTTCCGCCGCGTAAGGGTCGATGGCGGTGTTGGCGTGCGGATGGCGATCCAGTTGGCGATTAAGGTCGTCGTAGGCCTGTTGCATGACTTTCGCCCAGTCGCTGACGCGCATGTCGCTGTGCAGCGGCGGCAAGCCGTTGGCATTGCCGTTGAGCATGTCGAGTTTGTGCGCCAGTTCGTGGATCACCAGGTTGTAGCCTTCCCAGCCCCCGCTGGCCATCACGCCCGGCCAGGCCAGAATGATCGGCCCCTGTTGCCAGGCTTCGCCGCTGTGCTCGCCGTTCCATTCATGCTCGACGCCGCTGGCATCGCGATGGCGCTGCGGGCTGAGGAAGTCGTCGGGGTAGAGCACGATTTCGTGGAAACCCTGATACCAGTTCAAGTCGCCCAGGTGCAGCAATGGCAATTGCGCCTGCGCGGCAAGCAGCAGGCGCTGCTCCTGGTGCAGTTCGACGCCGGGCAGGCAGGTCAGGTGTTTTTCTTGCAGAAAGAGCACAGCGGCTTCGCGCAGCCAGTGGTCTTCGGCCTCGCTGAGGCCGTCGAGGAAACTCAGGTGTTGGCGCACCCGCTGCCAGGTTTCATCGGCAACGGGGTGCTTGGCCAGCGTACGCCGGCGGCGCCAGGCGTTGAGGAACCACATGGACGCTCAGCGCGACGCGGCTTTGGAGCTCGCGTTGGCCAGGCGATTGCGGATCACCCCAATGATCATCGGTACCAGCGACAGGAGGATGATGCCCACCACCAGCAACGACAGGTTCTTCTTGATGAACGGTACGTTACCGAAGAAGTAACCCAGGGTCACCAGGCCACCGACCCAGAGGATGGTGCCGAACACGCTGAAGGCGAAGAAACGCGGGTAAGGCATTTTGCCTACGCCGGCGACGAACGGTGCGAAGGTCCGGATGATCGGCAGGAAGCGCGCCAGGGTTACGGTCTTGCCGCCATGCTTGTCATAGAAGTCATGGGTTTGTTGCAGGTAGTCGCGACGGAAGATCTTTGAATTCGGATTGCTGAACAACTTTTCGCCGGCTGTTCGCCCGACAAGGTAGTTGGTGCTGTCACCGAGAATCGCCGCCAGCATCAACAATCCGCCCAGCAGCACCGGGTCCATGCCGCCACCGGCCGCTACCGCGCCAGCGATGAACAACAATGAATCGCCCGGCAGGAAAGGCATCACCACCAGGCCGGTTTCGCAGAAAATCACCATGAACAGGATGGCGTAGATCCATGGCCCGTAGTTGGTCACCAGCAAATCGAGGTAGACATCGAGATGCAGGATTAGGTCGATCGGGTTGAAATCCATGGTGGGCACCTGTGGTAACGACCCGACTCAGCAGGCCTGTGCGAATATTTTGGAAAATTGGGCTACAGGGCTGTGGAGTTTTTCTTACAACCCGTGAGGTTCGTGATTATACGGACTGAAAGGTGAAAAGCGTGTCGAGTTTGTAGCGAGGGATTTCCAAGGGGAATTCTGGGGTGCCGGCAACTCACATAGATCCTCGTGGCGAGGGGGCTAGCCCCCGTTCGGCTGCGAAGCAGTCGTGATCCAGGCATCGCTTTTTATCTGTCATACCGCGAATTCAGGCCCAGAGAGCGCTTCGCACTCCAACGGGGGCGAGCCCCCTCGCCACAAGAGCCCGCCTCACCACAAATAGCTCAGAGCTCTTCGCTGATCGGCAAAACGTAGTTCTTGAACTCGGTGTCTTCGCGAAAACCGATGGATTCGTAGGTTTTCTGCGCAATTTTGTTGTCGCTGCTGGTCGAGACGCGCATGCGCACAGCCTGGGTTTCCTTGGCCATTTTCTTTGCGGTGCGCATCAGGTTGTCGGCAACCAGTTGGCGGCGGGCATCTTCGGCGACGTAGATGTCGTTGAGGATCCACACGCGCTTGAGCGACAGCGACGAAAAGCTTGGGTACAGCTGACAAAAGCCCAGCAATTTGTTGTCGTCATCATCGGGCAGGGCCAGATAGATCACCGACTCCTTGCGGCGCAGGCGCTTTTCCAGAAAGGCCCGGGACGAATCCGGGTAAGGCAACGAGCCGTAAAATTCGCGGTACTTGACGAACAACGGCGTCAGAAGGTCCAGGTGCTCGAGGGTTGCTTGAGTAATCCGCATGCTAGGCCTCAACTTTCAAGTAGATAGGGCGGCAGTTTCCAGTGGATACGACGGCAATCGGTTCACTGCTCGGGCAGCCGTTCGTCGACTCTGCCTGAAAGCGGATCAAAAACGCAATTCCAATACGGGTCAGGCATCCGGCAGACTCAGTAGGAAATTTCCTTTCATATCAGCGTCATCTTTCGACCCAATAGTCTGGACCTGGGCTTCGTCTTTCAGGTTAACCCCCGACAACTGCCGTCGACAGGCCTCGCGCATCAAGTACAGCAAACGGTGTGCCGCCATGCCATAGCTCAAACCTTCAAGGCGGACATTGGAAATACAGTTGCGATAGGCGTCCGTCAGGCCGACCTTTGGATTATAGGTGAAATACAAACCGAGACTGTCTGGCGAGCTGAGTCCAGGGCGTTCGCCGATCAGGATCACGACCATTTTTGCACCCAGCAATTCGCCGATTTCGTCAGCCACGGCGACGCGACCCTGTTCCACCAGAATCACCGGCGACAATGACCAGTCTTCGGCTTGAGTCTGTTCTTCCATGCGCGTCAGAAACGGCAAGGTGTGCCGGTGCACCGCCAGCGCCGACAGGCCGTCGGCCACGACGATCGCCAGATCAACGCCGCCCGGGTTGGCCAACGCGTGTTCGCGCAGTTTTTGCGCGGACTCGTCACTCAACTTGCGACCCAGGTCTGGCCGTTGCAGATAACTGTGGCGATCGCTGGCGGCGCTGTGCAGCAGCAGACTGTCGCGTCCGCGCTCGGCCAGTTGCTGGCTGAGTCCGACATGATCGAAGGGCAGGTGCACGGCATCGCGGGCCTCGGCGTGGGCGTACTGGAAATCCAGTTGCGCGCTGGTCGGCATACTGGTGCCGGTGCGGCCCAGAGCGATGCGTGCCGGAGTCAGGCGGCGCAGTCCCAGCCAGGGGTTTTGCGGATCGACGGTTGGTTTATCCATCAGCAGATTACTCATCCCAGTTGCGCCATGGCCTGGCGGAAGGCCGGCGGCAGGTTGTTGCCGAAGTGCACCTTGCCATCACCTTGGGTGAAGATGCCCATATGTGCCAGCCACCGTTCAAACTCGGGTGCCGGTTTCAGGCCCAAGGTCTGGCGCGCGTAGAGCGCGTCGTGGAACGACGTGGTCTGGTAGTTGAGCATGATGTCGTCGGAGCCGGGGATGCCCATGATGAAGTTGATCCCGGCCACGCCGAGCAGCGTCAGCAAGGTGTCCATGTCGTCCTGATCGGCTTCGGCGTGGTTGGTATAGCAGATGTCGCACCCCATCGGCACCCCGAGCAACTTGCCGCAGAAGTGATCTTCGAGGCCGGCGCGGATGATCTGTTTGCCGTTGTAGAGGTATTCCGGGCCAATGAAACCGACCACGGTGTTTACCAGAAACGGCTTGAAGTGCCGGGCCACGGCGTAGGCGCGGGTTTCGCAGGTTTGTTGGTCGATGCCGTGATGGGCATTGGCCGAGAGCGCGCTGCCCTGGCCGGTTTCGAAGTACATCAGGTTTTGCCCCAAGGTGCCGCGATTGAGGCTCAAGCCTGCTTCATACCCTTCCTGCAGCACACTCAGGCTGATGCCGAAACTGGCATTGGCCGCTTCGGTGCCAGCGATTGACTGGAACACCAGGTCCAGTGGCACGCCACGGTTGATCGCCTCGATGGAGGTGGTGACGTGGGTCAGCACGCAGGCTTGGGTCGGGATTTCGTAGCGCTGGATGACCGCATCGAGCATTTCCAGCATCGCGCAGATCGAGGCGATGCTGTCGGTGGCCGGGTTGATGCCGATCATCGCGTCGCCGTTGCCGTAGAGCAGGCCGTCGAGAATGCTCGCGGCGATGCCGGCGGGTTCGTCGGTGGGGTGGTTGGGTTGCAGGCGGGTCGACAAGCGCCCGCGCAGGCCCATGGTGCCGCGAAACCGAGTCACCACGCGGATCTTTTGTGCCACCAGCACAAGGTCCTGCACGCGCATGATCTTCGACACGGCAGCGGCCATTTCCGGGGTCAGGCCAGGGGCCAGCGCCCGCAGGCTCTGCTCGTCGGCCGCATCGCTGAGCAGCCAGTCGCGAAAACCACCAACGGTCAGGTGGCTGACGGTCTCAAAGGCGCGGGCGTCGTGGGTGTCGATAATTAACCGGGTGACTTCATCGGATTCGTAGGGGATCAGCACTTCTTGCAGGAAATGCTTGAGCGGGATATCAGCCAAGGTCATTTGCGCGGCGACCCGTTCGCCATCGTTCAGGGCGGCGACACCGGCCAGAAAGTCCCCGGAGCGTGCCGGGCTGGCCTTGGCCATGACTTCCTTGAGGCCATCGAAACGGTAAGTCCGGGCGCCGACGGTATGGGCAAATGCAGCCATGAGCGGTGTCCTCTTGATGTGTACACGTCTTGATAACACTGACTAACCCCTGTGGGAGCGGGCTTGCTCGCGAAAGCAGACGGTCAGTCGACATCAATGGTGAATGTCAGTCCGTTTTCGCGAGCAAGCCCGCTCCCACACTGGATTCCAGTGCACTTCAATAATGCAGGCGCCGGGAAAACTGCCCGGCGCCGGTGCGACTCAGATACCCGTAAGCATCGCATCCGCCGGGGCGTCGAAGCGCTGTTTGGCGGTCAATTGGAAGTAGATGAAGCCGGCCACCATGAAACCGAGGAAAATCATCCCGATCAAGGTATTGAACCAGGCCATCGCCACCAGGCAGACCACCGCCAGGAATAGCGCGATGCCCGGCACGATCGGATAACCCGGGGCGCGGAAGGTGCGCTCCAGCAGCGGCTCGGTTTTGCGCAGTTTGAACAGGCTGAGCATGCTGATGATGTACATCACGATAGCGCCGAACACCGACATGGTGATCATCGCGGCGGTCAGGGTCATGCCTTGCAGGTTGACCAGCCCGTCACTGTAGATCGCCGCGATGCCGATCACACCGCCGGCCAGAATTGCCCGATGCGGGGTCTGGAAGCGCGAGAGCTTGGCCAGGCCGCGAGGCAGGTAGCCGGCGCGAGCGAGGGCGAAGAACTGTCGCGAGTAGCCGAGGATGATCCCGTGGAAGCTCGCCACCAGACCGAACAAACCGATCCACACCAGCATGTGCATCCAGCTGGAGTTGTTGCCGACCACGGCTTTCATGGCCTGGGGCAGTGGATCGTTGATATTCGCCAGTTGGCGCCAGTCGCCCACACCACCGGCCATTACCATCACGCCGATGGCCAGGAACACCAGGGTCAGGATGCCGCTGACGTAGGCCCGTGGAATGGTGCGTTTCGGGTCCTTGGCTTCTTCGGCAGCCATGGCCGCGCCTTCGATGGCGAGGAAAAACCAGATGGCAAAGGGGATCGCCGCAAAGATGCCGGGGATCGAGGCGACCGTGAACTCATTGGAGCCGGACCAGCCGTTGAGCACGAAATTGCTGAAGCTGAAGCCCGGTGCAACCACGCCCATGAACACCAGCAGTTCGGCTACCGCCAGAACGGTCACCACCAGTTCGAAGGTCGCGGCAATGCTGACGCCGAGGATGTTCAGGCCCATGAACACGAAGTAGGCGCCGACCGCGGCGAGTTTCGGGTCAAGATCCGGGTATTGCACGTTCAGGTAGGCGCCGATGGCCATCGCAATGGCCGGTGGCGCAAAGACGAATTCGATCAGCGTGGCGATCCCGGCGATCAAGCCGCCTTTTTCACCAAAGGCCCGTCGGCTGTAGGCAAAGGGCCCGCCAGCGTGGGGAATCGCGGTGGTGAGTTCGGTGAAACTGAAGATGAAGCAGGTGTACATCGTCGCCACCATCAACGCGGTGACGAGGAACCCCAGGGTGCCTGCGGTGCCCCAGCCGTAACTCCAGCCGAAGTATTCGCCGGAAATCACCAGGCCGACGGCAATGCCCCATAGATGCAAGGTGCCGAGTGTGGGTTTGAGCGTTGTTGAAGAAGTCATAAGTCCTCTCTGTTTTTTATTGTTCGATCTGTTGGACTTTCGGGTGTGGCGGTTTGGGTGGATCGACGCTGTTCACGCAGCGGGTAATCTGTCGAACGGGCACGCAAGGCCCGTGCCAGAGCGGCAGGGCAATTTAGGTTGTGTCAATGAAGGCGCCATCGCTGGCAAGCCATGCTCCTACAGGGGGGTGTGATTTGTAGGAGCAAGGCTTACCCGCGATAGCTGTTACGCGATTTCGCGCGGGGTTAGAAGAAACCCAGTGGATTGATGTCGTAGCTCACCAGCAGGTTTTTGGTCTGTTGGTAGTGGTCGAGCATCATTTTGTGGGTTTCACGGCCGACACCGGACTTCTTGTAACCACCGAACGCGGCGTGGGCCGGGTACAGGTGGTAGCAGTTGGTCCAGACGCGTCCGGCCTTGATCGCCCGGCCCATGCGGTAGGCGCGGTTGATGTCGCGGGTCCAGAGACCGGCACCAAGGCCGAACTCGGTGTCGTTGGCAATCGCCAGGGCTTCGGCTTCGTCCTTGAAGGTGGTGATGCTCACCACCGGGCCAAAGATTTCCTCCTGGAACACGCGCATTTTGTTGGTGCCCTTGAGCAGGGTCGGCTGGATGTAATACCCGGTCGCCAGGTTGCCCTCGAGTTTTTCTACCTTGCCGCCGGTCAGCAACTCGGCACCTTCGCCTTTGGCGATTTCCAGGTACGAGAGGATCTTGTCGAATTGCTGCTCGGACGCCTGGGCGCCGACCATGGTGTCGGTGTCCAGCGGGTCGCCACGTTTGATTTGCAGGACCTTCTTCATCACCACTTTCATGAAGTCGTCGTAGATCGACTCTTGCACCAGTGCGCGGGACGGGCAGGTGCAGACTTCGCCCTGGTTGAAGAACGCCAGTACCAGGCCTTCGGCAGCTTTTTCGATGAAGGTCGGTTCGGCTTGCATGATGTCGGCGAAGAAGATGTTCGGCGATTTGCCGCCCAGTTCCACGGTGGACGGAATGATGTTTTCGGCGGCGCATTTCATGATGTGCGAGCCGACCGGGGTCGAGCCGGTAAAGGCAATTTTGGCAATGCGTTTGCTGGTGGCCAGGGCTTCACCGGCTTCTTTGCCGAAACCTTGCACGACGTTCAGCACGCCAGGCGGCAGCAGGTCGCCGATCAGTTCCAGCAGCACGGTAATGCCCAGCGGGGTTTGCTCGGCGGGCTTGAGCACCACGCAGTTGCCGGCGGCCAGTGCCGGGGCAAGTTTCCAGGCGGCCATCAGGATCGGGAAGTTCCACGGGATGATCTGCCCGACCACGCCCAGCGGTTCGTGAATGTGATAAGCCACGGTGTTGCCGTCGATTTCCGCGGCGCTGCCTTCCTGGGCGCGCAGGCAACCGGCGAAGTAGCGGAAGTGGTCAGCGGCCAGCGGGATGTCGGCGTTGAGGGTTTCACGCACGGCTTTGCCGTTGTCCCAGCTTTCGGTGATTGCCAGGACTTCGAGGTTTTGCTCGATGCGGTCGGCGATTTTCAGTAGCACCAGCGAGCGCGCCTGAGCAGAGGTGCTGCCCCAGGCATCGGCGGCTGCATGGGCAGCGTCCAGGGCTTTTTCGATGTCTTCGGCCGTGGAGCGGGGGAATTCGGCAATCGGTTGGCCGTTGACCGGGGAAGTATTGGTGAAGTACTGACCTTTGACAGGCGCGACGAATTCGCCACCGATGTAGTTGCCGTATTTACTCTTGAACGAAACGATAGCGCCTTCAGTACCTGGGTGAGCGTAACGCATGGTGAGTATCTCCTTGGCTTTTGTGCTTATAAGGGAGTACGCGCAGTAAGCGCTTGAGAAGCGTAGAGCAAAGGTCGGGCCAGTGCTTTGCGGGTCAGGTAAATCAAGGGCTTACGGTTTTTTCGAGGGGGTGGTGATACAGGGCCTGTGACAGATGTGGTACAGGCCTTGTGACAGTTTGTACCGCTTGTGGCACAGCCTGTGACCGGGCGGTCTTGCCAGCATTGCAAAGCAATCGAGGCAGGAGGATGCTGGGCGCTCTGTGGCGAGGGAGCTTGCTCCCGCTGGGTCGCGAAGCGGCCCCAAAATGTCTGCCGTTGATGATTTTTTGCGAGCGCTACGCACTCGAGCGGGAGCAAGCTCCCTCGCCACAAGGTGGTGACAGTCCTTCATTGGGCCCAGCACAGTGTTCGGAGAGAATAATAAAAAATGCACAGCAACCATTTGAGTCGCCATGCCCAGCAAGTCTTGACCGTGACCCAGGGCAAATCCCATTTGCACGGTCCCGGTAGCGATCCGTCCATCGCCCGTTCCTGGCTGCGTTGTCTTGAGGACTATCACCTCGACCCGGCCCTGACCATGGCGCCGACGGTGCTTGAACACGGTCGTGTGCTGGAGAGTCGCGAGCGCTTGCAGCAAGTGCTGCAGATTGCCGGTGGCGAAATGACCAGCCTGCATCAACAACTTTCCGGTGCCGGCCACGCCGTGCTGTTGACCGACGCCCGCGGGGTGATCCTCAACTGTGTCACCGCGCCTGCCGAACGGAAGATTTTCGAGCGTGCCGGCCTGTGGCTTGGTGCCGACTGGAGTGAAGCCTGCGAAGGCACCAATGGTATCGGCACCTGCCTGGTGGAGCGGCAGTCGCTGACCATTCACCAGGATGAGCATTTTCGGGGACGTCATACAGGGCTGACCTGTTCGGCGAGCCCGGTGTTCGACCCGCATGGCGAACTGCTGGCGGTGCTCGACGTTTCGTCGGCGCGCCACGATGTCTCGCGTCAGAGCCAGTTTCACACCATGGCGCTGGTCAATCTCTCGGCGAAGATGATCGAGAGCTGCTACTTCCTGCGTTACTTCGACAATCAATGGCTGTTGCGCTTTCACTTGCAGGCCGAGTCGGTCGGGCTGTTCAGCGAAGGGCTGCTGGCGTTCGACGGAGAAGGGCGGATCAGTGCGGTCAATCAGAGCGCGTTGAACCTGCTGGGACATATTCGTGGCGGGTTGCTGGGTCAACCGGTCGAGGCGTTTTTCGATTGCTCGCTGGACGAACTGCTGGGGCGTGCGAGCGTTAACGCCGCAGCCAGTTGGCCACTGCGCACTCGCGATGGGCGGGTGTTGTTTGCGCTATTGCGCGGCCAGCCGCGTAGCGTACCGACCCCGGTGCTGCAACCGCCGGTCATTGCCGAACGCCCGGTTCTTACGGGTATTTGTCTGGGGGATGAAGGGCTGCAGGCGGATTTTCGCAAAGCCTTGCGGGTCTTCGAGCGTGATGTGCCGCTGTTGATCAACGGTGAAACCGGCTCAGGTAAAGAAGCCTTCGCCAAGGCCGTGCACCAGGCCAGTCAGCGCGCCGACAACGCCTTCGTTGCGCTGAACTGTGCAGCGATCCCGGAAAGCCTGATCGAGAGCGAACTGTTCGGCTATCGCGGCGGCAGTTTCACTGGCGCACGCAAAGAAGGCATGCGCGGCAAGTTGCAGCAGGCCGATGGCGGCACGCTGTTCCTCGACGAAATCGGCGACATGCCGCTGGCGTTGCAAACCCGACTATTAAGGGTGCTGGAAGATCGGCAGGTGGTGCCGATCGGTGGCGAGCCGCTGCCGGTCAACGTGCGGATCATCAGTGCCACTCACCGGAATTTGCTCGAACGGGTGCAGGACGGCAGTTTCCGTGAAGATTTGTATTACCGCCTCAATGGTCTGGAAATCGCTTTGCCGGCGTTGCGCGAACGCAGCGACAAGTCGCAGTTGCTGGACTTTTTGCTGGCTGAAGAGTCGGGCGGGGAGGCGGTGCTGATTGACGCGGCGGCGCGACAGGCGCTGCTCGACTACGCCTGGCCGGGTAACGTGCGGCAATTGCGTAACGTGCTGCGGACCCTGGCGGCATTGTGTGATGACGGACGGATCGGGGTTGAGGATTTGCCGGCGATTATTCGCCAGGTCCGACCGGCTCCAGTGTTGGCGCAGGTGGAAGAGGTGTCCGAATATCCGCTGGACGATGCCGAACGCCTGGCGTTGCTCAATGCCCTGGAGCAGCAGCGTTGGCACATGACCCATACCGCTGAACAACTGGGAGTCAGCCGCAACACCCTCTATAGAAAACTGCGCAAGCACGGAATAGCCCGTTAAACAGCATGGGGCACACTTTTGTGGCGAGGGGGGCAAGCCCTAATGCCAGTCAGTTAAGGATGGACGTTTCCCTGTGGCGAGGGAGCTTGTCGGAACGCCGCACCGTCCCGCTGGGGCGCGAAGCGGCCCTAAAAATGGGACTGCTACGCAGCCCAGCGGGAGCAAGCTCCCTCGCCACAGTGGTCGTGGTCATCTCACTAAAGAGTGCGATTTTCCCCTCCCTACGCTAACCTGCCTCGATGTTTTACGAGGTTGACTATGCACATTCATATTCTGGGTATTTGCGGCACTTTCATGGGTTCGATGGCGGTCCTGGCCAAAGAGCTGGGCCATCATGTGACGGGCTCCGATGCCAACGTCTACCCGCCGATGAGCACTCAGTTGCAGGCGCAGGGCATCGAGCTGACGCAAGGCTATGATCCAGCCCAACTCGATCCGGCCCCGGATCTGGTGGTGATCGGCAATGCGATGTCGCGCGGCAACCCGGCGGTCGAATACGTACTGAACAAAGGCCTGCCATACGTCTCCGGTCCGCAATGGCTGGCCGACCACGTGCTGCAAGGCCGCTGGGTGCTGGCGGTTGCCGGCACCCACGGTAAAACCACCACCAGCAGCATGCTCGCCTGGGTGCTGGAGCACGCCGGCATGAGCCCGGGCTTTTTGATCGGCGGCGTGCCGCAGAACTTCTCGGTATCGGCACGTCTGGGGGACACGCCGTTCTTCGTGATCGAAGCCGATGAATACGACAGCGCCTTCTTCGACAAGCGTTCGAAATTCGTTCACTACCGTCCGCGTACCGCGATCCTCAATAACCTTGAGTTCGATCACGCCGACATCTTCCCCGATCTGCCGGCCATCGAGCGACAGTTCCACCACTTGGTGCGGACCATCCCGAGTGAAGGCCTGGTGATCCACCCGACCACCGAACCCGCATTGCAGCGCGTAATCGAAATGGGTTGCTGGACCCCGGTGCAAACCACCGGCGCGGGCGGGCAGTGGCAGGTCAAGTTGCTCAGCGAAGACGGCTCGAAGTTTGAAGTGATGTTCGAAGGCGTCGCCCAAGGCGTGGTCGAGTGGGACATGACCGGCCAGCACAACGTTGCCAATGCCTTGGCCACTCTGGCAGCCGCGCGGCATGTGGGCGTGGTTCCGAGTATGGGCATCGCCGCGTTGAGCGCGTTCAAGAGCGTCAAGCGGCGCATGGAAAAAGTCGCTGAAGTTCATGGCGTCACCATCTACGACGACTTCGCTCACCACCCGACCGCCATCGCAACCACCCTCGACGGTCTGCGCAAACGCATCGGCGACGCACCGCTGATCGCGATCATCGAACCGCGTTCCAACTCGATGAAGCTTGGCGCGCACCGTGACGGTTTGCCGGAAAGCGTGGTCGATGCCGATCAGGTGATCTGGTACGCACCGGCCAACCTCGGCTGGGACTTGCCCGCCGTTGCTGCGCTGTGCACCGTGCCGTCGATGGTCTGCGACTCGCTGGATGGCATTATCGAGCAGGTGAAGAGCCAGGCTAAACCCGGCACCCACGTGGTGATCATGAGCAACGGCGGCTTCGGCGGCCTGCATGGCAAATTGGCCGAGGCGCTTAAATGAGTAACGGTCCGGATCGCATCACGCTGGCCATGACCGGCGCTTCCGGCGCCCAATACGGTTTGCGCCTGCTCGATTGCCTGGTGCGCGAAGACCGCGAGGTGCACTTCCTGATCTCCAAGGCGGCGCAACTGGTGATGGCCACCGAGACCGACGTCACGCTGCCGCCGAAACCGCAGATGATGCAGGCCTTTCTCACTGAATACACTGGCGCGGCTGCCGGGCAGATTCGGGTGTATGGCAAGGAAGACTGGATGTCGCCCGTGGCCTCGGGCTCCGGCTCGCCGGCCGCGATGGTGGTGGTGCCGTGCTCGACCGGGACCTTGTCGGCGATTGCCACAGGTGCCTGCAACAACCTGATCGAGCGCGCCGCCGACGTGACCTTGAAAGAGCGTCGGCAGTTGATTCTGGTGCCACGCGAGGCGCCGTATTCCAGTATTCACCTGGAAAACATGCTCAAGCTGTCGAACATGGGCGTGACCATTCTGCCGGCCTCGCCGGGTTTCTATCACCAGCCGCAGACCATCGATGATCTGGTGGACTTTGTCGTGGCGCGGATTCTCAATCTGTTGAACATCCCGCAAGACATGCTGCCGCGTTGGGGTGAACACCATTTGAGCAGTGATGAATAAGCTATTGAGTCTTCTGCTCGCCCTGCAATTGGGCGGTTGTGCCACCGCACGCACATTGGACGCGGCCAAGCCTGGCGCGCCAGTGGTGTACTCGGGGATGCGCCTTGACCTGTACGCGCTGGACGGCGGTTGCTGCGCCAAGGATCATTTTGGCGCCGAAGCACCGAGCTACCCCGGCCTTGACCTGCCGGCCAGCGCGCTGCTCGACACGCTGCTGTTGCCGCTGTCGGTGTTGACGGTGTTAGGGGTTGGGTTTCAGGCAACAGGCGGGTTGTAAGGGGGCGCGCGATCCCTGTGGTGAGGGGGCTTGCCCCCGTTGGGTCGCGAAGCGGCCCCAATACTTGCCACGCGATTCTTCAGATAAATCAAATTGACCGGATTGCGGCGGCTTCGCCACCGAACGGGGGCAAGCCCCCTCGCCACAGGTTCGGTGTTGACCTGAGAAACTATTTGCCGAGTTTGCGCAACTCATCCGACTCGACAATCCGCAAGCCATCCTGTTCTTCCAGCGCCAGGCGCCACATGGCGCGGGCCAGTTGGCAGGCTTCGATGCCGTGGTATTTGCCGGGAATCAGTTTGGACAGCGGGCCTGCCAGTTGTTCGGCGAGTCGCGGTTCAAGCCGATCGCCCAGTAGCAGGGAAGGTCGGCAGATAGTCAGTTGCGGCCAGTTCTGTGCGCGCAATGCGTATTCCATCTCGCCCTTGACCCGGTTGTAGAAAACCGAGGATCTGCGGTCAGCCCCCAGGGCGCTGATCACGATCAAGTGCCGTGCGCCCATTTCCCGTGCACGTTTGGCGAACGCCACCACCAGGTCCAGATCGACTGCGCGAAAGGCTTGTTCGGAGCCGGCCTGTTTGATCGTCGTGCCCAGGCAGCAGTAGGCAATGTCGACGCGGCCACTGAGTTGGGGGAGAAGCACCGCCGGATCGCCAACCGGGTTTTCCAGATGAGGATGTTCCGCCAGTGGTCGGCGTGACGGTGCCAGTACGCGGCTGATGGTCGGTTCGTTGAGCAGCCGATCAAGTAAGTGTTCACCGACCAGGCCGGTGGCTCCAGCGAGCAATACATGCTGAGGCGTCAAGTACATAATGTTTCCCCCTTGATACTGTTTCAGCTTAGTTGCTCTTTGCTTCCTTGCTGGTTAATGCAGCACTTTGCAGTGCCTTGCGTGCTTGTTGCTTGCGCAGTAATTGCCAATGCGCCAACACCCCTTTTGGCGCCCAGATCTGTGGTTCCGATGCCTCGAAGCTGTCTGCCAGTTCACGCTCGGCGACCGTGGCCTTGGCCAGTTTGAATGCCTGCTCCAGATCGTCGGTCTGGTTCAGTGCCTGAACGAACAACGCGTCGCCGAAGTACGTGAAGTCAGCTTCCTCCGAGCAGCCGAACGACACTCGATCGGCGCGCGAGGCGGTCATGATCAGTGTGCGTTCGTCTTTGAGTGCCGGGATGAAACCGCCGGAGTAGCAGGCCGAAATCACGATGATCTTGTCGCGGTTTTTCAGCGGTGCGAGGACGGCGGCCAATTCGTCAGCCGGCAAATCGGCCAGTTCCATGCGCGGTTGGTCGAGCACCAGTTCATGTTCGTGGGTGCCGTGGCTGGTCAGGTAGATGAATATCAGGTCTTCCGGCCCGCTGCGTTCGGCCAGGGTCAGGGCGGCGCGGCGCAGGTTCTCGCGCGTGGCCATCGGCCGGTCGCCGAGGTGGTCGCGATGGTTGACCAGGCGGATCTGGCCGTAGGCGCCGAAGCGGCTGGCGAGCATGTTGCTGACGTAATCGGACTCGCGCAGAAAAACGCTCTGCTTGCCGTCGCCGCCCACGGTCAGGGTGTACAACTCGATCGCCGGGGTCGAGGCCGGCACATTGGCCAGCGCGTCTTCGAGCAGGCGCCCTTGCGCCAGTAACCCCAACTCGAGGGTGTCCGGCAGCAACTTGCCATTGGCATCGCGTACACGCTGGCCATTGATCCAGTCGCCGCTTTGCACGGTGCCATCCGTCAGCACCAGCGTGCCGTGCCCTTGATAGCTGTCGTTATCGAACTCGCCGATGTAGAAGCTGCCGTCCGCCAGGTTCAAACGGCCTTGGCCGGTGAAACGCCAATCACTGAATTGGCCGATGTAGTGGCTGTTGTCGGCGCCGATCAATTCGCCTTTGCCGTTCAGCGCGCCTTCCTTGAACTGGCCGACCCACACGTCGCCATCGGCGTTCTCGTAGCGACCTTTGCCGTTCAGCTGATTCTGTTTGAAACCACCGACGTAGCTATCGCCCTCGGCACTGCTGAAGGTGCCGTTGCCTTCCAGCTGGCCGTCGACAAAAGTACCGGTGAACTGGTTGCCGCTGGCATCGCCACGCTGGCCCTCACCGTTGGGTTTGCCGTTGGCGAACTGGCCCTGATACTGGCTGCCGTCTTCAAGTTCGAGACGACCGAGGCCGGAATACTGATCGGCCTTGAACTCGCCACGGTAAGTCATGCCATCTTCTTTGAGGGTGCCTTCACCGTCGCGCCGCCCGAGTTTGAAGCCGCCGGTGTAGCTGCTGCCGTTGGTGGTCAGCGTGCCTTGACCATGGAACAGCCCCTGCTGGAACTCCCCGCGATAAACCTCGCCGTTGCTGCCGTGCCATTCGCCCTGACCGTGCCACTGACCCTTGTCGAACTGGCCGGCGTACCAGCTGCCGTTCGGGTAGTCGATCCGGCCCTGGCCTTGCAGCAACCCATTGACCAGATCACCCCGATAGCGACCGCCATCGGGCAGGCGTGCGTCGGGCGGCAACAGCGATTCGCCGTCACCACACGCGGTGAGCAACAGGGTCAGGGCAAGAGGTGCAAGTGAGCGCATAGCGGGATCCGGGCAATTAGGCGAGGGAGTATGCCGCAGCTATGTGTCTGATATATAGAGACGCGGTGCGAAACAGCAGGAACTGCTTCGCATCCGGCAGGGGTTACACGAACGCCAGCGACAACGGTTCAGCGATGTATGCCGGTTTTTCCTGGCCTTCGATTTCCAGCGTGGCGGTGGCCTTGAGCAGCCATTGGCCGGGTTTCTTTTCGGTGACGTCGCTCAGTTCAACCTTGAGCCGGACTCTGGAGTCGACCTTCACCGGTTGAATGAAACGCACGCTGTCCAGGCCGTAATTGACGACCATCTTCAAGCCTTGCGGGAGGACCAGGATGTCTTCCATCAGCTTCGGGATCAGCGACAGTGACAGGAAACCGTGGGCGATCGTGCTGCCAAACGGGGTTTGTGCGGCTTTTACCGGGTCAACGTGGATGAACTGATAATCGCCTGTAGCTTCAGCGAACAGGTTGATGCGGTCCTGATCGATCGTGAGCCATTCGGAACGTCCGAGTTCCTTGCCGACATAATCTTTGAGCTCTGCAACGGGAACATAGGGCATTGAGACTCTCCTTGGGTTCATCGGTTTTATAGTTTTTTCAGGTGGGGGGTTGGCCCCGGAACAACCACTTTAGATCATCATGGCGATTAGGTCCGGTCAAGCTTCCATACCTTTGGCGAATACCCATGCATAGCGAGTGCCATGCTTATAATGTCCGGCCCGCTTGTGGGGACGAGTTTTGCTGGAGATGACGGATGTTGCTACGCGGCCTGACCTGGCTGGTGCTGTTTCAATTGCTCGGCACGGCCCTCAACCATTTGTTATTGCCGGTGCTGCCTGGGCCGATTATCGGCCTGTTGCTGCTGCTGGGGTTCCTGGTCATTCGTGGCGAAGTGGCTGAACCCCTGAGCCTGGCGGCTGGTAGCCTGCTGCGTTATTTGCCCTTGCTGCTGGTGCCGCCAGCGGTGGGCGTGATGGTATACGCCGCCGATATCGCGGCGGATTTCTGGGCCATCGTCGGCGCACTGGTGTTGTCGCTGCTGCTGTCCATGGCGTTCGCCGGAGTCTTGATGCAACGGCTGATCAAGCGCCACGCCGTGCGCTCGGAGGAGTCGTGATGATATTCGACTGGCAGGGTGCGCTGGCGGCAGTGATTCATCACCCGTTGTTCGGTATTGGCGTTACGTTGGGCGCCTATCAACTGGTGTTGGCAGCGTTCGAGAAAACCCGCTGGATCTTCCTGCAGCCCGTGCTGGTATCGATGCTGCTGGTGATCGGCGTGTTGCTCGCGTGCGGGCTGACGTATGCCGAATACCGCAAAAGTACCGAGATCCTCAGCATTCTACTGGGGCCGGCGACCGTTGCACTGGCGGTGCCGCTCTACCTGAACCTGCGGCGGATTCGGCAGCTGTTCTGGCCGATATTTACTACGCTGGTGATAGGTGGTGTGGTTGCCACCGGCATGGGCGTGCTGCTGGGTTGGTGGTTTGGCGCCGAGCACATGATCCTGATGACCATGGCGCCTAAATCGGTTACCTCGCCGATTGCCATGCTGGTGGCTGAGCAGATTGGCGGAGTGGCGGCGCTGGCGGCGGTGTTCGTGTTGATCACCGGGGTGATTGGCGCCATTTTCGGTCCGAGCCTGTTGAATCGGCTTGGTGTGCACAGCCCGGAAGCCCGCGGTATGGCGCTGGGTATGACCGCACACGCCGTCGGGACTGCGGTGGCGATGCAGGAAAGTGAAGAGTGCGG
Organism: Pseudomonas sp. FW306-02-D09B; assembly: GCF_058782685.1. NCBI lineage: Bacteria > Pseudomonadati > Pseudomonadota > Gammaproteobacteria > Pseudomonadales > Pseudomonadaceae > Pseudomonas > Pseudomonas sp. FW306-02-D09B. Next base: position 111,021 of record NZ_JBYSXY010000013.1, read on the forward strand.
CGCCTTCGCGGCGCTGGCGATGAGTCTGATGGGCGTGGCCACGGCGGTGTTCCTGCCGTTGGCGGTGTCGATGGTGGTGTAAGGAAATGTCTATGAGCTTGCCGCTTTTTCCACTGAATACGGTGCTGTTTCCTGGCTGCATCCTCGACTTGCAGATTTTTGAGGCGCGCTACCTGGACATGATCAGCCGCTGCATGAAGCAGGGGACCGGCTTCGGCGTGGTGTGCATTCTCGACGGCGAAGAAGTCGGCATTGCCCCGCAAGGCTATGCGCTGGTGGGATGCGAAGCGCTGATTACCGATTTCAAGCAGCAGGATAATGGTCTGCTGGGTATTCGGGTGCAGGGCGGGCGGCGCTTCCATGTACTGCGTACCGAGACTCAGCGCGATCAGTTGACCGTCGCCGAGGTCGAGTGGCTGGAGGACGAACCGGAGCAACCGCTACAGGACGAAGACGCCGACCTGGTCGCACTGCTCAAGGCCTTGGCCGAACACCCGATGGTCGAAGCGTTGAACATGGGCACCGACGCGGCCGGGCAACAGTCACTGGCCAATCAATTGGCGTACCTGCTGCCATTTTCTGAAGTGGACAAGATCGAACTGCTGCAACTCGACAACCCGCAGCAGCGCCTGGATGCGATTCAGGCGTTGCTGGACGAGTTGCAGGGGGAATTGTTTGCCTAACGCTTGTCAGTCTCTGTACGAAAACTACCTGCGCGTCGACCAGACTGCGTTAAAACAGGCTCGGACGAACGGAGTGAGAACGTCCGAAGGGCGGCCCGAAGGGGCCGCGCAGCGGATAATGCTCATTTAGGGGCCTAAAGTCGCGTGCGACCGCAGCCGTTCCTCGCCTGTTTTTGCCTTGCCTGATCGCCGCTCGGCGAGTTTTCGTACAGATCCTAGTAGGCATACCGCTGCAATGTATGAGGCAAGTGCCACAGCGCGAAGAACCCGAACAATGCCAGCATTACCGGCAACACCGACCACCAGACCTTGGCCGGCATAGGGCTCAAGGGTGTCTGGCGCTGGGTCACGGCCAGGCTGGCAGCACACACGCACGCCGCCAGCATCGCGCCGGCGGTTATATCGGTTGGCCAATGTGCGCCGAGATAAACCCGCGACAGGGCGATGGCGGCTGGCGGCAGGCAACCGAGCAGCAACCAGGTCAGGCGCATGCGCTGCGGTTGTCCTCGGCCGGCCAGCACCGCGAGGGTCAGGAACAACGCAAACGAACCTGACGCATGACCACTGGGCATGCTGTAGCTGGTCAGTGGGTCGGTCAGTACTTCCGGGCGCATCCGGGCGAACAGGTTCTTGGTTCCGGTGTTCAGCAGCGCGGTGATCAGCAGCGTACAGCCCGCGAAGATCATGTGCCGCCATTGGCGTGTGATCAGTAGCAGGATCGTCAGCGCCGCGCTGATCACAAACATGTTTTTGAAATCGCCGACCTGGGTGAGCATTACCGCGATTTCATCCAGCGCCGGGCTGCGGTGTTCTTGAACCAGCGTCATCAAGCCTTGATCGAAGGCGCTCAGGTGCGGATAGCCTATGAACAGCCCGCCGAGTATCAGCAGGCTGAGGCCGGCAATCAGCGCGGTGGCCTGGCGATGACCGCGCAAGCTGCTGTTGATGCTCAGGCCCACCAATACCGCGATACTGCCGACGACCACTCCGGCTTGAGGCCAGAAACCTTCCGGCAGCGGCAGGCGAATCGCCGCGCCCGTGGCCCAGCCCGGCAGTAAATAGGCCACCGACCAGCCGGCGCCCGCCAGCAAGCTGACCGCAAAGAAGCGCGGGAAGGGCATGTCGAACATTCCGGCAACCATTGGCAGCATCGGGCGCAAAGGGCCGATAAAGCGCCCGACCAATAAGCTCGCGATGCCATAGCGCTGGAAATAGTTTTCAGCGCCGCTGATCCATTCCGGATGGTGGCGCAGCCCTGGCAAGCGCCGAATGTTCTGGTGGAAGTGCCTGCCCAGGAAGTACGACAGCAGATCGCCGAACAGGCCGCCAAGGAAGCCCAGCAGCAGTGTTTCGCCCAGCGACAACGCGCCGCTGCCGGCCAGTACCGTGATGGCAAACAGCAACACGATGCCGGGCACGATCAGCCCGACAATTGCCAGGCACTCAACGCAGGCCACTATGAATACCGCCACCGCCAGCCATTGCGGATTGACCGTCAACCAGACAGTCAGGCTATCGAGCCATGGGCCCATACGTACAACTCCATCAAATCATCAAATGAACTGAGGGAGCGAGCAAGCTCGCTCCCTCAGTGGGTGTTTTTGCTGCAGGCCGCAGCACCATTCAGGGAAGCAGGAAATAGTCGCGGTTTTCGACCTGGCCGCGTCGCAGGGGGTTCCGGGTGCAGTAGGGTGCGTAAGCGCCGTCGACGAAGCGGTACATCAGGTGTTCGTCGCGGCCATGAGGAATCCCCAGGCGTGTGGTCTGGATGACATGCGGAGGAGGTGCACCGACGTCTTCGACAAACAGTATTTCATGATCGAAGCGCTTGGCATCCCAGGTCGGTACTTTCAGGCCCAGCGCCTTGCACAGCAAGGTCTGGCCGGCGCAGAGCTTTTGCGAGGGGCGCGGTCGGCCCTTGGCGTCGGGATTGTTGAGCAGCATCTGCGCAAGGCTCGCCGGGCCGGAGATTTCATCGACCCACGGGTAAGCCGATTTGATCAGCACCGCATTGCCCGGTCCGTGGGCGCTGAAGTTCAGTGAATCGCCGCCACGGGCGTAGTACATATAGATGTGGCCGCCATCCAGAAACAAAGCCTTACGCTTTTCTGTGTAGCCAAGCGAGGCGTGGCTGCCCTTTTCTTCGCAGTAATAGGCTTCGGTCTCGATAATTCGCGCCGAAAGCCAAAGGTCACCGACCCGGTGACGGATCACTTTACCCAGCAGTTCACAGGCAAGCAGCTGAGCATCACGGTTGAAAAAGCTATCGGGCAGGGCTTTTGGCAATTTCGCTGTGGTCAAAATAAGCATGGCGGCCGAAGTGATCAGGTAAATATGACGGAATGATAACAACTGCGGACTTAATCGAGGCTGAACACTGCCCATTTCGACCATCCGCCCGTCACTGCTGTTAGTAGGAGCGCGCGACAGCTATAATCTGCCGCTTTCCTCTTTGCCAAGACCACAGAGACCATGACTGAGTCCGTTCTTGACTACATGACCCGTTTGGGTCGCGCTGCCCGCGACGCTTCCCGCGTGATCGGCCGTGCCAGTACCGCGCAGAAAAACCGCGCCCTGCTGGCTGCCGCCGACGCTTTGGATAACGCTCGCGCCGAGTTGACCGCCGCCAATGAGCTGGATCTGGCCGCAGGCCGGGCCAATGGGCTTGAGCCGGCCATGCTCGAACGTCTGGCCCTGACCCCCGCACGCATCGACGGCATGATCGTCGGTTTGCGTCAGGTGGCGGCGCTGCCCGATCCGGTTGGCGCGATCCGCGACATGAGTTACCGGCCGTCGGGTATTCAGGTCGGCAAGATGCGCGTACCCCTGGGCGTGGTCGGGATCATCTATGAGTCGCGGCCAAACGTGACCATCGATGCCGCGAGCCTGTGCTTGAAGTCGGGTAACGCAACCATCCTGCGCGGTGGTTCCGAGGCCATTCATTCCAATCGTGCGATTGCTGCCTGCATTCAGCGCGGTCTGGCTGAAGCCGGTTTGCCGGCGGCCGTGGTGCAAGTGGTCGAAACCACCGACCGCGCTGCCGTTGGTGCGTTGATCACCATGCCCGAGTACGTCGACGTGATCGTACCGCGTGGCGGCAAGGGCCTGATCGAACGGGTCAGCCGCGACGCTCGCGTGCCGGTGATCAAGCACCTGGACGGCATCTGCCACGTGTATGTCAGTGCCCACGCCGACTTGCCGAAAGCCCAGCGCATTGCGTTCAACGCCAAGACCTACCGTTACGGTATCTGCGGCGCGATGGAAACCCTGTTGGTCGATCAAGCGGTCGCCGAGGAGTTCCTGCCGGCGATGGCTGAACAGTTCCGCGAAAAAGGCGTCGAACTGCGCGGTTGCGAACGCACCCGGGCGATCATCGACGTCGTGGCCGCGACCGAAGAAGACTGGAGCACCGAATACCTGGCGCCGATTCTGTCGATCCTGGTGGTCGACGGCCTGGACCAGGCGATTGAGCACATCAACCGTTACGGCTCGCACCACACCGACTCGATCGTCAGCGAACACCAGGGCGAAGCCCGGCGTTTCGTGGCTGAAGTCGATTCGGCCTCGGTGATGATCAACACCCCGACGTGCTTTGCCGATGGCTTTGAATACGGATTGGGTGCCGAGATTGGCATTTCTACTGATAAGCTGCACGCCCGCGGCCCGGTGGGCCTCGAAGGTCTGACCTGCGAGAAGTACATCGTGGTCGGTGATGGCCAGTTGCGCGGCCAGGAGCCGGTCTGACTTGGGCGATCTCGGCCAGAGCGCCGCAGTGACCGCCAGTGAAACCGGCCCCCGGCGCATTGGCGTCCTGGGCGGGACCTTCGATCCGGTGCACATCGGCCATTTGCGCAGTGCACTGGAAGTGGCTGAATCACTGGCTCTCGATGAGTTGCGCCTGACGCCCAGCGCCAGGCCGCCGCATCGGGATACGCCGCAGGTTTCGGCGCAGGACCGTCTGGCGATGGTCGAGCGCGCGGTGGCCGGTATAGCACCGTTGCTAGTGGATGACCGCGAACTCAAACGCGACAAGCCGTCCTACACTATCGACACCCTGGAACTGATGCGTGCGGAACTCGCCGCTGATGACCAGTTGTTTCTACTTTTGGGCTGGGACGCATTTTGCGGCCTGCCCACTTGGCACCGCTGGGAAGAGTTGCTCCAGCATTGCCACATCCTGGTGCTGCAACGCCCGGATGCCGACAGCGAACCGCCGGATGCCTTGCGCAACCTGCTGGCAGCGCGCTCGGTGAGCGACCCGCTGGCCCTCAAAGGGTCGAGCGGACAGATTGCATTCGTCTGGCAGACGCCGCTCGCGGTATCCGCCACCCAGATCCGTCAACTGCTGGCCAGCGGTAAGTCGGTACGTTTCCTGGTGCCCGACGCGGTCCTGGCCTATATCGATGCGCACGGACTTTACCGTGCGTCGAACTGAATAGGAGTGCTTTGAGGCACGTGGCAACAACGTGTATTGAAGCGCCCGAACATACGAGCAAAACGAGTTTTATATGACTGACAAAGACGTAACTAAAGTAAAGCGCAAAGGTTCGTTCAAGAGCGCCCCGCTGCCAGTAGCGGCTGAAACCGGCCCGGCACTCGTCGGCGAAGAGCTGGTCAAGGTCGCCGTAGCGGCTCTGGAAGACGTCAAGGCCCAGGACATTCTGGTGATCGACGTTCGTGAAAAGCAGAGCATCACTGACTTCATGATCATCGCTACAGGTACTTCCAACCGTCAGATCGGCGCGATGCTGGATAAGGTCCGCGAGGCGGTCAAGGCCCAAGGCGTCAAGCCGCTGGGTGAAGAAGGCAAGGGCGACAGTGACTGGGTACTGCTGGATATGGACGATGTCATCGTACACATGATGACCGCCTCGGCCCGCCAGTTCTACGACCTGGAGCGTCTGTGGGAAGGTGCCGAGCTGAGCCGTGCCACCGATGGCAAGCACCACAGCCCTGAAGTCGGTCACGAGCATTTCACCAAGCTCAACAAAGACCAGCAATAAGGGTTCGCTGTGCGACTGCGTCTGATCGCCGTCGGTTCACGCATGCCCAAGTGGGTGGAAGAAGGCTGGCATGAATATGCCAAGCGTCTTCCTTCCGAGCTGGCGCTGGAACTGGTGGAAATACCGCTCAACACCCGTGGCAAGAACGCTGACGTGGCGCGCTTCATTCGCCAGGAAGGCGAAGCCATGCTGGCCAAGGTCGGCCCGAATGAGCGCATCGTCACCCTCGAGGTTCACGGCAAGCCCTGGAGCACCGAGCAACTGGCGGTCGAGCTGGATCGCTGGCGGCTGGACTCGCGGACGGTGAACTTCATGGTCGGCGGCCCCGAAGGGCTGGCGCCGGAAGTCTGCGCGCGGGCTGACCAGCGCTGGTCGTTGTCGCCCCTGACTCTGCCGCACCCACTGGTGCGGATCCTGATCGGTGAACAGTTGTATCGCGCCTGGACCGTGCTGTCCGGGCACCCTTACCACAAGTAGTTCAGCGCCCCCATGTCTCAGCCGATCCGCATCAAGGACCACGAGAAAGACGCCCGTCTGGTGCGCGGCCGGGTCGTGTTCGGGGCAATTGCGGTGGTCACGCTGATCGGCGTGCTGATCGCGCGGCTGTATTTCCTGCAAGTGATTCAGTACGAGTACCACTCGACGCTGTCGGAAAACAACCGTGTCCACGTTCAGCCGATTCCGCCGACTCGCGGGCTGATCTATGACCGTAATGGCGTGGTGGTGGCCGATAACCGGCCCAGCTTCAGTCTGAGCATGACCCGCGAACGTTCGGGTGACTGGAAGCAAGTGCTCGATGTCATCGTTGAGGTGCTGCAACTGACGCCTGAAGATCGGGCGGTCTTCGAAAAGCGCATGAAGCAGGGGCGCCGACCGTTCGAGCCGGTGCCGATCCTGTTCGAGCTGACAGAAGAGCAGATCGCCCGGATCGCGGTGAATCAGTTCCGCCTGCCAGGCGTCGAAGTGGTTGCGCAGTTGGTACGTCACTATCCGCAGGGTCCGCATTTTGCGCACTCGGTCGGGTATATGGGGCGGATCAACGAGAAAGAACTGAAGACTCTGGATCCGGTGGCTTACAGCGGCACCCATCAAATTGGCAAAACCGGTATTGAGCGCTTCTACGAGCCGGAATTGCACGGTCAGGTCGGTTACGAAGAAGTCGAGACCAACGCCCGTGGCCGCGTATTGCGGGTGCTCAAGCGTACCGATCCGATCCCCGGCAAGGACATCGTCCTGAGCCTGGACATCAAGCTGCAGGAAGCCGCCGAAGCCGCATTGGGTGGGCGCCGTGGTGCCGTGGTAGCGCTGGACCCGAACACCGGCGAAGTGCTGGCAATGGTCAGCCAGCCGAGTTTTGACCCGAACCTGTTCGTGACCGGCATCAGCTTCAAGGCCTACGCCGAGTTGCGTGACTCGATCGACCGGCCACTGTTCAACCGCGTGCTGCGCGGTCTGTACCCGCCGGGTTCGACCATCAAGCCGGCCGTGGCAATTGCCGGGCTGGACTCTGGCGTCGTGACGGCCTCGACCCGGGTTTTCGACCCGGGTTACTACATGCTGCCCAACTACGATCATAAATACCGTAACTGGAACCGCACTGGCGACGGCTATGTGGATCTGGACACGGCGATCATGCGTTCCAACGACACCTACTTCTACGACCTGGCGCACAAACTGGGGATCGATCGGTTGGCGGCGTATATGGGCAAGTTCGGTATCGGCCAGAAGGTCTCGCTGGACATGTTCGAAGAGTCGCCGGGGCTGATGCCGTCCCGCGAATGGAAACGCGCGACCCGACGTCAGGCGTGGTTCCCGGGTGAAACGCTGATTCTGGGGATCGGTCAGGGCTACATGCAGTCCACCCCGTTGCAGTTGGCCCAGGCCACGGCGCTGGTCGCCAACAAGGGCAAGTGGAACCGTCCGCACCTGGCGAAAACCATCGAAGGCCAAAAGCCGCAGGACCCGAACCCGATGCCGGACATCGTTCTGCGTGATGCGTCGGACTGGACCAAGGTCAACCACGGCATGCAGCAAGTGATGCACGGTGCCCGCGGCACCGCGCGTAAAGCGGCAATCGGCTCGCAATACCGGATTGCCGGCAAGTCGGGTACCGCCCAGGTGGTCGCGATCAAACAGGGCGAGAAGTACGACCGCTCCAAGGTTCAGGAACGCCACCGCGACCACGCCTTGTTCGTCGGCTTTGCGCCGGCCGACAACCCGAAAATCACCGTGGCGGTGATGGTCGAGAACGGTGAGTCCGGCTCCGGTGTCGCGGCGCCAGTGGTGCGGCAAGTCATGGATGCCTGGCTCCTGGGCCAGGACGGCCGACTCAAACCCGAGTACGACAGCCCTATCAGCGCGGAGGCTACGGCCCGTGAAGAGTAATTTTGATCGCATCCTCTCCAGTGAGGATGTGATGCGTCGCCGCGCGACGCTGTTGCAACGCCTGCACATCGATGGCCCGTTGCTGATCCTGCTGCTGATCCTCGCGGCCGGCAGCCTGTTCGTGCTGTATTCGGCCAGTGGCAAGAGCTGGGACTTGCTGGCCAAACAAGCGACGTCGTTCGGGATCGGCCTGGTGTCGATGATCGTCATCGCCCAGTTCGAACCGCGTTTCATGGCGCGTTGGGTGCCGCTGGGCTATGTGCTCGGGGTGATCTTGCTGGTGGTGGTGGACGTGATGGGCCACAACGCCATGGGCGCGACGCGCTGGATCAACATTCCCGGGGTGATTCGCTTCCAGCCCTCGGAATTCATGAAAATCCTGATGCCGGCGACGATTGCCTGGTACCTGTCCAAGCGCACGTTGCCACCGCAACTCAAGCATGTCGGGGTCAGTCTGTTCCTGATCGGGTTGCCGTTCATACTGATCGTGCGTCAGCCAGACCTCGGCACGTCGCTGCTGATCCTTGCGGGCGGTGCTTTCGTGCTGTTCATGGGTGGCCTGCGCTGGCGCTGGATCCTCAGCGTGGTCGCGGCAGCCGTGCCGGTGGCGGTCGCGATGTGGTTCTTCATCATGCATGACTACCAGAAGCAGCGGATCCTGACCTTCCTCGACCCGGAGAGCGATCCGCTCGGCACCGGCTGGAACATCATTCAGTCCAAGGCCGCCATCGGTTCCGGCGGCGTGTTCGGTAAAGGCTGGCTGCTGGGCACCCAGTCGCACCTGGACTTTCTGCCGGAAAGCCACACTGACTTCATCATTGCGGTGATGGGCGAAGAGTTCGGTCTGGTGGGCATTTGCGCCTTGCTGCTGATTTACCTGCTGTTGATTGGCCGTGGGCTGGTGATTACCGCCCAGGCGCAGACTTTGTTCGGCAAATTGCTCGCTGGCAGCCTGACCATGACGTTTTTTGTTTATGTTTTCGTCAACATCGGTATGGTCAGTGGCCTGTTGCCGGTGGTGGGGGTGCCGTTGCCGTTCATTAGCTACGGCGGAACTTCGCTGGTGACGCTGCTGTCAGCGTTTGGGGTTTTGATGTCGATCCATACCCATCGTAAGTGGATCGCACAGGTTTGAATAAGGTGAAGATTTCAATGCAAGTAATGCGTGGCTGGGCGACTCGATACGCTCCGTGGGTCGGCCTGGTAAGCATCCTTGGTGCAGCGCAGGAAGCGCTGGCCGGCGATTATGAAGGCTCGCCCCAAGTGGCCGAATTCGTCGGTGAAATGACCCGCGACTATGGTTTTGCCGGTGAACAGCTGATGGGCGTGTTCCGCGAGGCCGAGCGCAAGCAATCGATTCTCGACGCGATCTCCCGACCGGCCGAGCGGGTCAAGCAATGGAAGGAATATCGCCCGATGTTTCTGACCGACGCGCGGATCGCCCGGGGCGTGGATTTCTGGCGCCAGCACGAAGCGGCGCTGGCTCGCGCCGAGCGGGAATACGGCGTTCCAGCACAGGTGATCGTCTCGATCATCGGCGTTGAAACCTTTTTCGGCCGAAATACCGGTAATTATCGGGTGATCGACGCGTTGTCGACCCTCAGTTTCGACTACCCTCCACGTGCAGAATTCTTCCGCAAGGAATTGCGTGAGTTTCTGCTGCTGGCGCGTGAAGAGCAGGTCGATCCGCTGACGCTCAAAGGCTCGTACGCCGGCGCCATGGGCTTGCCGCAGTTCATGCCGAGCAGCTTTCGCGCCTACGCGGTGGATTTCGACGGTGATGGCCACATTAATATCTGGACCAATCCGGACGATGCCATCGGCAGCGTTGCCAGCTATTTCAAGCGTCACGGCTGGGAGGCAGGCGAACCGGTGGTCAGCCGGGCCGATGTGCGCGGCGATCAGGTCGACGACGGCTTGACCACCGGCATCGAGCCGACGAAAACCGTCGGGGAGTTGCGGGCGTTGGGCTGGTCGAGTCATGATGCGCTGCGCGATGATATGCCGGTCACGGCTTTCAGGCTTGAAGGTGACAATGGCCCTGAATACTGGATGGGCCTGAAGAATTTTTACGCGATTACGCGTTATAACCGCAGCGTGATGTACGCCATGGCTGTACATCAGTTGTCTGAAATGCTGGTCCAAGCACGGGGCGTCAAGTAATGCTGGCATCGCCAATCCGCAAACCCCTGAAGCTGGTGGCTTTCGCCGCGTTGTCGTTGCTCGTGGTCAGCTGTTCGACCAGTCGTGCACCGCAACAGAAATACACGACCGCGGTACGCGCGACACCAGGCCTGGATATCAACCGTGCCCACAAAGACGGTGCGCCGTGGTGGGATGTGGATATTTCACGGATCCCCGACGCTACGCCGACCCTGCACACCGGCCCGTACAAGGCCAACCCGTATACCGTGCTGGGCAAGACCTACTTTCCGCTGGCCGAATCCAAGCGTTATGTCGCCTCGGGTACGGCGTCCTGGTACGGCACCAAGTTTCACGGGCAGAACACCGCCAACGGCGAAGTGTATGACCTGTACGGCATGAGTGCCGCACACAAGACCCTGCCATTGCCCAGCTATGTTCGGGTCACCAACCTGGACAACAACAAGAGCGTGATCCTGCGGGTCAACGACCGTGGGCCGTTCTATTCGGATCGCATCATCGACTTGTCCTACGCCGCGGCCAAGAAGCTCGGGTATGCCGAGATTGGCACTGCGCGGGTCAAGGTTGAAGGCATCGACCCGCAAGAGTGGTGGGCGGCAAAAGGCCGACCTGCGCCGTTGATGCTCAATGAGCCGCAAGTCGCGCAAAATAGCGCACCGGTGATTACCGCGTCGGCCGGCACCGTCGAGCAATGGACGCCACCGCCGCAGCAACATGCCGCGGCCGTTGTGCCGGTGCAGCTCGATGCAAAAAAAAACGCTTCTGTACCAGCCTCTGGCCAGTATCTGCAGGTGGGCGCGTTCGCCAACCCGGACGCTGCAGAACTCCTGAGATCGAAGTTGAGCGGGATGGTGAGCGCTCCGGTGTTCATCAGCTCGATCGTGCGCAACCAACAGACACTGCATCGGGTTCGTCTGGGGCCAATCGGCTCGCAGGGTGAAATCACGCAAGTGCAAAACAGCGTGCGCCTGGCCAATCTCGGTTCGCCGAGCCTGGTGACGGCCGAATAAGCAATTCCTGATTCAAGGTTCACTTGCGGTTTGGGGGGTGAACCTGAGTTGTTGGCTCGTTGAACAATAAAAGCCCGGCAAGGGTTAGAGAGTGAACAACTGAACACGCGACAATTGCCGCGTTCCGATACGGAACCTGGGTTGTCTGATTAGTTTTGCCCATAGGGCAGTTTCCATTAGCGATTTCGAGAGACGGATGAACATCACCACCTTTGCCAAACGCCTGTGCCTGCTAGTCCCGCTGCTCCTCTCACCCGCCGCTTTTGCGGTCGAGATGATGCCGTCGCCACCACAACTGGCGGCTAAATCCTATGTGCTCATGGACGCCAGCAGCGGCAACGTGCTGGTCGAGAACAACGGTGACCAGCGTCTGCCGCCAGCCAGCCTGACCAAGCTGATGACAGCGTACATTGCGACCCTGGAAATCCGTCGCGGCCAGATCGGTGAAAACGATCCGGTGACCGTCAGTGAGAACGCCTGGCGCACCGGCGGTTCGCGGATGTTCATCAAGGTCGGCTCGCAGGTCACGGTCAGCGACCTGCTGCACGGCATCATCATCCAGTCGGGCAACGACGCCAGCGTCGCGCTCTCCGAGCACATCGCCGGCAGCGAAGACGCGTTCGCCGACCTCATGAACAAAACTGTTGCCGACCTGGGCATGAACAACAGTCACTTCATGAACCCGACCGGTCTGCCAAACCCTGAGCACTATTCCACGGCTCACGACATGGCCATTCTGGCGCGTGCGATCATCCACGAAGACCCGGCTCACTATGCGATCTACTCGCAGAAAGAGTTCTTCTGGAACGGCATCAAGCAACCCAACCGCAACCTGCTGCTGTGGCGTGACAAGACCGTTGACGGTCTGAAAACCGGTCACACCGAAGAAGCCGGCTATTGCATGGTGTCCTCGGCGGTACGTGATGGCATGCGCCTGATCGCCGTGGTATTCGGCACCAACAGCGAAAGCGCTCGCGCTGCTGAAACCCAGAAGCTGCTGACCTATGGTTTCCGCTTCTTCGAAACCCAGACCTTCTATCAGAAAGGCGCCGAGCTGGCTCAGGCTCCAGTCTGGAAGGGCACCACCAACCAGGTCAAAGCCGGCCTGGCTGAAGACCTGACCATGACCTTGCCAAAAGGCCAGCTGAAAAAGCTCGCTGCCAGCATGACCATGAACCCGCAACTGGTCGCGCCGATCGCCAAGGGCGACGTGATTGGTAAAGTCGAAGTGAAACTGGACGACAAGGTCGTGCACAGCGCTGATCTGATCGCGCTGGACGCGGTCGACCAAGGTGGTATCTTCCGCCGCATGTGGGATAGCATCCGTCTATTCTTCTACGGCTTGTTCAACTGATAGTGTGCACCTGCATGGCCACGCGCTGATCCGGCGCGGGGCCATGCCGTCGCCACGGCTTACGCTTACGAGGCCGTTACGCCATGACCGATACCGAAGTAAAGGCACCCAAGATCGAATTCCCCAACGTTGACTACCCGGTTAAGGTGATCAGCGATACCGGTGTGGGCAACAAAGACAAGATCATCGAAATCGTCAAGAAGCACGCGACGATCAATCATGACCGTGTGGACGAACGCCAAAGCACCAATGGCAAGTACACGACGATTCAGTTACACATCGTCGCGACCGACCAGGACCAGCTGTACAACATCAACAGTGAACTGCGGGCCACCGGCTTCGTGCACATGGTGCTGTGATGTCCGAACCGCTGGGCTTTCGCGAGCTCGGCCAGCTGGCTTACGAGCCGGTCTGGCATGCCATGCAACGGTTTACCAACGAGCGCGGCAGCGACCGCGCCGACGAGATCTGGCTGGTCGAGCACCCACCGGTTTTTACCCAGGGGCAGGCCGGCAAGGCTGAGCATCTGCTGCTTCCCGGCGATATTCCGGTGGTGCAGGTCGACCGTGGTGGTCAAGTGACTTACCACGGCCCGGGTCAGTTGGTGGCGTATCTGCTGCTGGATGTGCGCAAGCTGGGTTTCGGCGTGCGCGACCTGGTCAGCCGGATGGAACAGTGCCTGATCGAGCTGCTGGCCAGCTACGGCGTCACCGCCGTGGCCAAGGCCGATGCACCGGGCGTCTACGTCAACGGTGCAAAAATTGCTTCTCTGGGTCTGCGGATCCGCCACGGTTGCTCCTTTCATGGCCTGGCCTTGAACGTGGATATGGACCTGGAGCCGTTTCGCCGGATTAACCCCTGTGGATACGCCGGGCTGGCCATGACCCAGCTGCGCGATCACACCGGGCCGATTGAATTTGCCGAGGTAAGTGCCCGGCTGCGTGCGCAGCTCGTCAAACACCTCGACTATGCTGAGCAGACGACCCTAACGGGCGGAATCGACTGATATGACTACTGCGCAAGACGCTGTGCAAACCATGATCCCGACGCTGGATGTTACCGAGCGCCCGGCCCCGCGAGCCAAAGTGGAAGCTGGCGTAAAGCTGCGCGGCGCCGAAAAGGTTGCGCGTATTCCGGTGAAGATCATTCCAACCACCGAATTGCCGAAAAAGCCTGACTGGATTCGCGTGCGCATCCCGGTTTCCCCGGAAGTCGACCGTATCAAGGCCCTGCTGCGCAAACACAAGTTGCACAGCGTCTGCGAAGAAGCTTCCTGCCCGAACCTCGGCGAATGCTTCTCCGGTGGCACCGCAACCTTCATGATCATGGGCGACATCTGCACCCGTCGCTGCCCGTTCTGCGACGTTGGCCACGGTCGTCCGAAGCCACTGGACGTCAACGAACCGGAAAGCCTGGCCATCGCCATCGCCGACCTGAAACTGAAGTACGTGGTGATCACCTCGGTAGACCGTGATGACCTGCGTGACGGCGGTGCCCAGCACTTCGCCGACTGCATCCGCGAAATCCGCAAGCTGTCGCCGAATGTGCAGCTCGAGACCCTCGTTCCGGACTACCGTGGCCGGATGGACGTGGCGCTGGCAATTACCGCCGCCGAGCCGCCTGATGTGTTTAACCACAATCTGGAAACCGTACCGCGCCTGTACAAGGCTGCACGTCCGGGTTCGGACTATCAGTGGTCGCTGACCCTGCTGCAGAAGTTCAAGCAGATGATGCCGCACATTCCGACCAAATCCGGCCTGATGCTGGGTTTGGGCGAGACCGATGAGGAAGTCATCGAAGTCATGAAGCGCATGCGCGAACACGATATCGACATGCTGACTCTGGGCCAGTACCTGCAACCGTCCCGTAGCCACTTGCCGGTGCAGCGTTTCGTGCACCCGGACACCTTCGCCTGGTTCGCCGAGGAAGGTTACAAGATGGGCTTCAAGAACGTCGCCTCCGGCCCGCTGGTACGTTCCTCGTATCACGCCGACGAGCAGGCGAAACTGGTCAAGGCCGAGTTGATGTCGTCCTGATCTGAAATGCCCGCAAGGTTCACGTCTTGCGGGCATTTTTTTAAAAGCTACTCGGTACCGCGTCACACCCGGTTTTTTCCTGCGCCCTGCGGGACAGCTGAACCTCTTCTGTTTATCCCCGTTCCTGACTACTGTGTGCTGAAGCATTCACACAGGGAGAATCACGGATGACCACTCGCTCGACCCCCGTTATTTCCGAGCACGCCCCGGTTCCGGCATTACCTGCCGAGGGGCTGATCGGTGTCATTGCGCCGGCAGGCCCGGCGGCACTGGATACCGAAACGGCTTTTCAATGGATGCGTGCACGCGGGTATTCGCTGCGGATTTTTCCGGGTGTCCTGGAGAAAGACGGCTACCTCGCCGGCAGTGACGACGTTCGCCTGAAGGATCTGCATGAGGCGTTTGGCGATCCGGCCATTGATGCGATTCTCTGCCTGCGTGGCGGCTACGGCAGCCCGCGCCTGCTGGACCGGATCGACTTCGAGTTGCTGCGGCGCAATGCCAAGCCGTTTGTCGGCTATAGCGACATTACGGCGCTGCACCTGGCCATCAGCCGTTATGCGGGGTTCGTGACCTTTCACGGTCCGATGCTCAACGCCGATCTGCTGGGGAACAAGCTCCAGCCGACCGAGTCTTCGTTGCTCAGCCTGCTCAGAGGCCAGTTGAACGCTGGAAGCCTGTTGGCGCACCCGGTGGCGTACCCTTTGACTACGATCGAGCCAGGCATCGCTCATGGGCGTTTGCTGGGCGGTAATCTGTCGATGATTGCCGCGACCCTGGGCACGCCTTTCGAAATCGATGCCGACGGGATCATTCTGTTCATCGAAGACGTCAACGAGCCGATATATCGCATCGACCGGTTGCTGACCCATCTGCGCCTGGCCGGCAAGCTGAGCACGCTGCGCGGGGTGCTGGTGGGGGATGTGGCCGGCGTGGACAGCGATGCATTGGCGAAGTTGCTCAAGCAAACCTTCGAGCCATTGCGGATTCCGGTGCTTGCCGGTTGGCGCAGCGGCCATTGCGACCCGAACCTGACGCTGCCCATGGGCGCGTTGGTGAGGCTGGATGCGGGGAGCAAGGAGTTGGTGTTGGAGCAGGATGTGGTCGTCAGGCGTTAGGTCCTGGTCGCCTGAAAGTCAGTCATCGCGGGCAAGCCTTGCTCCTACATGTTGTATGTCGGTCACGTCATTGTGATTCGACATTGATCTGTAGGAGCAAGGCTTGCCCGCGATGTTTTTAGCGGTTACGCAAACCTTCCAGCAACTTGTGCGTCGGGTAACCATCTGCCGGCCAGCCAAACGACTGCTGGGCGCTGCGAATGGCCTTGCGGGTGTTGGCGCCGATGATGCCGTCGGCGTTCCCCGCATCGTAGTTACTGGCGCTCAGCAAATTCTGCAGTTCGATGCGCTCTGAACGACTCAGGGGCAGGTCATCCTTCGGCCATTCGCCGTTGATCAGGCCCGCTCCGTTAAAGCGTTCAGACAACAGGTTCACCGCCAATGCGTAGGACGACGAATTGTTGTACTTGAGGACTGCGCGGAAGTTATCGAGGATCAGGAACGCCGGGCCACGATAACCGGCGGGCAGCAGCAGGGCGGCTGACAGGTGTTCGGAACCGGGTGGAACGACGCCGCCGTTGGGCAGTTTGATGCCCATTTGCATCCACTCGGAGACGCTTTTGCGAATCGCACCGTCAGCCAGCGAATAGTCGAAACCACTCGCCAGTTGCACTTCGAAGCCCCAAGGCTGACCTTTCTGCCAGCCGGAGCTTTGCAGGTAATGGGCAGTGGAGGCCAGTGCATCGGTCGGGCTGCCCCAGATATCGCGGTGACCGGTACCGTCAAAATCGACCGCGTGGGTGAGGTAGGTGGTCGGGATGAACTGGGTCTGGCCCATGGCGCCAGCCCAGGAACCGAGCATCTTCTCGGGCGTGATATCACCCTGTTGCAGTATTTGTAGAGCGGCCAGCAATTGGGCGTGAGCAAAGCCTGGACGCCGGCCTTCGTAGGCCAGGGTCGCCAGCGAGCGGATCACCGATTTGTCGCCCTGGAAACTGCCGAAGTTGCTTTCCATGCCCCAGACAGCCACGAGCGCCTGGCGATCAACACCATAACGCTGCTCGATGGTGTTCAAGGTCTCGGCGTACTGGCTGAGTAATGCCTGGCCTTTACGCACGCGCGCGGCGGAGAGCGCACCGTCGAGGTATTCCCACACCGGGCGGGTGAACTCCGGTTGGCTGCGGTCGGCACGGATCACGCTCATGTCCAGCGTGATGCCGGCAAAGGCGCGGTCGAACACATCCGGACGGATACCGGCGGCGAGGGCATCCTGGCGAAAACCGGCTTCCCATTCCTCGAAGGTCTGGGTCGGCTGGATGTCGAGATTGTCGCCAGTCGGCACTACCGGAGGAATGATGGCCGGAGTAGTCGCAACGGGGGCGGTTTGGAGCGGTTGCGCGTCGGCAGCGGTGGGTTTTTCCGCGCAGGCGACAAGCAATACAAGGCTGGAGGCAGCAATCAGTTGGCGCAGGTGCCAACGACGGGAAAGACAAAGGGGCATGCACAGGTCCAGATAATACGAATCAGGTGCAGACCTTATCATGCCGAGAGGGAGCGAGGTGATGTTGAAACTTCATGCCGCCAGAAAGTAAGAAGCCTCCCAGCTTTTAGACTGGAAGGCTTCGCGGCGGTAGCTGCCTTTGCCCTTGCCGGGTTGTTCCTGACGGCTGCGGAACAGTGGCTGGGCGACAATGGATTTGGCCTTGTTGGGCCGCTTGTGTTTGCTCATGGGCGGTGCTCTCGTTGAGTGGTTTTCGCGGGGCAAATCATCGGCCGAAGTTGGGGTTCTGTCTAGTCCCTGCGATGCGTAGGACCATTCAGCTCTGTTTGGAGTGAACTCGGTTAGTGTGGCGAGGGGGCTTGCCCCCCGTTCGGCAGCGAAGCAGCCGTGATTGCTGGGCACGCGGTGTGTGTCTGTGGATATGCGGTTTGCAGATTTCAGGGCCGCTTCGCCCGAACGCGGACCGACCCAGCGGAAGCAAGCTCCCTCGCCACAAAAAAACGGTTTACTCGGCAGGCAATGCCAGGCGCTGGCCGGCCATCAACAACGCCAAGCGGCTCAGGCTCATCCACGGCGAACCGGCGGCCTGGCCTTTTATTTGTGCGTCGATCCGCTGGGCATCGAGCAGCAGTTGCGCCCAGCGTTGCGCCGAATGGCGTTGCAGGGCTTTACTCATCAGGGGTTTGCGCTTGTCCCAGACGGGCGGTCGGGCCTGGCTGAAGGCTTTGTCCAGCGGCACACCCTGGCTGTATTGCAGCGACAGGTTGGCCAATAGCCGAAGCTCTCGGGCCAGCGCCCAAAGAATCACCGGTGGTTCGACGCCTTCGCCGCGCAAACCTTCAAGCATGCGTAGCGCATGCGCCGCTTCGCCATTAAGAATGGCATCGGTCAACCCGAAAACATCGAAGCGCGCGCTGTCGGCAACTGCCGCTTGCACCGTTTCGAGCGTGATCTGGCCACCTTCGGCCATCAGCTTGAGCTTTTCGATTTCCTGGGCGGCCGCCAGCAGGTTGCCTTCGACCCTTGCTGCGATCAGCTCGACAGCGTCCTGGCTGGCAGCAAGCCCAGCCTGGGACAAACGCTGACGAATCCATTGCGGCAACTGGTTGGCATCCACCGGCCAGATCTGCACGAACTGGGTCTGCGGGCCTTCGACCAGCGCCTTGCCCCACTTGGTTTTTTGCGCGCTGGCGTCGAGTTTTGGCAGGCTGATCAGCAGCAAGGTATCTTCGGCCGGACGCGAGCAATACTCCATCAGCGCTGCTGCACCTTTGTCGCCCGGTTTGCCGGACGGCAAGCGCAACTCCAGCAGGCGCTTTTCAGCGAACAACGACATGCTGGCGCCGGCTTGCAGCAGCGTACCCCAGTCGAAACTGGCGTCTGCGCTGAATACCTGGCGTTCGTCAAAACCTTGCTGGCGGGCAGCAGAGCGGATGGCGTCGGCGGCTTCCTGACACAACAGTGGGTCATCGCCACTGATGATGTAAACGGGCGCAAGGGCGCCTTGCAGGTGTTTGCCGAGCTGGGCGGGGGCTAGTTTCATAAGACAGGGCGAACGGGGCGCCGGAGCGCCCCGTACGACTTACTCGGTCGGTACTTGCATAGGTGACTGACGCGGAGTGTTCGCTTCAGCTTTACGGGCTGCTTCCAGCGCGTCGGCTTCCGCTTTGGCACGGTCATCGGCAGTCTGTTGCAACTGATCAAGCTGAGCCGGGGTAAGCTGTTGCAGGCGCAGCATCATGCGTTGCACCATGTCGCGACGCATTTCCTTGCGCACCTCGGCGGCTTCCTGGTCGGAGCCAGTGATGTTGTTGCCGTCGTGGATGAAGACCTTCTGCACTTGCAGTTTGTCGTCGAGCAGGGACAGCTTGTTGTGGCCCACGATTTGATAGTTCAGCACGTTGGTCAGCTCATACTCGGCCGAATGGCCGCCGCCGGAGTAGCTGAGGCTGCGCTGGCTTTCCTGTTCGTCGGTGAATACCAGCTTGTAAGGTGCGCCGGCATAGACTTTGACGCCACTGCTTTCAAGCACCTGGCGCATCAGCGTCACGGTTTCGCCATATGAGTTGCGTGCGCTCAGGTCGAGTTCCCTGATCGCCAGTTCGGCGGTGCCGGTACCGCGCAGTTGGAAGCCGCAGGCGCTCAGCAAAACAGCGAGCCCCATCACCAGCAGATTGCGTTTGATCATCTTGTTGCTCCCCTTGAAACCATGTGGGCCGAGCGTGCGACCCGAAAGGTTCTGTTCGGCGCCAGGTATGGACCTTGCGCCTGATCCAATTAGCTAGCGACGATATTGACCAGTTTTCCGGGCACTACGATCACTTTACGAATAGTCAGGCCGTCGACAAAGCGCAGCACGTTTTCATTGGCCCGTGCGGCGGCTTCGACTTCTTCGCGGCTGGCACTGGCCGGCATTTCGATCTGGCCGCGCAGCTTGCCGTTGACCTGAATTACCAGCTGCAGGCTGTCTTGAACCAGCGCGCTGTCGTCCAGAACCGGCCAACCGGCATCGATCACCGGATCGGCGTGACCCAGTCGATGCCACAGCTCATGGCTGATGTGTGGGGTGATCGGGGCCAGGAGCAGGGTCACGGTTTCCAGGCCTTCGTGAATCAGCGCGCGGTCCTGTTCGGTGTCTTGCGCGGCTTTTTCCAGCACGTTCATCAGCGTCATCACTTGGGCGATGGCGGTGTTGAATTTGTGGTTCTGGCCCACGTCGTGGCTGGCCTGCTTGATAGCCTGGTGGATTGAACGGCGAATGGCTTTCTGCTCGTCGTTCAAGGTGGCGACGTCCAGTTTGCCCGGCAGGCCCTGGGTGACGTGCGCTTGAGCGAGACGCCAGACGCGCTTGAGGAAGCGGTGCGAACCTTCTACGCCGGAGTCGGACCATTCCGCGCTCATGTCCGGTGGCGAGGCGAACATCATGAACAGGCGGCAAGTGTCTGCGCCGAACTGATCGATCATCGACTGTGGATCGACGCCGTTGTTCTTCGACTTGGCCATCTTCTCGGTCCCGCCGATTTCCACCGGCAGGCCGTCTGCGATCAACTTGGCGCTAATGACCTTGGCCTTGCTGTCGCGCTCGAGTACCACGTCCGCCGGGTTGAACCAGGTGTAAGCACCGTTGGCTTCGCGACGATAATAAGTCTCGGCGATCACCATGCCCTGGGTCAGCAGATTCTTGAACGGCTCGTTGGAGCTCACCAGGCCTTCGTCGCGCATCAGCTTGTGGAAGAAGCGCGCATAGAGCAGGTGCAGGATCGCGTGTTCGATACCGCCGATGTATTGATCCACTGGCAACCAATGGTCGGCCGCGGATTTTTCCACCAGGCCGCCTTCATAGTGCGGAGAGGCGTAACGAGCGTAGTACCACGAGGACTCGACGAAGGTGTCCATGGTGTCGGTTTCACGCTTGGCAGGTGCGCCGCATTTCGGGCACGTGCATTCGTAGAACTCGGGCATGCGCGCCAATGGCGAACCAGCGCCATCGGGTACGACGTCTTCCGGCAGCACGACAGGCAGTTGATTTTCCGGGACCGGCACGTCACCGCAGGTATCGCAGTGGATGATCGGGATCGGGCAGCCCCAGTAACGCTGGCGGCTGATGCCCCAGTCGCGCAGGCGGAACTGAGTGCGCGAGGCACCGAGGCTTTTCTTGATCAGGGCTACTTCGATGGCGTCGAACGCGCCCGCGAAATCCAGGCCATCGAACTCGCCGGAGTTGATCAGCGTGCCGTGTTCGCCGTAGGCGTCTTGCCATGGTGTCGGGTTGCTATCACCGGAACTGGTGCGCACGACTGATTTAACCGGCAGGTTGTACTTGTGGGCGAATTCGAAATCGCGCTCGTCGTGGGCCGGAACCGCCATTACCGCGCCGTCGCCGTAGTGCATCAGCACATAGTTGGCGACCCATACCGGCAATTTTTCGCCGGTCAGCGGGTGCTCGACGAACAGGCCGGTCGGCAGGCCTTTTTTCTCCTGGGTGGCAACGTCGGCTTCGGCCACGCTGCCGCCTTTGCATTGCGCGATGAACGCTTGCAGCTCAGGGTTGTTCTTCGCAGCCAGGGTCGCCAGGTGATGTTCGGCAGCCACGGCAACGTAGGTCGCGCCCATCAGGGTGTCCGGACGGGTGGTGAAGACTTTCAGTGCGCCCGTTTCGCCGATCGAATCGACGTTGTACGGGAACTGCACTTCCATGCCGCGGGATTTGCCAATCCAGTTGCGCTGCATGGTTTTGACTTGCTCAGGCCAGCCCGGCAGGTCGTCGAGACTCTCCAGCAGTTCATCCGCGTAAGCGGTGATCTTGAAGTAGTACATCGGGATTTCGCGTTTTTCGATCAGCGCGCCGGAGCGCCAGCCGCGACCGTCGATCACCTGTTCGTTGGCCAGAACGGTCTGGTCGACCGGGTCCCAGTTCACGGTGCCGTTTTTACGGTAGATCACGCCTTTTTCGAACAGGCGAGTGAACAGCCATTGTTCCCAACGGTAGTAATCCGGCTTGCAGGTGGTGACTTCGCGCGACCAGTCCACCGCCAGGCCCAGGCTGCGCAGCTGGGATTTCATGTAGGCGATGTTTTCGTAGGTCCACTTGGCGGGCGCTACGTTGTTCTTCATTGCGGCGTTTTCCGCCGGCATGCCAAAAGCGTCCCAACCCATGGGTTGCAGGACGTTTTTGCCTTGCATGCGCTGATAGCGGGAGATCACGTCGCCAATGGTGTAGTTGCGCACGTGCCCCATGTGTAGCTTGCCGCTGGGGTAAGGGAACATCGACAGGCAGTAGAAAGTCTCCTTGCCTGGCTGTTCACTGACTTCAAAGGACTTTTGCTCGTCCCAGAACGACTGGGCGGCGGCTTCGATTTCACGGGGCTGGTATTGTTCGTGCATGGCTACTTTTGAACTGAATAGGGGTGGCCTAATCCTCTTCAATGCAACGCTGGACGCTGATGACGCCAAAAGTGGCGTTTTCGATGCCCAGTCGAGCTGGAAGTGGAGTTACAGGAAGCGCCGTAGCATACATGACCGCGCTCTACCGAGGGAAACCTTGATTACACGCGTAGGGCCGTTGGTCGCGGCACCTGAACGGTTTTCTCAGCGAAGCTAAGCTCTAGATGGGGAGTGAGTCTTATCTTCAATGAGGTGAGGGATGGTTGAGTCACAACGAAAAGTAACTAAACCGGAGTTGTACGAAAAGCTGATAGAGCGCCTGGGGCTGGCCCTGGATGCCGCAAGGACAGCTGGCCGGTTACGCGATGAGCGTCCGGTGGAGCTGGAACTTCGCGGGTTGAGCCGCGCAGAGTTCGAACTGATCATGGCTTATCTGGATCGTAGTGAACATGAGGCGCAAGGATGCTTGTCATCAGAAGCAGTGAAGCCTAAGGACGTTCCCCGTTCGGCGAAAATTATCTGGTTGCAAGACAAGCTCTCTCGCAGAGACGCGGTAAAGGTCCGGTCCCTGCTGGTCAAGTAAGCGATCAGGCAAATGTTCGTTGCCCCAAGCGGGCGCATGAAGTCGCCCAAGATGGCTTTTTGAAGGAAAGGCCTTCCATCTTAGTTGTCGCTTTGTTTCAACCCACTTAGGCTTCGGGCATCTCAGGAGATGCCCGATGCCTTTTCGTTATTTTGTTAAACAACTGCTTCTGCCACCCGGTATTTTTTTACTGTTGCTTGCGCTTGCCTGGTGGTTGCGCCGCTCAAGACCACGCCTTGCAGGGCTGTGTTTTGCCTTGGGCGTCGGAGGGTTCTGGTTGATGAGCTTGCCGGTCGTTGTGCAGTGGAGCGCGAAGGCCCTTGAGCGTGAAGCACCGCTGGCCCGCAGCGAATGGGCGACTCTGGCCGAGCGCGCGGATGTGATCGTGGTGCTGGGGGCGGGGCGCGAACGCGGTGACCTGGCCTGGGGTTCCGATCAGCCAACGGGTGTGGCGCTGGAGCGTGAGCGTTATGCGGCGCGGCTGGCCAAGGCGTCGGTTTTGCCGGTGTTGACCAGCGGTGGTTTGCATTACGGCACGCCGCCGACTGAAGCGAAGTTGATGGCCGATTCGTTACAGGATGATTTTGGGGTCACGGTTCGTTGGCAGGAAGGGCGCAGCCGCACCACCTGGGAAAACGCCCAATTCACTGCCGAACTGCTGGAGCCTGTGGGGTTGAAGCGGGTCGTGGTGGTGACGCAAGCCTGGCATATGCCGCGCAGCGTCTGGAGTTTCGAGCAGGCGGGATTTACCGTGGTGCCGGCTCCGGTGGGCTTTTTAGGCACCGATAATGGCGAGCCGTTGGGTGGCTGGATGCCGACGTTCAAATCGATCTGGCGATCCGGCCAGTTGTTGAATGAGGCGGTGGGGCAGATCGGCTATTCGATTTTTTATCGCTGATATTGATCGTTCCCACCTCTGTGGCAAGGGAGCAAGCTCCCTCGCCACAAGTGCTTAAACCGTCTTGGCGATCCGGCTGGCCAGCAATGCCCAGCCAAACAGCAGTACACAAAGGATAAGCAGCGGCCACGAGCGCCATTGCAGGTAAGGCGTCAGGTTGTGCATCGGCACCACGTCACCGTAGAGAATGCCGCGTTCGAATTGCGGGATTTGCACGGTGATTTTGCCGAAGGGATCAATCAATCCGGTGACGCCGTTGTTGGTCGCGCGAATCATCCAGCGCCCGGCTTCCAGCGCTCGCATTTGCGCCATCTGCAAGTGTTGCAACGGGCCGATGGAGGTGCCGAACCAGGTGTCGTTGCTGATGGTCAGCAGCAAATCGCTGCGCGCCGAAAGGCTGGCGGCAAATTCCGGGTAGACCACTTCGTAACAGATGAACGGTGCAATCTGATAACCCTTGGCTTGCAACAACGGCTGATCAGCCGGGCCGCGGGCGAAATCCGACATCGGCAGATCGAAGAACGCAATCAGGCCGCGCAGTAACTCTTGCAGCGGCACGTATTCGCCAAACGGCACCAGTTTCTGCTTGAGGTAAGTGCCATCGCCTTGGCCAACCACCGTGATGCCATTGTAGAAGCGTTTCTCGTGATGCACTTCCTCGCGGATCGGCACGCCGGTAATCAGTGCCGAGTTACGTTCGGCGGCGAAGCTGCCCATCATGTTCAGGTAGCCCTCGGCAGACTCCTTGAGCACCGGGACCGCGGTTTCCGGCCAGATCAGCAGGTCGACACGTTTGGAGGTGAAGCTCATGTCGCGGTACAGCGCCAGTTGCGCGTTGAGCTGCGCCGGGTCCCACTTCATGCTTTGTTCGATGTTGCCCTGAATCGCCGCGACGCTCAGCGGATTGCCCGAAGGGCTGGTCCAGGCGTGGCCTTTGAGCGACAGGCCGATGACCCAAGGCGCAGCCAGCAACAGCAGGCCGGCGACGATAAAGCCTTTGTGTCCGGCCTTGATCAGGCGTGGCAAGTTGTACGCAAGCGCGGCGCTCAGGGCCAGGCTGAAGGAAATCAGCCACATACCACCCAATGGCGCCAATCCGGCGAGCGGGCCGTCGAGTTGGCTGTAACCGGAATAAAGCCATGGAAAGCCGGTGAGGAACCAGCCGCGAAAGGCTTCCTGACCCACCCACAACGCCGCGAATGCCAAGGCGTCGGCCAATGGCGCTTCGTTACGGCGCAACCAGCGCGCCCAGAGCCAGGCGGGCAGGGCGAAGAACCAGGCAATCGCGGCGGTGAACGCCAGCATCAGCAACCCGGCCAGCAGCATCGAAGCGCCACCAAAGTTGTGGATGCTGTAGTAGATCCAACTGGTGCCGGCGCCAAACAGGCCGAAACCGAAACACCAGCCGCGACCCAGCGCCTGACGAGGTGTCAGTTCACGCAAGCCCGCATAGAAAAATCCGACCGCCAGCAATGCCAGCGGCCAGATATCGAATGGCGCCAAGGCCAGAGTGGTGAGTGCACCGGCCGCCACGGCCAGCAGGTTACCGGGCCAGCCGGGGCGGGTGATCCAACGCATGTCAGTCCTTAGCGGGCTATAGGGGTCAAGCGCAGCAAGTGAATGCGACGGCTGTCGGCGTTCAGGATGCGGAAGCGATAGGCGCCGATTTCAGTGATTTCGTTGCGTTTTGGCAAGTGCCCGAACGCGCTCATCACCAGGCCGCCAACGGTGTCGAATTCGTCGTCGGAGAATTCGCTGTCGAAGAACTCATTGAAGTTCTCGATCGGCGTCAGGGCCTTGATCAGGAAGTCGCCGCTTGGCAGTGGCTTGATGTAGCTGTCTTCTTCAACGTCGTGCTCGTCTTCGATGTCGCCGACGATTTGCTCGAGCACGTCTTCGATGGTCACCAGACCCGCCACGCCGCCGTATTCGTCGATGACGATGGCCATGTGGTTATGGTTGGCGCGGAACTCGCGCAGCAACACGTTCAGACGCTTGGACTCGGGCACGAAAGTGGCCGGACGCAGCAAATCCTTGATGTTGAAGCTGTCGCCGTTCTCCTTGAGGATCAGCGGCAGCAGATCCTTGGCCAGCAACACGCCCATGACGTCGTCGTGGCTCTCGCCGATTACCGGGTAACGCGAGTGCGCGGACTCAACCACGGCCGGGAGGAATTCACGGGGTGTCTGGGTCGCCTTGATGCTGACCATCTGCGAGCGCGGGACCATGATGTCGCGTACTTGCAGGTCAGCGACCTGGATGGCGCCCTCGACGATGGCCAGCGCTTCGCTGTCCAGCAACTTGTTCTGATGGGCATCACGCAGAAGCTCCAGCAGCTCCTGACGGTTTTTCGGCTCGTGGGCAAAAGCCTGGGTGAGCTTACCCAGCCAGGACTTTTGCCCGTTGCTCGATCGATCTTCGCTCATAGCGATTACTCTGAATCCTTTGTTGTAACGA
Organism: Pseudomonas sp. FW306-02-D09B; assembly: GCF_058782685.1. Classification (NCBI taxonomy): domain Bacteria; kingdom Pseudomonadati; phylum Pseudomonadota; class Gammaproteobacteria; order Pseudomonadales; family Pseudomonadaceae; genus Pseudomonas; species Pseudomonas sp. FW306-02-D09B. The sequence continues at coordinate 137,036 of NZ_JBYSXY010000013.1, forward strand.
TAGGGGATGTTTCGGTTTCGTCGTCCGCATAGGGATCAGGATGACCCAATTCTGCAAGCAACGTTCGTTCCAGTGCTTCCATTTCTTCGGCTTCGTCATCATCTATATGGTCGTAACCAAGCAGATGCAAGCAGCCGTGAATGACCAGATGCGCCCAGTGGGCCTTCAACTCCTTGCCTTGCTCGGCAGCCTCGCGCTCGACCACGGCCACGCAGATCACCAGATCGCCCAGCAACGGGATGTCCAGCAATTCATCGGGCACATCGGCAGGGAACGACAACACATTGGTTGCGTAATCCTTTTGACGCCAGGTGTAGTTCAGCTCGCGGCCTTCTTCCTCGTCGACCAGGCGAATGGTCAATTCCGAGTCGGCGGTGCGCTGACGCAGGGCCAGTTCGCACCATTGGCGGAACTCGGCTTCGCTTGGAGCGGGCGCTTCGGTCGCCAGTTGCAGATCAAGCTCAAGCATCGTGGCGATTGCCCTTTTCAGCGGAAAGCGTTGCAGGTTCGTCAATCAGGCGATTTTCGAAACGCTCATAGGCTTCGACAATGCGCTGCACCAGCGGGTGGCGCACGACGTCTTTGGGTTTGAAGTGGGTAAAGCTGATGCCCGGTACTTCCTTGAGCACGTCGATCACATGAATCAGCCCGGACTTGGTGCCTTTCGGCAGGTCGATCTGGGTGATGTCACCGGTGATGACCGCGGTCGAGCCAAAACCGATCCGCGTCAGGAACATCTTCATCTGTTCGACGGTGGTGTTCTGGCTTTCGTCGAGGATGATGAAGCTGTTGTTCAGCGTGCGGCCTCGCATGTACGCCAGCGGCGCAACTTCGATCACCTGGCGTTCGATCAGCTTGGCGACGTGTTCAAAGCCGAGCATTTCGTACAGCGCGTCATACAGCGGGCGCAGGTACGGGTCGATTTTTTGTGCCAGGTCGCCGGGCAGGAAGCCGAGTTTCTCGCCGGCCTCGACCGCTGGACGTACCAGCAGGATGCGGCGGATCTGCTCGCGCTCCAGCGCATCGACTGCGCAGGCAACGGCCAGATAGGTCTTGCCGGTACCGGCGGGGCCGATGCCGAAGTTGATATCGTTGCCCAGGATTTCCTTCACATAGCGCAGTTGATTCAAGCCGCGAGGGCGAATCATGCCTTTTTTGGTGCGCAGGGCGACTGAGGGTTCGGCGGGCGAATGGTTGTCCATTTCTTCCACGGCCGATTCCTGCAGGAACAGGTGAACCATGTCTGGCGACAGCTCGCTACTCTTGGTTTCACGGTAGAGGCGGCGCAGCAGGTTTTCCGCGGAGATGGTGTGCTTGGGCTCGCCGATCAATTCGAACTGATTGCCGCGATTGCGGATCACGATCGCCAGGCGCTGTTCGATCAAGCGCAAATGCTCGTCGAATTGCCCGCACAGATTGGCGAAGCGATGAGCCTCAAAGGGCTCGAGGATGAAGCGATGTGGTTCTATGGGTGCGTTCAAGGTTGTTTTTAGCCGCCCTGGGGCAATGGAGATAAATCAAGGATAACGCCAGAGGCCTGGGTACGAAAGCTCTTAAACAGACCAACATCAAACACCCATTCCATTCCTGTGGCGAGGGAGCTTGCTCCCGCTGGAGTGCGAAGCGCTCCCAGCCCGGTCACTACGGTTTTTCAGAAGGTACCGAAGCGACTGGTTTGCGGCTGCTTCGCAACCGAGCGGGAGCAAGCTCCCTCGCCACAGGAGCCCGCACTAGCCGGAACTAGCCTTGTTGAATCAACGAGCCACGTAGCGAGTGCGGCTGTGCGGCGTCGATGTGCACGTCGGCGAACTGGCCGATCAAGGTCGGATTGTCGCAGCGGAAGTTTACGATTCGATTATTCTCGGTCCGGCCTTGCAGTTCACCCGGGTCTTTTTTCGAGTAATCGGTCACCAGGATCCGCTGGGTCGAACCGACCATTTGTCGGCTGATCTCGAAACCTTGCTGGTTGAGGCGATGTTGCAGGGCGTTCAGGCGCTCTTTTTTCAGCTCTTCCGGGGTTTCGTCGGCCAGGTCGGCAGCCGGGGTGCCCGGGCGCTGGCTGTAGACGAACGAGTAGGAGAAGTCGAAACCGACGTCTTCAATCAGCTTCATGGTCTGTTCGAAGTCTTTTTCGGTCTCGCCGGGGAAGCCGACGATAAAGTCCGAACTGATGCAAATGCCCGGCACGGCGGCGCGCAGCTTGCGCAGTTTAGACTTGTACTCGAGTGCGGTGTGGTTGCGCTTCATCGCTGCAAGAATCCGGTCCGAACCCGACTGCACCGGCAAATGCAGGTGTTTGACCAGTTCCGGCACTTCGGCGTGGGCCTGGATCAGGCTGTCGGAGAACTCCAGCGGGTGCGACGTGGTGTAGCGGATGCGGTCGATGCCATCGACAGCCGCCACCACGCGGATCAGCTCGGCCAGATCGGCCAGGCGCCCATCATGGGTCAGGCCACGGTAGCCGTTGACGTTCTGCCCCAGCAGGGTGACTTCACGCACGCCGTTCTCGGCCAGGTGAATGATCTCGGCGATCACGTCGTCGAACGGCCGGCTGACTTCTTCACCGCGGGTATAGGGCACTACGCAGAAAGTGCAGTACTTGCTGCAACCTTCCATCACCGACACATAGGCGCTTGGGCCATCGATGCGCGGTTCTGGCAGGTGGTCGAATTTTTCGATTTCCGGGAACGAGACGTCGACTTGCGGCAGTTTGGTCAGGCGCGCGGCGTCGATCATTTCCGGCAGGCGGTGCAAAGTCTGCGGGCCGAAGACCACGTCGACATAGGGTGCGCGGTCGCGGATTGCCGCGCCTTCCTGGCTGGCCACGCAACCGCCGACGGCGATGACCATTTCCGGGTTGGCGAGCTTCAGTTCGCGCCAGCGGCCAAGCTGGGAGTACACCCGGTCCTGGGCGCGCTCGCGAATCGAGCAGGTGTTGAGCAGGATGACGTCTGCGTCTTCGGCGCGCGCCGTCACTTCCAGGGCCTGATGTTCGCCCAGCAGATCGACCATGCGCGAGCTGTCGTACTCGTTCATCTGGCAACCGTGGGTTTCGATATAAAGCTTCTTGGCCATGGACGGGTTCATCACGTGATTCAAAGAACCGCGCATTATAGGGAACAAGTCCCCAGGTTCCTACCGTCGTGCGTCCAGCGGCTATGCTATAGTTCGCGCCCTCATTTTTATCCCTCGATGTGTTGTTCGCCCACCATGACCAAACGTGAAGCTCCAATCTACAAGGTGATTTTCCTCAACCAGGGCCAGGTGTTCGAAATGTACGCCAAGCAGATCTATCAAAGTGATCTGTGGGGCTTTCTGGAAGTGGAAGAGTTCGTCTTTGGCGAGCGCACGCAAGTGGTCGTCGATCCGAGCGAAGAGAAGCTCAAGGCTCAGTTCGAGGGCGTGGTGCGTAGTTTTGTGCCGATGCATTCGATTGTGCGCATCGACGAAGTCGAGCGTATGGGCACCCCGAAAATCAGCGAAGCCCGTGGCGCGGTCGGCAATGTCATGCCGTTTCCGATGCCGATGCCTGAGAAGTAAGCCTCACTGTGGCGAGGGGGCTTGCCCCCGTTGGGCCGCGAAGCGACCCTGAAATCTATTTGTCACAACGCGTCAGCCGACTTTACGACTGCTGCGCCCGAACGCGGACCGGCCGACGGGGGCAAGCCCCCTCACCACACTGCCCGCGTTGGATTCAGGGCAGTGGCGAGAAAGGCGTACGCCCGTCGGCGCTTTGCAGTTCCATCAGGTATTTACGGAAAATTTGCCCCAGCACCTGGGTCGCAACTTCCAGTTCACTGCGTTGCATGTGCTCGGCGACTTCGTCGGCGGTGTCCAGCGCATCTTCCGCGCCGTTGACCGCGGCCATTTTCAGCACGATATATGCCTGAACGTTATTGGCCGGCACGCCTTCGCCATGGAAGAACATGATGCCGAGTTTGAATTGCGCCTGAGCGTGGCCTTGCAGCGAAGCTTTTTCGAAGTAGCTCAGGGCTTGATTGAGGTCGCGCGGCACGCGTTTGCCGTCGTAGTAGAACTCGCCCAACTCGTATTGCGCTTCCGCATCCCCGGCGTCCGACGCTTTCTGGCAGGCGGCGAGCGCCTCCTTCAGGTCTTCAGGCTGGGTATTGAGGGTGCAACGACCCATCGCTGGGATCAACAACGAGTTGCCGCCTGCTTGTGCATGCGCGAGCAGGGGCTGAAGGAGCAACAGGCAGCCCAGTGCAAGGGCGCGGCCGGTGCGGTTCATGGGAATCGACTTACCTCTGAAGGGCGCGCGGACCCGTCGAGGGATCCAATAAGCGCGCATTATGAAATAAGCAGGACCCACCTTACAAAGTCTTTACTCGTTTTTCTGCCGCGCGGGGAATATATCTGCCGCTTTTGGGGGAATTATCAGTATCGCGTCAGAAATAAGCTAGGCAGGTAGGATAAAGCTGACGCCGACAATCGTCGACGTCAGCGTCTATTGCATTACTTCAATGCAGCGAATGCACGTTCAGCAGCGTCCAGCGTCAGCTTCAGCTCGGCTTCGCCGTGAGCGATCGAGGTGAAACCGGCTTCGAAGGCGCTCGGTGCCAGGTACACGCCACCTTCAAGCATCAGGTGGAAGAAGCGCTTGAACAGGTTGGCATCGCTGGCCATCACGTCATCGAAGGTCACGATGTCGTCGGCGCCGCTGAAGTACAGGCCAAACATGCCACCGGCCTGGGTGGTGACGAACGGGATGCCAGCGGCATCGGCGCGCTGTTGCAGGCCATCGAGCAGGCGACTGGTGTACTCGCTGAGTTCGGCGTGAAAGCCCGGGCGGCTGATCAGGCGCAGGGTGGTCAGGCCGGCGGCCATGGCCAACGGGTTACCCGACAGAGTGCCCGCCTGGTAAACCGGACCCAGTGGCGCGATGTGCGACATGATTTCGCGTTTGCCGCCGAAGCAGCCGACCGGCATGCCGCCACCGATAATCTTGCCGAAGGTGCTCAGGTCCGGGGTTACGCCGTAATACGCCTGGGCCCCACCCAGTGCCACGCGGAAACCGGTCATCACTTCGTCGAAGATCAGCACCACGCCGTGTTTGTCACACAGGGTGCGCAGGCCTTCGAGGAAACCTGGCGCTGGCGGCACGCAGTTCATGTTGCCCGCCACTGGCTCGACGATGATGCACGCCACTTCCTGGCCAACTTCGGTGAGCATTTTTTCAACGGCGTCGATGTCGTTGAATGGCAGCGTCAGGGTGTGCTTGGCGAAGGCCGCAGGAACCCCGGCAGAACTTGGCACGCCTTGGGTCAGCAGGCCGGAGCCGGCTTTCACCAACAGGCTGTCGGAGTGACCGTGGTAGCAACCTTCGAACTTGATGATGCTGTCGCGGCCGGTGAAACCACGGGCCAGGCGAATGGCGCTCATGGTCGCCTCGGTGCCGGAGCTGACCATGCGCACCATTTCCATCGACGGCACGATCGAGCAGACCAGGTCGGCCATCTCGGTTTCCATCTCGGTCGGGGCGCCGTAGGACAGACCGTGTTCAAGTTGCTTGCGCACGGCGTCGAGCACGTCCGGGTGGCTGTGGCCGAGAATCATCGGGCCCCAGGAGCCGACGTAATCGACATAACGCTTGTTGTCTTCGTCCGTCACGTAGGCGCCTTCGGCGTGCTTGAAGAACAGCGGCGTGCCGCCGACGCTCTTGAAGGCACGCACAGGCGAGTTCACGCCGCCGGGAATGTGTTTCTGGGCATTGGCAAACAGGGTTTCGGAACGAGACATGATTGGGCTCTCAAAAATCGGTAATTGAATACTTAAGCTTTGAACAAGTCGTTGAAGGCGCGGGCACGGCGCGTCACTTCTTGAGTGTCTTGGGCACCAAACAGCCCGTGAACCACGGCCAGCAGATCAACCCCGTGGGCCACCAGCGGGGCGGCGTTGTCGAGGGTGATGCCGCCGATCGCGCAGATCGGCAGGTGCAGTTTGCTGCGGGCCTGATCGAGCAGTTCGAGACTGCAGGTCGGCGCGCCGGGCTTGGTGTTGGAGTTGAAGAAGCGGCCGAAGGCGACGTAACTGGCGCCTTCCTTTGCCGCTTGTTCGGCGAGTTCGAGTTGCGCGTGGCAGGTCGAACCGATGATCGCCTGGCGACCCAGCAGCGAGCGGGCCGGCGTCAACGGGCCATCGGTCTGCCCCAGGTGTACGCCGACACCCAGGCGCGCGGCCAGTTCGGCGTCGTCATTGATGATCAGCTGGGTCTTGTAGCGTCCGCACAGGTCATGCAGGGCCTCGGCCTCACGCAGTCGGCGGGCTTCGTCGCTGCTTTTGTCGCGGTACTGCAGCAGCGTGACGCCGCCGTCCAGCGCAGCCTCCACGTAAGGCAGGAACTTGCCGGCCAGCAGTTGGCTGTCGGTAATGGCGTACAGGCCACGTAATTTCATCGTGCAGGCCTCATGGCGTTACGAGCAAAAATCCAGCGGCAGACGGCGTGGCACGAACTGGCCTTTGCCCAGCTGTTCGGCGTCTCGCAGGGTGCGCCACGTGTAATTGAGTGCCGACTGTACCGCGCTGGCCAGGTGTTCGCCCTGGGCCAGGCGTCCGGCCAGGGCGCTGGCCAAGGTGCAGCCCGAACCATGATAGCTGCCGGGCAGGCGTTGGCACGTGTAGGTGTGGCGGCTGCCGTCGCGGCTGTACAGGCGATTATGTACTTCGTGTTCGTCACCATGACCGCCGGTGATCAGCAGGTGTTTGACGTAAGGCAGGAGTTTTTCTGCGCATTCATCGGCCGTGCCTTTGGGCAGTTCGGCAAGGATGCGGGCTTCCGGGAGGTTAGGGGTGGCAATGATCGCCAGTGGCAGCAGGCGCTCGCGCATGGCATAGCCGACCTCGTCCTTGCCCAGTCGTCCGCCACCACCGGCGCGCAGTACCGGGTCACAGACCACCGGCAGATGCGGATGCGCCTGAAGCAGTTCGACCACGGTGTCGACCATCTCCAGTGAGCCGAGCATGCCCAGCTTGACTGCCGCGACCGTCGAGTCGTTGAGCACGGCGTTGGCTTGCGCCAGCACCCACTCACGGTCGAGAACGCGGAAGTCACTGACGTTGACCGTGTCTTGCACAGTCAGCGCAGTCACTGCCGGGGCAGCATGACAACCCTGAGCGAGCAGGGCTTCGATATCTGCCTGCAAGCCGGCGCCACCACTTGGGTCGTGGCCGGAGAGACAGAGGACAACGGGGCGAGAGCTGTAGATATTCATGGTGCGCGAGCTTACCACCAAACATCTTTTTCGGGTGCTGTGCCAACCTGTTCTGCCGATACATTGTGGCGAGGGAGCTTGCTCCCGCTGGGCGGCGAAGCCGCCCCAAAACGATCTTTCAGTTAGACCGCGTCGGCTGACTTTACGACGGCTACGCCCGAACGCGGACCGGCCGACGGGAGCAAGCTCCCTCGCCACAGGTGCGCATCAACCTTGTTGGCATTGTCACAATCTGACCGACTCAACATTTCCGGTTTTGCCATTCGCTCTGAAAGGCCTGTTCTAGAGCCTTTAGACTAAATTTTCCAATGGTGTTCAATGGCCATCAGCGGCTATGCTAGAGTGGATCCAAACCAATAACAGGTAATGCCGGTTTTACGTCTACTCAAAGGGAATGGGGGGCTTCCTGACACAACCGGACTGGCCACGCTGGGGCTTTATGCGCTATTTGCTGATGTTGCTGTTGAGCTTGCCGATGTTGGCGGCTGCAGCCGATTTTGATGAGCTCACCCAAAGCCTCCCCTTGGGACGAGTCATGCAGGTGTACGAAGATGTCGCCGGCACTGCATCCATCGCCGATGTGCGCGCGCAAGCGGCGGCCGGCAACTTCAAGACCCACGACAAAGACACGCTGAACGCCGGTTACTCGCATTCGGCGTTCTGGTTGAAAGTCGATCTGCACTACCGCCCGAAAGACCCCGACGCTCAACGCAGATGGCTGCTGGAGCTGGCTTATCCGCCAATGGACCATATCGACCTCTATGTGCCGGACAGCACCGGTGAATATCGATTGGTCAGTCGTACTGGCGATACCTTGCCGTTCGCCAGTCGCCAGGTTCGACAAAACAACTACCTGTTCAAACTGGACTTCGTCCCCGATCAGCGCGAAACGCTGTATTTGCGCCTGCAAAGCGAGGGTTCGATCCAGGCGCCACTGACCCTTTGGTCGAGCACCGCCTATCTGGAAGACCAGCCCTTGCGCCTGTATGTGCTCGGTCTGATTTACGGCGTGCTACTCGGGATGCTGGTCTACAACCTGTTCATCTACCTGAGCGTGCGTGACACCAGTTACCTTTATTACATCTTTTATATCGGCTCATTCGGCCTCTACCAACTGTCGGTCAACGGCGCGGCAGTCGAATATTTCTGGCCGAACAACCCGTGGTGGGCCAACGCCTCGACACCGTTTTTCATTGGCAGCGCCGCCCTGTTCGGCAGCCAGTTCGCCCGCAGCTTCCTGCAAACGGCCAGTTGCAGTCGCTGGCTCGATCGCTTGCTGTTGGTGTTGATTGCGTGCAGCGCAGTGGTGGTTGGGTTGTCGTTGATGACCAGCTACGCTCTGGCCTTGCGCCTGGCGACGGCGTTGGCGTTGATCTTCACCGTAGTGATTTTCTTCGCCGGGATTTTCGCCTGGTGGCGCGGCTTGCGGGTGGCGCGCTACTTCATCATCGCCTGGTCGGCGTTCCTGCTTGGCGGTGTCGTCAATACATTGATGGTGCTCGGCTATCTGCCCAACGTGTTCCTGACAATGTATGCCAGTCAGATTGGCTCGGCGATTGAAGTTGCGCTGCTGTCGCTGGCCCTGGCTGACCGGATCAACGCCATGCGCGAGCAGCAGGCGCAGACGCTGTTTGACGCCGGGCAGAAGCTCGAAGTGTTGAACCAGCAACTGGCCCGCAGTAACCAGCTCAAGGATGAATTTCTCGCGACGCTGACCCACGAACTGCGTACGCCGATGAACGGCGTGATCGGTTCGCTGGAGTTGATGCAAACCGTCGACCTCGACCCGGAGCTTGAGCAGTATCAACAAACGGCTGCCGGTTCGGCACGGGACATGATGCGCATGGTCAACGGCATTCTGACCCTGACTGAGTTGCAGGCCGGCCGACTCAAGGTGTACCCCGAAGCGTTCAGCTTGCGCGCGATGGTCGAGACCTTACAGCAGCAGTTCGCCGCCAACGCCGCGAGCAAGGCCTTGGACTTCAAGGTCGATCTGACCCCGGGGCTACCCGACCGTCTGCACGGTGACAGCGCCAAGCTGGCGCAAAGTCTGGAGTGCTTGCTGGATAACGCGATCAAGTTCACCCGGGTGGGTGGACTGGCCTTGCGGGTCAGCGGCAAGTTTGCCGAAGAGGGGCGTCTGGCGCTGTCTTTCGCCGTGATCGACACCGGCATCGGTTTCACCGATCTGGGTGAAGCCACGCTGTATCAGCGGTTCTTCCAGCTCGACGGCTCGATGACTCGCGAATACGGTGGGTTGGGTGTCGGTCTGGCGATTTGTCGGCAATTGGTCGAGCTGCTTGGCGGACGTTTGACTCATCGTTCCGAGCCCGGACGCGGTAGCCGCTTCCAGCTTGATGTCGAGTTTGACGTGGTGAATGTTGTGCAACCGGTTGTCGCTCAATCGCGTCAGGCTCACGGCAGCGTCCGCTTACGCGCACCGCAGGACTGCGCGGTGTTGCTGGTCGACGACAACAGCATCAATCAATTGGTGGTGCGTGGCATGTTGCTCAAGCTCGGCTATCGGGTTCGCAGCGCCGACAGCGGTGAGGCGGCGCTGGAGTTTTTGCGTCGCGAATCGTTCGACGCGGTGCTGATCGATTGTCCCTTGCCGCTGCTCGACGGACTGTCGATCGACAGCCGGATCCGCGCGCTGCCCGGTTATGCCGAGTTGCCGGTGCTGGCGGCGGTGGTCTCGGCACAGGGCCTGGATCTTGAGCAGGGATTGACCGATTACCTTGGCAAACCGGTGAAATTCGAGGAGTTGCAGGCGACGCTCTATCGTCGGGTGCTTTGTCCTAAACAAGGTGAAAGCGCCGACATTTAGGCGGATATGCCACTTTGTTCGGTGGGGAGGCGGTGCTTAACTGAAGGTCTCAACTGACCCAAGGAGGCCCCGCCATGAACCTGCATCAGTTCGCCGAAACCCACGAAGTTACCAACCAGCCGCCATCGCTGGACGGGACCAACCTCTACCGCATCGACCTGCCGTTGCAAGAGTGGGCGCGGCGTTTCGGGGCGGGTTGGGCTGACGCGCGCATCGATGCGTATGGCGCTTTGGCCGGCGGTCCGTTGATGGAAGCGGGGTTCCTGGCCAACCAGAACAAGCCGGTCTTCTCCAGCCATGATCGCTATGGTCACCGCATTGATCTGGTGGAGTTTCACCCGGCCTACCATGAACTCATGCGCACGGCGGTCGAGCACGGCTTGACCTCCTTGCCCTGGACCGATCCGCAGTCGGGTGCCCACGTTGCCCGTGCGGCCATGAGCTACCTGCACAGCCAGGCCGAAGCCGGCAGTGGCTGCCCGCTGACCATGACCTTCGCCAGTGTCCCGGCATTGCGCCTGCAACCGGACATCGCCAAACAGTGGCTGCCGAAAATTCTCGCCACCGAGTATGACCCGCGCAATGTCGGCATGGCCCACAAGGCCGGCGTCACCATCGGCATGGCAATGACCGAGAAACAGGGCGGCACCGACGTTCGGGCCAACACCACCAAGGCTTACCCGGTTGGCGCTGCGGGGCCCGGCCAGGCGTATGAGCTGGTGGGACACAAATGGTTCTGCTCGGCGCCAATGTGCGACGCCTTCCTGACCCTGGCGCAAACCGACAAGGGCCTGACCTGTTTCCTGCTGCCACGCCATCGCCCGGATGACACGCGCAACCAGTTCTACATCCAGCGGCTGAAAAACAAACTCGGCAATTGCTCCAATGCCTCCAGCGAAGTCGAGTTTCGCGGGGCGCTGGCGTGGATGATCGGCGAAGAGGGCCGCGGCGTGCCGACCATCATCGAGATGGTGGCCATGACCCGCTTCGATTGCATGGTCGGCTCCAGCGCCCTGATGCGCCAGGCATTGACCCAGGCCAGCCATCACTGCGCGCACCGGATAGTTGGCGGTAAATTGCTCAGTGAACAACCGTTGATGCAAAACGTGCTCGCCGACCTGGCGCTGGAAAGCGAAGCCGCGCTGGCGTTGAGCCTGCGCATGGGCCGGGCGCTGGATCACCTTGATGACACTCAGGAGGCCAAATTCGCCCGACTGGTAACGGCAGTGGGCAAATACTGGATCTGCAAACGTGCGCCGGCCATGATCAACGAAGCCGCCGAATGCATGGGCGGTGCGGGTTATGTCGAAGACAGCATTCTGCCGCGCCTGTACCGTGAGGCGCCGGTGAACTCGACGTGGGAAGGTTCTGGCAACGTTCAGTGCCTTGACGTGTTGCGAGCGCTGTCGAAAGAGCCGGGCGTGCTCGATGCGCTGTTCAGCGAACTTGGTGACGGTCATGGCGACAAGCGTCTGGCCGCACACATCAGCCAGTTGCAGGCGGCGTTCAAGGACACCGATGACATTCAATACCGCGCCCGACAACTGACCGAAGACATCGCCCTGGGCCTGCAAGCCAAGCTGTTGCTCGAAGCAGGCAACGCCGCCGTCAGCGATGCCTTCATCGCCAGCCGGTTGGGAACGGCCGGCCGGGTTTACGGCACCTTGCCGCGTGGTCTGGATGTGGAAGCGATTGTGGCGCGTTCGACCCCTCAAGGTTTTTAAGCTTTTGTAGGAGCACGGCTTGCCGGCGATGGCGTCCTTGAGGGCGCCATCGCGAGCAAGCTTTGCTCCTACGGATATTCCGGTGTTTCCGTGAGGCGGCGATACAGGCAAGATGAAGGTCTGCAAGTCAGAACACAGGAAGCTGATCGTGACCGAAGCCTTTATTGTCGTTCAAACCGCCGAACAAGCCGTCGATCGGCTTGCCGCTCTGCACGAGCGGGCCACCACGGCGTTGAGTCAGGCGCTCAAGCGTTATCTGAAGGACCGCATCGAACCCGACGCCGAGCAGCGTGCGATGTTTCGTTATCCGGAATTACGCCTGACCTACCTTTGTCAGGGCGAAGTCCCACAGACCACGCGGGCTTACGCCAAAGTCCAGTTGCCGGGGACCTACAGTGTCACCGTCACCCATCCGGCGGCATTCCGTAAGTATTTGCTGGAACAGCTGGTGCCGCTGATGCACGATTTCACCGTGACGGTGGAGGTCGGCGTCAGTGAGCAGAACATCCCGTATCCGTACGTGGTCGAGCAGGGCGATGAACTGGCGGGCTCCGGCGTCACCGCTGCGGTATTGGCCCGAGTGTTCCCGAGCACCGATTTGTCGGCCGCCACCGACGGTATTGCCGACGGTTTGTACGACTGGGAAAATACCGATCCGCTGCCATTGGCATTGTTCGATGCCGCGCGAGTGGATTTCTCTCTGCGCCGTCTGGTGCACTACACCGGCAGCGACTGGCGCCATGTGCAGCCGTGGATCCTGCTGACCAACTACCACCGTTATGTCGACCAGTTCATCACCCATGGCCTGGAGCAACTGCGTACCGATCCGCGTTTCGTGCGCATGGTCTTGCCAGGCAACGTGATCATCGAAAAGAGCATGGATCACGGCGAAGCGTCTTCCATTGCCGCAGGCGTGGTCTGGCACCGTTATCAAATGCCGGCCTATCACCTGCAAGCCTCTGACGGCCACGGTGTCACCCTGGTTAACATTGGTGTCGGCCCGTCCAACGCCAAGAACATCACCGACCACTTGGCTGTATTGCGCCCGCATTGCTGGCTGATGATCGGTCACTGCGGCGGCCTGCGGCAGTCGCAGACCATCGGTGATTACGTGCTGGCTCACGCGTACATGCGTCGCGACGGGATTCTCGACCGGGTGGTGCCGCCGAACATTCCAATTCCGGCCCTGGCTGAAGTGCAGCTGGCCTTGCAGCAAGCGGCAGCCAACGTCACCGGCGAAAAGGGCGATGACCTGAAAAAGCGCCTGCGTACCGGCACTGTGCTGACCTACGACGACCGTAACTGGGAATTGCGCTGGGCTCAGGAGCGTCCGTTGATCAACCTGTCTCGCGCGGTTGCCGTGGACATGGAAAGCGGCACCATCGCTGCGCAAGGCTATCGTCTGCGCGTGCCGTACGGCACCTTGCTGTGTGTGTCGGACAAGCCGCTGCACAGCGAAATCAAGTTGCCCGGTTCGGCCAACGCTTTCTATGAGCGTGCGGTCAGCCAGCACTTGAAGATCGGTATCGCGGCGGTGGATCTGCTGCGCACCGAGCTCAACTCGTTGCACTCGCGCAAACTGCGCAGCTTCGACGAACCGCCGTTCCGCTGATTGTTGTCATGGTCATTTAGCGGTCGGGGCACTAGCATTGGCAGCCCTGACCGTTAGATGTTGTTTTTGCCATGCCGCGTCCTCCTCGTCCTGCTTCCCGCCGCCCCGGCGTGAAACCTGCGCAATCCTCTTCAGCCCCGCGACGTGTTGCCAAAGCACCGCCGGCCGAGCCGAAGCTGATTTTGTTCAACAAACCCTTCGATGTGCTGACGCAGTTCAGCGACGGTGAAGGGCGGGCGACACTCAAGGACTATATCGAGATTCCCGGGATCTACCCGGCAGGACGGCTGGACCGTGACAGCGAAGGCTTGCTGCTGCTGACCAACGATGGCCAGCTTCAGGCGCGCATCGCTGATCCGAAACACAAGTTGGCCAAGACCTATTGGGTACAAGTGGAAGGCGAGCCGAGCGCCGAGCAATTGCAGCGCTTGCGCGAGGGCGTCGAGTTGAATGACGGCATGACCTTGCCGGCGCAGGCGCGGCAACTGGAAGAACCTGAGCTATGGCCGCGTAACCCGCCGGTGCGCTTTCGCAAAAGCGTGCCGACCAGTTGGCTGGAATTGGTGATTCGTGAAGGGCGTAACCGTCAGGTGCGGCGCATGACCGCTGCGGTTGGCTTGCCGACTCTGCGTCTGGTGCGGGTGCGAATCGGCGACTGGACCATCGAAGGCCTCGATCAGGGCCAGTGGAAAGAAGTCCCGGCGCGCTTATAAAGCGCCGGATTCGATCAGGCCGATCACCACACTCTTGATGACGAACGCAGCCACGCCCAGACCCAGCACGAAGAACAGGATGAACGAGCCGAAGCGTCCGGCCTTGGATTTTTTCGCCAGATCCCAGACGATGAAACCCATGAAAATAATCAGGATGCTTACCAGGCCGGTCATCATCCACTCTTCAAATACTGCAGGATCCATCGATTATCTCCAGCGCGGGCGGGGCAAAAAAGGCCGAGGAAGTATACGCCAATGGATATTGGCGGCGCATTGACGTGCGTCGGTCTGCCGCAGGTTTATGTGGCGAGGGGGCTTGCCCCCGTTGGGCTGCAAAGCAGTCCTGAATACTGCAATCGAGTTGTTTCAGGCACAACATATGGGCCGCTATACGACCGCTGCGCGGCCGAACGGGGGCAAGCCCCCTCGCCACAAAAGCGGGATTAGCTGCGCAGGTGAGTCAGTGGCAACTCGGTGCTGTTGAGCACCTGGTTCAGTACAAAGCTTGAGCGCACGCTGGTCACGCCTTCAATGCGGGTCAGGTGGCCGAGCAGCAGTTTCTGGTAGTGGTCCATGTCCGGCACCACCACCTTGAGTTGATAGTCGGCGTCCATCCCGGTCACCAGGCTGCATTCGAGCACTTGTGGCAAGGTGCGGATGGCGGCTTCGAAGTTTTCGAAGCGCTCGGGTGTGTGCCGGTCCATGCCGATCAACACGTAGGCGGTCAGGCTCAGGCCGAGCATCTTGCGGTCGAGCAGGGCGACCTGGCGGGTGATGTAGCCGTCGTCTTCAAGCTGCTTTACCCGTCGCGAACAAGGCGATGGCGATAGGCCGATGCGTTCGGCGAGCTCCTGATTGGAGATGCGCGCGTCGCGTTGCAATTCCGCCAAAATGCTCAAGTCGTATCGGTCGAGTTTGCTCATGAATCAGGCCTTTGTCTTAACTATTGCGGAAGATTATCTATCCAAGGTTAAAAATTGCGCAAGTCATGTTTATTTGAGCAATCTTCGCAATCCTCTGTCGCCACCTCAAGCCTATTCTTATCACCAGAATCACTGCCCGGACAAACAGTCCACAGCGACCCGCCGAATCAGGCCAGTCGCGGCCACCACTCCCACAGGAGCTGAGTTGGCCCCCGGGCTACACACTGTCCAGAAGACGGAGTGAGGTGAGCCGACGTCAAAAGCGTCGAGCACGGACGAAGTTCTCAAAGGGAGGCCGACGGGTCTCCCTTTTTTATTGCCCGCGAAACGCCTTCCATGGCCTGCAAAATAAGTCTCGTGACTGATAACCTGTGGCTGAACCGGCCTGTGCTTTACCAGTCTTACGTATAGGTCACCACCGTAGTGAGGGATAGCATGAAGTCGCGCATCTGGCGTATGGCAGGTGTTGGTGTGTTGTGTGCAAGTGTCAGCGCGCCATTGCTGGCAGAAGGTCAGGGGGCGCAGGAGCAGCTTCAGGAACGGCAACGACAACAGCAACAACACAATAACGGTGGTGGTCAGCACGAGCATGGTGGCGAGGGGCGGCAGGGGAATAATCAACCGCGTCCCGAAAACAACCCGCCTCGCGTGGAAAACACCCAGCAGCACCCGCAAAACAATCAACCTCGCATCGAGCCCAACCAGCCACGTCCCCAATTCAATCAGCCACGTCCGCAGCCTGAAATCATTCGCGGCAACAACAGCCGCCAGTTCGAACACAACGATCAGAATCAGGGAGGCGACTGGCAGAACCGTCAGCGACACGAGCCCAATGGCCAGGTTCAAGTTCGCCCAGCACCAGCGCCGGCGAACAACCTGCCGATCCAGGGTCGTCCGGACACTGTTCGCCAGACCCAGGAGCCACAGCGCGGCTACTATCAGGACGTTCCACGGCGTAACGATTACAACCAGCGTTGGCAGGCCGGTGGTCGCGATGAGCATCGGGATGAGCGTCGCTGGCCGGGACGTCCGGAAGGACATGGCAATGGCTGGGGTGATGGTCCGCGGTATCGGCCGGGTCAAATGATCGACCGCTTCCCTGAGCGCCACGACCGTGTGCCGTACCGTGGGCAGGATTACTTCTACTCCGGTGGTTATTGGTATCGCCCACACGGGCCGCGTTATGTGGTGGTTCAACCGCCTCGCGGGATCCGTGTGCGGTATCTGCCCGATTACGCTCAGGAAGTGTGGATCGGTGGCGCGCTGATGTTTCTGGCAGCAGGCGCGTACTACGCCTACGAGGAGAGCACTCAGGACTACGTTGTGGTCGAGCCTCCGGTAAGCAACCCGGTACCGCAACCGACCAGTAATGGTTATGACGTGGTGGCGTACCCGATCAATGGGCAGTCGCCCGAGCAGGTCACTCAGGACGGTTACGATTGTTATCGTTGGGCGGTCCAGCAGAGCGGGTTTGATCCACGGACCGTGACCTATCAGCCGGCGCCACAGGTGGTACAGACTTACCGCCAGGCCGAAGGCAATTGCCTTGTCTCACGCGGTTATCAGGTCACTTTCTGATTCCGGACGGCTGTCACCATTTCCTGCGGGTCGGCGTGCACCAACACTTCGGCTCGCGGGTAAACGGCGTGAATGGCGTCCGCTGCTTGATCGCTGATGCCGTGAGCGACTGACAGCGTCAGTTCCCCCGGCAACTCCAGGTGCAATTGCACGAACCAGTGACTGCCGGAGATCCGTGTGCGCAAGTCGTGTGCGCCAAGTACACCGGGCACGCTGCACGCCAGTTCGAGCATATGCTGGCTGACGTCCGGTGGCAGTTCTTCATCCATCAGCACGGCAAAACTCTCCCGGGCGATTTGTATTGCGCTCCACAAAATGTAGACGGCGATCCCCAGGCCGAACCAGGCATCGACTTGATGCCAGCCAAAACCGGCCAGTACCAACGCTACCAGGATGCTGCCGTTGAGCATCATGTCGGAACGGTAATGCAGTGAGTCGGCACGCACCGCGCTGGAGCCGGTTTCGCGGATCACCCGGTGTTGCAGCATCAGCAGCGCCAGGGTCAGGACGAGGGAAAAGATGATCACGCCAATGCTGATCCACGGCGCACCCACCGGTTCCGGGTGTTGCAGGCGCTCGAATGCCTGATACGCGATCAATACCGCGCTGCCGCCGATGAACAGTGCCTGAGCCATGCCCGACAAGGATTCCGCCTTGCCGTGCCCGTAGCGGTGATCGTCATCGGCCGGGCGCAACGCGTAATGCACCGCCAACAGATTGAGCAGCGACGTCACGCCGTCGAGTGCCGAGTCCGTCAGCCCGGCGAGCATGCTCACCGATCCGCTCAGCCACCAGGCAATGGCCTTGGCGACAATGAGTGTGCTCGCCACCGCTACAGAGGCGCGGGTGGCGAGGCGTAACAGGCGAGCGTGTTCCGGGCTGCTGGTCATAGGTGGAGCGTTTCCTCGGTGTTGTGCATCAAGCAGCGGGTTGCAGGCCGAGCAAGGCCAGTTGCTGAACGCTGCCCTTGTGCTGGATCAGGCGCGGATCATCCAGTGGGAAGCTGCGGCCCAGTTCGCTTTCGAGAATGGCCTGCAACTTGTGGTTATCGACCTTGCCGTCGGCATCAATGGCCTGCTGGAGTTTCTCCGGCGCCACTTGTGCGGTCTTGCCGGGTTCGAAGTAAATCGCGCCGGTGGTGAAGTCTATGGCAAACGCGACGAGCCCGGGGATGATATAGAACAGCAGGCCCACGGCGTCGAGCGCGGCAATCGCCGGGTCGATCTTGCCATCGATCTGGCCCCGGCGATCCGGGTAGAAAATCGAACCGCATGCGGTCACTTGGGTCAGCAGGGTTGCAACCAATAGACCGCCAATCAGGCGAAATGGAGCACGCATAATAAATCTCCTGAGCAAACTTGAAACGAAACGTCGTCGGTATGAATTAGGACCGTGATTAACGCCAGGCAGTTCGCCGTTATACTCGCCGCGGCAGGGCGTGCCCACAGTAAATTACGGTCGCGCCTCACCCCGGTAAGATTACGTGAGGATTGATGTTTGGTGTTCCCAGATCGACAACGCATGACGGCGGTTAACGTTTTTCGGGGTTCAGCCCTGCGGGTTGAAACTGTGGCCGCGCCATGCTGCGTTGCGGGACTTGGTAAGGAAACGACCCTTACCGGCGTCCCGCGCCTTGCCTGGCACGCCCACAGCTTCAACGCGACTCGCAATTTACTGTGGGCACGCCCTGTGGAGCCAGCATGAACTCTTTGCCAATTGATGAAGTTTTACCCGCGCTGCGTGAAGCCTTGGCGACACGCCACGAAGCCGTGCTCGAAGCACCGCCCGGCGCCGGTAAAACCACCCGCGTGCCATTGGCGATGTTGGATGAGCCGTGGCTGGCCGGGCAAACCATCCTCATGCTTGAACCGCGTCGGCTGGCCGCGCGGGCGGCGGCCGAACGGCTGGCCAGCGAGCTCGGCGAGAAAGTCGGCGAAACCGTCGGATACCGGATTCGCCTGGACAGCAAGGTTGGGCCGAACACGCGCATCGAAGTGGTCACCGAAGGCATCCTCACGCGTCGCTTGCAGGAGGACCCGGCGCTGGACGGTGTGGGTCTGCTGATTTTCGACGAATACCACGAGCGTAGCCTCGATGCCGACCTCGCGCTGGCCTTGAGCCTGAATGGCCGCGAGTTGTTTCGGGATGAGCAGCCGCTGAAGATCCTGCTGATGTCGGCGACGCTTGAAGGCGAGCGCCTCGCCGGACTGCTGAATGACGCACCAATCCTGCGCAGCGAAGGTCGCATGTACCCGGTGACGATGCGCTGGGGCCGGCCGTTTCATCCAGGTGAATTCATCGAGCCACGAGTGGTGCAAACCATTCTCGACGCGCTGAACGATGAAGCGGGCAGCTTGTTGGTGTTCCTACCCGGGCAAGCGGAAATCCGTCGCGTGCATCAGCAGTTGGCGGATGCCTTGGGCGAGCGTTCCGAGGTGTTGCTCTGCCCGTTGCATGGCGAGCTCGATCTGGCGGCGCAACGTGCGGCCATCGATCCGGCGCCACCTGGCCAACGCAAAGTGGTGCTGGCCACCAACATCGCCGAAACCAGTTTGACCATTAATGGCGTGCGCGTAGTCATCGACGCCGGGCTGGCGCGAGTGCCGCGTTTCGACCCCGGCAGCGGCATGACCCGCCTCGACACCCAGCGCATCTCCCGCGCCAGCGCCACCCAGCGTGCCGGCCGCGCAGGACGGTTGGAACCGGGCGTGTGTTATCGGCTGTGGTCGCAGGATCAACACGAACAACTGGCGGCCTACGCCAGCCCGGAAATTCTCTCTGCCGACCTTGCCGGGCTTGCCCTGCAGCTCGGGCGTTGGGGCGTGACGCCTGGACAGTTGATCTGGCTCGATGTACCTCCGGCGGCGGCTTATGCACAGGCGCAGGACTTGCTCGAACGCCTTGGCGCGTTGCAGGGTTCGTCCGCTGAAGACTGGAAACTCACTCGCCACGGGCAGGCCATGGCCGAACTGCCGGCGCATCCGCGTATCGCGCATCTGTTACTGCGTGGGCAAGCGTTGGGGCTGGCGAACATGGCTTGCGACGTCGCTGCATTACTCGGTGAACGGGACATTTTGCGCGGTGTCGGTGCGGATCTGCACAGTCGTCTGGTGCTGTTGTCCGGCGAAGAACGGGCGGCGCGTGGTGCTCAGGGTGGTGTGCAGCGGGCGCGGCAATTGGCCCGGCAATATCGTGGTTATCTGCGTGGCAAAGCCGAGTCGCCGGTCAGCGATCCGGAGCATCCGCGCTGGCTCGGCGCGTTGCTGGCGCTGGCTTATCCGGACCGCGTCGCCCAACAGCGCCGCGCCGGTGGTGCGGAGTATCGTCTGGCCAACGGTCGTGCGGCGTTGTTCGCCGAGGCCGACAGCCTGATGAAACAACCTTGGCTGGTGATCGCCGATCTGGGCAGTCGTCAGGGGCAACGTGAAGAGCGGATTTATCTGGCAGCGGATTTTGATCCGGCACTGTTTGATTCGGTGTTGGCGGAGCAGGTGCGTTGCGTCGATCAACTCGATTGGGACGAGCGCGAAGGCGTGCTGCGGGCCGAGCGTCAGCGCAAGGTGGGCGAGTTGGTGCTCAGTCGCGAACCGTTGACCGGTCTTGATGAAACCGCGCGCAGCCAGGCGTTGGTCAATCTGGTGCGCCGTAAGGGGTTGGAGCTATTGCCGTGGACCCCGGAGTTGCGTCAGTGGCAGGCGCGAGTGGCATTGCTGCGTCAGCTGGACTTGAACAAGCAGGGCGAGAGTGAGTGGCCGGACGTCAGTGATGCGGCGTTGCTGGCCAGTCTGGAACACTGGTTGATGCCGTACCTGGGACGGGTTTCACGGCTCAGCCATTTCGCCAGCCTGGATGTGTCGAGCTTTGTGCATAACCTGCTGCCGTGGCCATTGCCGCAACGCCTCGATGAGCAGGCGCCGCATCATCTGAGCGTGCCCTCCGGTTCATCGATTCGTCTGGATTACAGCGAGCAGCCACCGATTCTCGCGGTGCGTTTGCAGGAGCTGTTCGGCCTTGCCGAAACCCCGCGCATTGCCGGTGGCCGGCAGGTGGTCAAGCTGCATTTGCTGTCACCGGCACGGCGGCCGGTGCAGGTCACCCAGGACCTGGCGAACTTCTGGCGCAGCACTTATGCCGAGGTGAAGAAGGACCTCAAGGGCCGTTATCCGAAACATTACTGGCCGGATGACCCGTTGGTGGCCGAGGCCACGGCGCGGGCCAAGCCGCGTAAGTAGACGGGCTTTGTAGTGCGCAGTGGCGGACACTAATCCTGTGGCGAGGGGGCTTGCCCCCGTATGAACCTGTCACTACGTTTTATCAGGTACACCGCATTTGCCGATTTACGACTGCTACGCAGCCGAACGGGGGCAAGCCCCCTCGCCACAGGTTATTTATTTGCTCTAGGGGGCGACGGGGAGTAAAAACCGTGCAATCACCGGCAGGTGATCGGAGATGCGCAGCGTATCGTCCTGCCGTACTTGCGCTTCAATCCGTTTGATCCGCGGGCTGTAGAACAGGTAGTCGACAGTGCGGTCCGGGCCGTTGAGGTCGGGGTCGTTAGGGTAATGGCTCAGCCACTGGTCCCGATCGACACCGCTGGCCTCGTTGTTGGTCGGGATCATTGGGTACTTGTCCCACAACACATGTAGCGCGCTGTCGGCGGAATAGGGCGTGCGCTGTTCGGGCGCGAGGCGTTGATACTGGCCCAGCGGCAACAGGTTGAAGTCGCCACCGATCAGCCACGGCGTGCCGCGACCTTCATACGTGTCGAGCACCTTGGCAACCGCTGTCACCTTCGCCTGCTGGGCCCCATCAGGCTGCACTGCCCGATCGAGGTGAGTGTTGAGCACCGCCATTTGCCCGCCATCGCGCAGCGGCAGGTAACTCACCAACAGGGCGTTTTTCGGCTGGAACTGACGGCTGATGAAATTGATTGGCGCTTCAGGCAACTGCAGGCGTTCGGCGTGTTCGATCTGGTAGCGGCTCAAGGTCGCCAATTGCCGGCCAACGCTGCCGAAAATATGCGGATCGGGAACGAAGTCGGCCTTCCAGTCGAAGGCGTGCGTGCTGCAAGGATAGAGGTCGGCCAGGCGTTCCTGGAGCAACTTGAGCTGGTTCTGATAGCCGCTGGCCTTGGCGTCATCATCCAGTTCCTGCAACAGGACCAGGTCCGGCTGCTCATCGCGGATGACCCGTGCCACTTCATCAAGGCTGAAGGCCATGTCTTCCGGAGTCGGACTTTCGTCAGGGCCGTGAGCCAGGTCATTCCAGAACACATAGCGTTTGCCTGCCAGGTACTGGACGTTCCAGGTCATCACCTTCAACGCCTGCCCCGGCACCAGCACAGGTGCGCTGGTGCTGCAACTGACGGGGAGCGTTTCCTTGGCGTCGGGGCGCCAGGTCAGGCTGTAGAGAAAGGAAAACAGCAGGCTGACGAGTATCAGCAGGCCCAGCAGGGTGTAGCGCAGTAGGCGGGTCATGGCTCGGCTTATGGCGTTACAAAGTTGAGCCCGAGCATAACCGAGGCCGGCCCGGACCCCAAGGGTAGAGCTGTCAGGCGCTGCCTTCGGTTTTGTCGGGGGCCTCGCTGATCAACATGAACAGACGAAACAGCACCACGCTGGTGAACAGTTGCAGAAAGCTGTGGACGCTTTCGATGATCAGCGACAGTGCGGGGTTCTGCGGCTCCGGATAGATGGCCATGCTCGCGCCTTTGAGCATCCACAACGGGCCCATCACGCAGAGAATGCACAGCAGGATGCGCAGGAAATTGCCGCGGGCCAGGCGCATGCTTTCCCGGATGGCCTCCAGTGGCTGCATGTTGCGCAGCACCAGCAGGTATTCGGCAAAGGCGAGCATCACCATCAGCCAGATACCTGGCAGGAAATACAGCGATAACCCCACCAGAATCAGCAAGGTGTTGACCGCCGTCAGCAGCGCAAAACGCGGCCACAGGCTGAGCGACGCCGACAACAGGGCCAGGGTGCGCGGCGATTCGCCACGGCTGCGGGCATCGAGAAACAGGATCAGCGCGGCGGTGTACAGCGGATACACCAGCAACCCGACAATCACGCTATAGCCGGGAAAGGCGTCTGGCCCCTGGGAGTGGTCGACCAGTTGCTGGAGCAAGGCTTCAAGCACGACCAACGGCAGACACAGCGGCACGATGCGGCCCAGGTTGCGCTGGAAGAAATACAGGGAGTCGCGGAGTACGTCTAACGGATTCATCGGTCGCTTTCGCTGATTACAAAGTATGTCGACACTGTAACCGATGCGACCGGTAGTCGAGCAAACGTAAACGTTCGGTAAAGGCCATTGAAACAATCAGCAACAGCCCCATAACTAGGGGGCACCTTATCCATAAGGGAGAAGGGCAATGATTTTCCGGCAATCTATGAGGTCGCCATGAACAGCGAAGAACAAACCCTGATCGATGGACTGTTTTCACGGCTGCAACAGGCCGAAACGGATTCAGCCCCACGCGATGCTCTGGCCGAGGCGCGGATCAAGGAGCACCTGAGCCGCCAGCCAGCAGCGGGCTATTTCATGACTCAGGCGATTCTGGTGCAAGAGGCGGCGATCAAGAGCCTCGACGAGCAAAACAAACAGCTCACCCAGCAAATTCAGCAACTGCAAGCCGAACTGCAACAAGCCAGGGCCCAGGCCTCCGCACCGGCACCGAGCAACAGCGGCGGTGGTTTCCTGTCGAGCATCTTCGGCGGCTCCCGTGATCCACAGCCTGCACCGGCCCAGAGCGCTCCAGCGTCGAGCGGCGGCTGGCGTGAACCGGCGCGGCCTTCTGCGCCACCGCCACAAAACTATGGCGCGCCACAGCAGGGCTTTGGTGCCCCACAACAGAACTATGCGGCACCCCAGCAACAGGCGCCGGCAGCCGGCAGCAGCTTTCTCGGCGGGGCCTTGAAAACCGCAGCCGGCGTGGCCGGTGGTGTGATGCTGGCGCAGGGCATCAGCAGCCTGTTCCACAGCAATCAGCAGCAGCCGCAGGAAATCGTTGAAGTCATCAAGGAAGAGCCGGCTCAAGTGAATGACAACGAGCGCCTGGCCAACAACGACTCCTGGAACAACAACGATCAGGGCGGGTTTGCAGACGCCGACGACAGCGACGACAGCTCATTCTTCGGTGGTGATGACGACGATTCCTTCGTCTGATACGCCATTCGTCCGGGGCCTTGTTGCGCCCCGGACTGATTATTCGCGGAACATTCCTTCTGACTGGCATACTGGGCGACTTTTCGGACCTTGGGTCTGATCAATCGCCTGCGCTTGTGTGCGCCATGAGGATTTGCGGTGAAGAAGATCGCGGTGTTCGCCGATGTCCAAAACCTCTATTACACCGTGCGCCAGGCCTACGGTTGTCATTTCAACTACGCCGCCCTCTGGGCTGACGTCAGTCAGCGCGGGCAGATCGTCGAGGCCTATGCCTACGCCATCGATCGCGGCGACAGCAAGCAGCAGCAATTCCAGCAAATCCTGCGCAACCTCGGCTTCATCGTGAAGCTCAAGCCCTATATCCAGCGCAGCGACGGCTCGGCCAAGGGCGACTGGGACGTGGGTATCACCCTCGACATCATGGACGCCGCCGATCACGTCGACGAAGTGGTGCTGGCCTCGGGGGACGGTGATTTCGACATGTTGCTGGAGCGGATCATCGCCAAGCACGGTGTCGAAGCGGTGGCCTATGGCGTGCCGGGGCTCACCGCCAATTCGCTGATTCGCGCGGCCAGCCGTTACGTGCCAATCGAAGGCGCGTTGCTGCTTAAAAACTGATTATTGAACCCAAGGAACAGGTTTGGAACGCATAGCTGTCATCGACTTTGAAACCACCGGAATCTCCCCGAGCAGCAGCTGCCGGGCCACGGAAATTGCCGTGGTGATTCTTGAACAGGGGCGCATTGTCGACCGTTACCAAAGCCTGATGAACGCCGGTGTGCGCATCCCGGCCTTCATCGAGCAACTGACCGGTATCAGCAACGCCATGTTGCGTACTGCACCCTCGGCCGAGCAGGTAATGAATGAGGTCAACGAATTCGTCGGTATCACGCCGCTGCTGGCCCACAACGCCGCCTTCGACCAGAAGTTCTGGGACTTTGAGCTTGGGCGAATCAAACGCACACGCTTGCAGAATTTTGCCTGTTCGCTGTTACTCGCCCGGCGCCTGATGCCGGCCGCGCCGAACCACAAACTCGGCACCCTCACCACCTTCGCCCAATTGCCCCACACCGGTCAGGCTCACCGGGCGATGGCCGACGCCGAAATGGCTGCCAACCTCACCGCGCATCTGGCACAAGAACTGCGGCAGAAACACGGTTTGCGCGAGCTGTCCCATGATCTGCTGTGCAGCTTGCAGAAAGTGCCGGCGGCGAAGATCAACGAACACCTCAAGCACCATCGCGGTTTCTAAGGTTGATCGTTCCCACTCGGAGTGAATGATCGTTCCCACGCTCCTGCGTGGGAACGCCTCACCGAACGCTCCGCGTCCGCTCTTGATGTGACGCGATGATGCTTTGAAAAGTGTACCGGCCTTATAAACAGGTTTTGTAACTTAAGTTCCGTTCATCGGCTTTCTAAAATAACGCTCCTCTGTCCTGCCTTCGAGCCTCCCATGCCAGGCCTACGCCGATTTCCGTTACCGCTGATAGGTGCCTTTTTTGCGTTGTACGTGATCTGGGGATCGACCTACCTGGTGATACGCATCGGCGTGCAGTACTGGCCGCCGCTGATGCTGGGCGGCATTCGTTTTATTGTCGGCGGGACGCTGATGTACGCCTTCCTGCGTTGGCGCGGTGTGCCAGCACCGACCTGGCCGCAGTGGAAGGCGGCGGGGCTGATCGGGATTTTGTTGCTCAGTTTTGGCAACGGCGCGGTCAGCATGGCCGAGCACACGGGCGTGGCCTCTGGCGTTGCGGCCTTGGCGGTGGCGACAGTGCCGTTGTTTACCTTGCTCTGCGGGTATTTCTGGGGCACGCGTAATACCCGTCTGGAATGGGCGGGGATTGTGCTGGGGCTGATCGGTATCGCCATGCTCAATCTGGGTTCCAATCTGCAATCGAGCCCTTTGGGGGCTGTGCTGCTGATTGGTGCGGCGGCAGCCTGGGCGTTTGGTTCGGTGTGGAGCAAACATTTGCCAATGCCTCAGGGCGCGATGTCCAGTGCGGCACAAATGCTGGTTGGCGGCGTGGTGTTGTTGATCGGCAGCGCGCTGACTGGCGAACAACTGCAAAGCTTGCCGCCGCTTGAGGGTTGGGTCGCAATGATGTACCTGGTGGTGTTTGGCTCGATCGTCGCCTTCAACGCCTATATGTACCTGCTGAAAAACGTCCGCCCGGCGGCGGCCACCAGTTATGCCTACGTCAACCCGGCAGTGGCGGTGTTGCTGGGGATCGTTTTTGCAGGAGAAAGCATCGGTATTGAAGAAGCTGTGGCGATGGCAGTGATCATCAGTGCCGTGCTGCTGATCAGTCTGCCGCAGTGGCGACGTGCTCCTGAGCGGCCTGCGGTCCTGGTGCCGACAGAATCCCGTGTGAATTAGGGTAAACTGCGCGCCATTGCACACTCGCGCTGATTTTTCCTACGGTATTCCCATGACTTTCGCCACTCTTGGCCTGATCGAACCCTTGCTGCGCGCCCTTGAGACGCTCGGTTACCAGACCCCGACCCCGGTGCAGACGCAGGCCATTCCGGCGGTGCTGGCGGGTCGCGACCTGATGGCTGCGGCCCAGACCGGCACCGGCAAGACCGCCGGTTTCGCCGTGCCACTGTTGCAATTGCTGGCCATGGAAGGGCCGAAAGTCACCAGTAACTCGGTACGTGCGCTGATCCTGGTGCCAACCCGCGAACTGGCCGAGCAGGTTCATGAAAGCGTGCGCCAGTACGCTGAAAACTTGCCGCTGAGCACCTACGCGGTGTACGGCGGCGTCAGCATCAACCCGCAAATGATGAAGCTGCGCAAAGGTGTCGACCTATTGGTCGCCACTCCTGGTCGCCTGCTGGACCTGTTCCGCCAGAACGCGCTGAAGTTCAACCAGTTGCAAACCCTGGTGCTGGACGAAGCCGACCGCATGCTGGATCTGGGTTTCTCCGAAGAACTGGCGAACATTTACAAGGCGCTGCCGAAAAAGCGGCAGAC
The DNA here is from genome assembly GCF_058782685.1 of Pseudomonas sp. FW306-02-D09B. NCBI lineage: Bacteria > Pseudomonadati > Pseudomonadota > Gammaproteobacteria > Pseudomonadales > Pseudomonadaceae > Pseudomonas > Pseudomonas sp. FW306-02-D09B. Next base: position 163,786 of record NZ_JBYSXY010000013.1, read on the forward strand.
GCTGCTGTTCTCCGCGACCTTCTCCGATGCGATTCGCGAGTTGGCCGGGAAAATGCTCAATGATCCGCTGAGCATCGAAGTCAGCCCGCGTAACGTTGCCGCCAATACGGTCAAGCAATGGGTGGTCACGGTCGACAAGAAGCGCAAGGCCGAGCTGTTCATCCACTTGCTGCGCAAGAATCGCTGGAAGCAGGTGCTGGTGTTTGCCAAGACCCGTAACGGCGTAGACGCGTTGGTGGAAAAACTCCAGGGCTTAAGCGCGAATGCCGACGGTATTCACGGCGATAAACCACAAGCCACCCGCCAGCGCGCACTGGACCGTTTCAAGGCCAGTGAAGTGCAGATTCTGGTGGCTACCGACGTTGCGGCCCGTGGTCTGGATATCGAGGATTTGCCGCTGGTGGTGAACTTTGACCTGCCGATCGTTGCCGAGGATTACATCCACCGTATCGGTCGTACCGGCCGAGCGGGCGCGACGGGTGAAGCGATTTCACTGGTGTGTGCCGATGAAGTGAATCAGCTGTCGGCCATAGAGATGCTGACGCGTCAGACCTTGACCCGCCATATGGAGCAGGACTTTGAGCCTGAGCACCGTGTGCCGGACACTGATGCCAGCGGCCAGGTGGTCAAGAAACCGAAAAAGCCGAAGAAGCCCAAAGTCTCCGGTGGCGGCAAACGCAACCTCGGCAAGTGGGTGGAAAGCGGTGATGCTTCGGCGCCGGAGCCTTCGGTCAAACCTGTGCGAAAAGTGCCGGTGTTCAATACCGGGCCGCGCAAGCGTAAGCCTTGATTAGACGCTGCGCCTGTTAAACCGCTTTCGCGAGCAAGCCCGCTCCCACATTGGAAATGCATTCCCCTGTGGGAGCGGGCTTGCTCGCGAAGGACGCGATCCGGTCTTCAGGCCTGACGCTGTAACCACTCCACCATCCCCACCCCTGCCGCTCGCCCACTGGCGAAACACGCGGTCAGCAGATAGCCACCCGTTGGCGCTTCCCAGTCGAGCATTTCCCCTGCGCAGAACACGCCAGGTAGTTGCTTGAGCATCAGGTTTTCATTCATTGCCTCGAACATCACGCCACCAGCGCTGCTGATGGCTTCGTCCAATGGGCGGGTGTTGACCAGTGTCAGCGGCAAGGCCTTGATCGCGTTGGCCAGCAAAAGCGGGTCGGCGAAGCATTCGGCCGGTGTCAGTTCGCGTAGCAGTGCAGCCTTGACCCCGTCGAGACCGAGCTGGCTGTGCAAGTGTTTGGCCATGGAGCGCGAACCGCGGGGCTTACTGAGCGCCGACTGGATTTTATCCACAGGTCTGCCGGGCAGCAGGTCGAGATGAATGGTTGCCGAGCCGCTCTGATTGATGGCTTCACGGATTGGCGCCGACAACGCATAAATCAAACTGCCTTCGATGCCGGTCGCAGTGATCACGCATTCGCCGAGTCGCGGGACATCGTCGTTGAGGCCAATGGCGATATTTTTCAGCGGGGCTCCGGCGAATTTGCTGACCATCAGCTCGCTCCAGGCCTTCACTTCGAATCCGCAATTGCTCGGTTGCAGCGGCGCCAAGGCGACTCCGCGTTGTTCCAGCGGCAGCATCCAGGCGCCATCCGAACCCAAACGGGACCAACTGCCGCCACCCAGCGCCAATAACAGTGCATCGGCGCTGATCGCCTTTTCACCGTCAGGGCTATCAATTCGCAGGCTGCCATCGGCGTTCCAGCCCAGCCAGCGGTGGCGGGTGTGGATAACGACGCCGGCATCACGCAGGCGTTTGAGCCAGGCACGCAGTAGCGGGGCGGCTTTCATGTCGGTCGGAAACACACGGCCAGAGCTGCCGATAAAGGTTTCGATACCCAAACCATGAATCCACTGGCACAAGGCTTCGGCGCCGAATTCGCGCAGCAACGGGGCGATGTGCGGAGCGCGCTCGGCGTAACGCGCCAGAAATGCCGGGTAGGCTTCGGAATGGGTAATGTTCATGCCGCCGACGCCGGCCAGCAGGAATTTGCGACCCACCGAGGGCATGCCGTCGTACAGATCGACCTTGACCCCGGCCTGGCTCAGCACTTCTGCGGCCATCAGGCCGGCAGGGCCGCCGCCGATGATGGCGACGTGGTGAGGGCGTTTGGCGGAGAGCTGGGTCATGGCGTGAGCTGCGGTTCGGCGGAATAGGCCGGGCATTCTATCAGCACAGGACTGCGCCCGTAGCAGCTGCCGAGCCCGCGAGGCTGCGTTAGGTCTGGGCCGCATCCGGACGAAGCGGTCGTGAGATCAGGCAGCGTTTTCTTTCAGGAAAACCGTGTACCCAGGATTTGCGAGGACTTCGTTCTCGAACGCAGCCTCGCAAGCTCGGCAGCTGCTACAGGGCGGTGTTTTACTGGTCAAAAAACACTCAGTCCTTTGCAGGCTGTATGCAGCATGGCCTGTAGGTCCTTTCACTCAGGTTATCCACAGGCCGTTCCACAGGCATTGTGGGTAAAGCATCCACACCTCAGTGACAACCTGATGACTGCCAGACCCGTTGCGCGCTGTGATGGAGGATGCCGTGGCGTCGCGCCAGGGCCTGGCGGTCCTTGCTGTAGCCGCCGCCGATTACCCCGACCACCGGAATATCGCGCCCCAGGCAATGGCGCAGTACGCTTTCGTCACGGGCGGCGACGCCTTCATCGGTCAGTTTCAGGTAACCCAGCGCATCGTCTTTATGCACATCGACACCGGCGTCATACAGCACCAGGTCGGGTTGATAGAGCGGCAGCAGGTAATTCAACGCGTCATCGACGACTTTCAGGTAATCCTCGTCGCCCATGCCCATGGGCAGCGCAATGTCCCAATCGCTTTTGGCCTTGCGTGCAGGAAAGTTCTTTTCGCAGTGCAGGGAAACCGTCACCGCGTCCGGGGTATGTTCCAGTATGCGTGCGGTCCCATCGCCTTGATGCACGTCGCAATCGAAGATCAGTACCCGACCGACGCGACCGCTTTCCAGCAGGTAATGGCTGATTACTGCCAGGTCATTGAAGATGCAGAAGCCCGCCGGGTGATCGTAATGGGCGTGATGCGTGCCGCCGGCCAGATGGCAGGCCATGCCGTGTTCCAGCGCCTGCTCGGCGGCCAGCAATGAACCGCCGACCGCGCGCACGGTGCGTCGGGCCAGCGCTTCGTTCCACGGCAGGCCGAGCCGCCGCTGGTCTTCGCGGGACAACTCGCCGCTCATATAGCGTTCGATATACACAGGGTCATGGGCGAGGGCGAGAATCTCGGCGGGGCAGATTTCCGGGCGCAATAACTGGTGATCAGCGGTCAGGCCACTGTCCACCAGGTGATCGCGCAGCAGTCGGAACTTGTCCATGGGAAAGCGATGTTCCGCCGGGAACTCGGGGCTGTAGTCTTCGTGGTAAATCAGCGGCAGCGACATGGCGATTTCATGGAGTGAATGAGTGAAGGATCCTACCAGCGATGTAGACTTGTTTGCAGGGGAACGGAGGGGGAACGATGGAGCCGATACTGCAACTCGAGAGCGCGCGGCTGCTGATGCGCCAATGGCGCGATGAGGATTTGCCGGCGTTTGCGGCGATGTGCGCCGACCCACAGGTCATGCGCTACTTTCCGGCGCCCTTGAGCCGCCTGGAAAGTGCGGCATTGATCGGGCGAATCCGTGGGCATTTCGCTGAACATGGTTTCGGTTTGTGGGCGCTGGAGCGCAAGGACACCGGCGCGTTTATCGGTTTTACCGGATTGGCGGTGGTCGGGTTCGAGGCTGCTTTCACCCCGGCGACCGAAATCGGCTGGCGTCTGGCCCGTGAGCATTGGGGGCTGGGTTACGCCAGTGAAGCGGCCTGGACCGCTCTGCGTTGCGGCTTTGACCGTTTGGCGCTGGACGAAATCGTGGCGTTTACCACCGAAGCCAACTTGCCTTCGCAGAAAGTCATGCAAGCCATTGGCATGCATCACGACCCTGCGGCGGATTTCGAGCATCCCAAACTGGCGGTCGATCATCCGCTACGCCGCCATGTGCTGTACCGCATTACCCGCGAACAATGGTTGGAAACCTTGCATGGATAAGCTGGCGGGGATGTTTACAATGGGCTCATGGTTGGCCCTGGCCACTATCTGAATCGACCGCCGCAGCCAAGACTGCGCGGCATTGCTCTGTGTGAGGAGAGTCTGAATGAGCCATGTGTTGGATGATCTGGTCGACTTGCTGACCCTGGAACCGATCGAAGAAAACCTGTTTCGCGGTCGCAGCCAGGACCTGGGTTTCCGTCAGCTGTTCGGCGGCCAGGTATTGGGCCAGTCCCTTTCCGCGGCCAGCCAGACGGTCGAAGACGCGCGCCATGTGCATTCGATGCACGGTTATTTCCTGCGTCCGGGCGATGCGGGGATGCCGGTTGTCTATCAGGTGGATCGGGTGCGCGATGGCGGCAGCTTCAGCACTCGCCGCGTGACGGCGATCCAGAAGGGCAACCCGATCTTCACCTGCAGCGCATCGTTCCAGTACGACGAGGAAGGCTTCGAACACCAGACCGCAATGCCGCAAGTGGTCGGCCCGGAAAACCTGCCGTCGGAGCTGGAAATCACTCAGCAACGCGCGCATTTGATTCCCGAGCACATGCGCGAAAAGCTGCTGTGCCCCAAGCCGATCGAAGTCCGCCCGGTCACGGAGAAAGACCCGTACAACCCGCAACCGGCCGACCCGATCAAGTACGTCTGGTTTCGCGCCGACGGTGCGTTGGCCGACTCACCGGCGCTGCATAAATACCTGTTGGCCTATGCCTCCGATTTCGGTTTGCTGACCACCTCGATGTTGCCGCACGGCAAGTCGGTCTGGCAGAAAGACATGCAAGTCGCCAGTCTCGATCACGCCTTGTGGTTCCACGCCGACCTGCGCGCCGATGACTGGTTGCTGTACGCCATGGACAGCCCTTGGGCCGGCAATTCTCGCGGCTTCTCACGCGGCAGTGTGTTCAACCGCGCCGGCAAGCTGGTGGCGTCGGTGACACAGGAAGGGCTGATTCGTCATCGCAAGGATTGGGCATGAGTCTCTCCGAGGTGCGGCATTGGGTGTTCGACATGGACGGCACGCTGACTGTGGCCGTGCACGATTTCGTGGCGATTCGCCAGGCGCTGGCGATTCCCGCTGAACACGACATCCTCACCCATCTTGCGGCGCTGCCGGCCGATGAAGCCGCAGCGAAACACGCCTGGTTGCTGGAACATGAACGCGACCTGGCCCTGGGCTCCAAACCGGCTCCCGGTGCGGTGGAACTGGTGCGTGAACTGGCGGGGCGCGGTTATCGACTCGGCATTCTCACCCGCAATGCGCGCGAGCTGGCCCATGTCACGCTTGAGGCGATTGGCCTGGCTGACTGCTTTGCGGTGGAGGATGTATTGGGTCGTGATGAAGCACCGCCCAAACCGCATCCGGGTGGCCTGCTGAAACTGGCCAAAGCCTGGGACGTAGCGCCGAGCGAGCTGGTGATGGTCGGCGATTATCGCTTCGACCTGGATTGCGGGCGCGCGGCGGGGGCACGGACGGTGCTGGTGAATATGCCGGAGAATCCATGGCCGGAATTGGCCGACTGGCATGCGCGCGATTGTGTGGCGTTGCGGCAGATGTTGTCGGTTTGAGAGTGCCGTTGTGGCGAGGGAGCTTGCTCCCGTCGTAAACCGGCGAATGGGTTGTACCTGATAATCCGCGGCGACCAGTTTCGGGGTCGCTTTGCCCGAGCGCAGACCGACCCGCGGGAGCAAGCTCCCTTGCCACAGTTGTTCGGCGCTACTGAAACAGGGCCTTCTGCCCCTCGGGCGAAGTGAACATCTTGTCCCCGTTATGCCCGACGCCGGGCACTTCGATCAGATGCTGATTCAACCCTTCGGGATGGCGCTGCTGCAGGTAGTCAAAGTAGCGATGTCCACGAACCAGCCGAGACGCGCCCTGCGTCTCGGCAGCGCAGCTTCTGTCGAGTGCCGGATGATGCGGGTTGGTGTCTCGCTGACCGAGCAAATAGGTGATGTTGCGCTGGACGTAGCCTTGCTCCAGTTGCTGCGGCGTTTGCCCGTTGGCGTAGTCCGGCAGTTTCAGCAGCCCGTACTTCCAGTCGTTGAAACCGGGGCAACGCGCGGCATTGAACGGCACCGGCCGCTGCTCATCGAAATACGCATACGAAGACGGGTTGGCGATCACGTAGCGCACGCTGACGCCCGCCGCTTGCAGTGCCGGCTGATCGTGGCCGAGCAGTGCATAACGTTGCACCACTTGTGCGCCACCGGAATGGCCGGCGATGACGACTTCTTTCAGGGTTGGAAACTGCTGGCGATCGCTCAGGCGCTCCAGAATCTTGTCGAGCACCGCATAAGAACTCAGCGGATTCGCTCCGATGGACGGCTCACCGGCCATCCAGTCATCACCGCGCCAATGCAGCAGGCTGTCGGGCAGTTGATGGCGTGCGATGTCGCTTTCATTAAGAAATTGCGGCGCTATCACCAGGGTGGTTGCGCTTTGTCCGGCCTGCTCGGCGGCTCTTTCCGCGCTCTGGCGGTAGGTTTCGGCGTTGCGCAAGCGCCCGTGAATCACGATCAGTACACGCTGGATTTGCGGTGACGACTGGCTTATGCCAACTGCCAGTTCGGAGTCGCCCATGTTCAGCCGACCAGGGCTGATGAGCTTGACCGCATGCTCGGCAGCCAGCAGGTTGGCGCTGCCGAATAACAGAGCGAATACCAGCAGCCAGCGCGTACTCATTTAGAGGCTCTTCGTCGCGAAGGTGTCGCATTGACTGACCTGGCCCTGGGCAAAGCCGGTCTTGAACCAGCGAACCCGTTGCGCCGAGGTACCATGGGTAAACGAATCCGGGACCACGCGGCCCTGACCCTGTTGCTGCAAACGGTCGTCGCCAATGGCATTGGCGGCGTTCAGGGCTTCTTCGACGTCACCCGGCTCCAGCCAGTTCAGGCGTTTTTGCGCGTTGTTAGCCCAGACACCGGCCAGGCAATCGGCTTGTAATTCCTGACGCACCAGCAGACCGCCGTCACCTTCCATGCGCAGACCTTTTTGACGTGCGGCCTGGATCTTGGCGGATACACCGAGCAAGGTTTGCACGTGATGGCCGACTTCGTGAGCAATCACGTAAGCCTGGGCGAAATCGCCGGCGGCACCGAAGCGTTGAGACATTTCCTTGAAGAAACTCATGTCCAGATACACCCGTTGATCTGCCGGGCAGTAGAACGGACCGGTCGCCGAGGAGGCGCCACCGCAGCCGGAATTCACTCGGCCACTGAACAGCAGCAGCTTGGGCGCCGTGTATTGGCGACCGGCTTGCTGGAAGATCTGGCCCCAGGTGTCTTCGGTGTCGCCGAGGATTCGCGCGACAAACTCGGCCTGTTGATCATTGGCTGGCGGCGCCTTGCGGGTTTGCACGGTTTGCGTGGTAGCCGGGGCTGACTGTTGGTTCATCTGCCCGGCCAACTGCCCGAGAATCTGCATCGGGTCCTGGCCCGTGATCCAGCCGATGCCGACGATCAGCACGATGGCCGTCAGGCTCAGTCCCTTGCCACCGCCAAAGCGCATCCCGCCGTCACCACCACCGCCAGCATCCTCACCGCGTGCATCGACCACGTTGTCGCTGCGGCGGCCTTTTTTCCATAGCATGTGGGAATCCTCTGTTTACGCGTGGTGATGAGTGTCGCTGGTGGCTGGGATGGGCGCCAGGTTGATGGTCAGACTATGCCGATTAAAAGGCAGTATGGCATTCACCTGCAAAAACGCTGGCGGCAGACCAGCTTCGGCGAACGTCTCAGGCATCACGCTGGCTGTTTGGTTCCCTCGCCGGTAGTCGTTGAGCGCGGCAGCGTGCTCTCCCGTTCGTACGCGGTTACGCCAGCGATATGTCGCGCGGCGATGTAGCCGAAGGTCAAGGCCGGACCAAGATTGATCCCGCCGGCAGGGTAGTGGCCGCCCATGATGCTGGCCATATCGGTGCCCGCGGCGTAGAGCCCGTGGATGGCTTGCCCATCGCCGTCGAGTACTTGCGCGTGTTGATTGACCTTCAGCCCGGCGAATGTGCCGAAGCAGCCAGGCTGAACCTTGACGGCGTAGAAGGGGCCTTTGTCGATCGGCGCGACGCAGGGGTTGGGTTGCTGGAGTGGATCACCTTGCTTGCGGTTGTAAGGTGTGGAGCCACGACCGAACTGCGGGTCTTCACCTTTTCGCGCATGGTGGTTGTAGTGCGACACGGTGGTTTCCAGCGCGCTGGCGTCGATGCCACAGGCCACGGCCAGTTCTTGAATTGTGTTGCCGGTTTTCAAGTAGCCGCTGCGAATGAACGGTGTGACGGGTAACGGGAAGGGGCGGGAAATTCCCAGGCCGTAACGACGTTGAAAGTGATGGCTGCAAATCAGCCAGGAGGCAACTTCTTCATCGACCGGGGCGGCGGCGACCATTGCCGTGACGTAATCGTAGTAACCGTTGGCTTCGTTGACGAAGCGCTGGCCGTTGCGCAGCACACCGATGATTCCCGGTTTGCCACGCTCGATGATGTGCGGGAAGTGACCGACGCTGCCGTCCTTGTAGGGCGCCTGAGAAACCGGTGCCCAGGCCACCGGTGATTCGAGGTCGGTCTTTATCTGGCCGCCAACGCTTTCGCCCAGCCGCAGGCCGTCGCCCGAGGCACCGAGAGGCGGCAGCGCCAGATGCTCAACGCCTGTGGGCGTGCGTGGGAACAGGGTCTTGCGCCGTTCGATGTCGTTGGGAAAACCACCGGCCGCCAGCACCACGGCTTGGTGTGCGCGGATCTGGATCGCGCCTTTGGCGCTGTGGATAACCGCGCCGCTGACCCGGTTGCCGTCACGCAGCAGCTCGGTGACAGGCGCTGACTCCCAGAGCAGAACGCCGAGGTCTTCAGCCGATTTTGCCAAACGCGCCACCAGTGCCACGCCATTGACCAGTTGCATCGCGCGACCGTGTAACGCGAGGTCGAGCAGGTGTCGGCTGAAACGCCGGGTCACGTGCCAGAACGCGGACCAAGAGCGGGTCAGATTGAGGAACGCCGACAGGTCGGCACCGGCCATGATCGGCATGCCCATGAACGAGGTTTCACGCATCGTTGTTCGCAGCCGCTTGAGCAACGTGCCGACCTTGCGAGCGTCGTAAGGCGCGGCGATCACCGAACGCCCACCGGTCCCGGCACCCGGTGTGTCGCCGTGAATATCGGCGATGCCGTTGCCGTCGGCAAATTGCAGCGAGGTGTGCTCCTCAAAGAACGCGACCATGCGCGGGCCGGCTTCGAGGAAAGCGTCGATCAGCGCCGGTTCGTAGCGTTCGCCGAGTTCGTGCTTGAGGTAGGTGCGCGGCAGGTCGACGTCTTCAATGATGCCGGCGCGGCGGGCCAGCGGATTGCACGGCACCCACGCCCAGCCACCGGACCAGGCCGTGGCGCCGCCGAACACCGGATCCTTTTCCACAACGATCACCTTGAGCCCGTGCCAGGCGGCGGCGACGGCAGCGGACAAACCCGCCGCACCGGAGCCGACAATCAGCACATCGCAGTCGACTGCGTGGGGATAAGTGGATTTGGCAGGCATGCTGGCTGACTCCGGCGATCTTGTTATTTTGGAATTTAATTCCAAAAAATATACGGAGCCGGTTTGGAAACGACAAGGTCGTCCCGGCGCAAAGCGCTATTTTCGGGCGGTTATCGGACACTGCAGTTCCACATTTCGCATTCACCCGGTTGTCTTCTAGAATCGGCCAAATTTCGTCTGGAATCGCACCATGGCCGGCAGTCAAATCGAACGTGTCTTCAGTGTTCTGGAAAGTCTTACCAGTGATCCGCGAGGCCTGCCGATGCAGGTACTGGCCGAGCAACTGGAGATCCCGAAAAGTGCGACGCACCGCTTGCTCGCTGAGCTGATCCGCCTGGGTTACGTGCGGCAGAATCCGGACAACTTGCGTTATCACCTGTCGACCAAACTGGTTGCCATGGGTTTTCGTTACCTGTCGAGCAGCGGTGCCGATATCGTCCAGCCGGTGCTTGATCGGCTGGCCCAGGAAACCGGCGAGCTGGTGCGATTGGGCGTGATCGAGGGCGAGCGTCAGACCTGGATCGCCAAGTCTCAGGGCGCGCGTTCCGGTTTGCGCTATGACCCGGACATGGGCCGCGATGCGCCGTTGTTCTACACCGCGTCAGGGCACGCGTGGCTGGCGAGCCTCAGTGATGCCGAGGCTTTGTCACTGGTGGAACGGCAAGCGGCGGATAGGCCGCTGGAGTTGGGACCGAATGCACCGCGCTCCAACATCGAACTGCTCGAGCGCCTGCGCCTGGCCCGCGAACATGGCTATGCCTGGGTTCAGGAGAGCTCGGCGGTCGGCACCTCGGCAATCGCCGCAGTGGTGCGCCATCCGGTGGATGGGCGGGTGGTAGGCGTGCTCAGTGTCGCCGGGCCGAGTGCGCGGTTGCCCGAGTCACGACTGCATGAACTGGCGCCGTTGTTGCTGCAATTTGCTCAGGAGTTGTCGGCGGCGAGTCAGGCCTCGGAGCTGTTCAACTGATCGCCATAGCCCCCTATCCCCCCTGTAGGAGCAAAGCTTGCTTGCGATGCAGACACTGCGGTGCTTCAGGAAGACTGCGTCATCGTTTATCGCGAGCAAGCTTTGCTCCTACGGATACGGAAGCTGTGCGCTGTTCGAACACTATTGGCGTTTCCTTGTGTGAGAAATTGGAATTGAGTTCTAGATTATTGGAATTCGATGTCCTGACAATAATCACAAGAGGATTGCACTGTGAGTTCGCCACTTCGCATTGCGCTGATTGGCGCCGGCAACATGGGCCAGCAGCATTACCAGCATCTCAAGACCCTGAATGAGGCGACCTTGTGCGCAGTGGCCGATCCTGGTCCGCAAGCCGTCGGGATCGCGGCCGAGTGGGGCGTGCCGTATTTCACCGATCACCGGGCACTGCTGGAGCAGCTCAAGCCTGACGCCGTTATCGTTGCCAACCCGAACAACCTGCACGTGAGTACGGCGCTCGATTGCCTGGCCGCTGGCGTGCCGGTGCTGCTGGAGAAACCGGTGGGCGTCCACCTGGATGAAGTGCGCACACTGGTGGCCGCGTCGACAGCCACTGGCGTGCCGGTTCTGGTCGGTCATCATCGTCGGCATAATCCGCTGATCGCCCGCGCCCATGAGCTGGTGCGCAGCGGGGCACTGGGGCAACTGACGATGGTCACCGCGCTCTGGCAGGTGCGCAAACCCGACAGCTATTTCGAGACTCCCTGGCGCCGCGAGGCCGGTGCCGGAATGTTGCTGACCAACCTGATTCACGACCTCGATCTGCTACGCCACTTGTGCGGAGAAGTGCATCAGGTACAGGCCATCACCAGCAATGCGGTGCGCAGGTTTGCCAATGAAGATTGCGCGGCGGTACTGCTGCAATTCGACAACGGTGCGCTGGGCAGTCTGACCGGCTCCGACGCGGTGGCGGCGCCCTGGAGCTGGGAGCTGGACTCGGGAGAAAACCCGGTTTACCCACGCCAGGCCGACCAACCGTGCTACCTGCTGGCCGGGACCGCTGGCGCACTGAGTATTCCGCAACTCAAGCGCTGGCATTACGCCGAAGCGGACGCCGGTTGGCATCAACCCTTGCAGACCGTTCAGGAAGGTTTCAACGCGGATGAAGCACTGCGCCTGCAATTGCAGCATTTCGTGAAGGTGGCCCGAGGTGAGGCGAAGCCGCTGGTAAGTGTCGCTGACGCGGCCCGAACGCTGGCGCTGATCGATGCCATACGCGAGGCCGCTGCCAGCGGTCGCGCCTGTGTTCCGGCACGGATCGAGGAATGAGCATGAGCGAGCGTATTTTCTCCCTGGCCAGCCTGACCGTTCTTGAATTGTCGCCGCCGGAGATGGTCGAGGTGGCGGCGCGTGCCGGGTATAGCCATGTTGGGCTGCGACTGGTCCCGGCCACCCCCGAGGAGCATCATTTCCCGCTGATGGCCGATGCACCGTTGTGGCAACAGACGCGGGCGCGGCTGCGTGACACCGGCATTCAAGTGCTGGATGTCGAAATTCTGCGACTGAAAGCCGAAACCCGGGTGGCGGGTTTCGAGGCGGTCCTGGCGGCCGGCGCAGAGCTCGGTGCCAGTGAATTACTGGTCGCCGGTAATGATCCTGACGAGCAGCGGCTCACCGAGAATTTTGCGGCTCTCTGCGATCTGGCGGCGGGTTACGGTTTGCACACTCATCTGGAGTTCATGCCCTGGACCGATGCGCGCAACCTTGAGCAGGCCGTGCGCATTGTTGAAAACGCTGATCACGAATACGGTGGCGTGTTGGTGGATGCGTTCCATTTCGACCGCTCGGCCTCACGTCTGGAAGATCTGGCCAGGGTCGCGCCGTCACGCCTGCGTTATGCACAGCTGTGCGATGTGGCAGGACCCAGGCCTGCAGACATGCAGGAGATTTTGCGTCAGGCACGCAACGAGCGGCGTTTCCCTGGCGAAGGGGATTGCGACCTGCTTGGGTTATTGAGGTGTTTGCCGGTTAATCTGCCATTGAGCCTGGAAGTGCCGACCGTGCAGTTGCAACGGCAGGGCGTGAGTGCCTTGCAGCGGGCGCAAATGGCGTTGGACAAGACGCGTGCGTTGTTGGCGCTTGTTTGACCGGTGCTGCGCACCTTCGCGGGCAAGCTTTGCTCCTACAGGTTTTCGCTGACCTGTAGGAGCAAGGCTTGCCCGCGATGCTTTTCAGGTCCTTCAACTTTCGGGATTTCCCATGACTGTATCGAGCACTCCGCTTTCCGGTATCAATCAACCCTTCAAAGGCATCCTGCTGATCGTTGTTGCGACCTTCCTGTTTTCCACTCACGACGCTTTGTCCAAATACCTGTCGGGTTTCTATCCGGTGATCATGGTGGTGTGGGCGCGGTATCTGGTTCACACGTTGCTGATGGCCGGGATTTTTCTGCCGCAATCGGGCTTGCGTGTCCTGCGCACCAAGCGCCCGTTGCTGCAATTGCTGCGGGCACTGTGCTTGCTCGGGACCAGCCTGTTGTTCACTACGGGCTTGTTGTTCATTCCTTTGGCGGAAGCCACGGCGGTCAACTTTCTTGCACCGGTGCTGGTGACTGCGTTGTCGGTGCCATTGCTCGGTGAGCGGGTGACGCGCGGACAATGGCTGGCGGTGATTTGCGGGTTTATCGGCGTGTTGATCATCGTCCATCCGGGCGGTGATTTGTTCACACCGGCGGTGTTGCTGCCGTTCTGCTCGGCGTTGTTTTTCTGCTTCTATCAACTATTGACGCGCAAGCTCAGCGAGGTCGACAGCCCGACCACCAGCAACTTCTTTGCCGGTTTGTGCAACACCCTGGTCATGAGCGCGCTGGTGCCGATGTTCTGGCAAGTGCCGAGCTTTACCCACGGTCTGTTGATGCTGGCGCTGGGTAGCTGCGGGATGACCGCGCATCTGTTGCTGACTCAGGCATTCCGGCATGCCGCACCAGCACTGCTGGCACCCTTTGGTTACTGTCAGATCGTGTTTGCCGGACTGCTCGGCTGGTTGCTGTTTTCCCACACGCCGAGCCTGACCACGGTCATCGGCATCACGATCATTTGCCTCAGCGGTCTGGCGGCGGCGTGGCAGCAGCGCAGAAGCTGATTGCGCTCAAAACCTGAAACGCACGACCAGGTTCTGCAAACCGGCCGCCAGTTGCGACAACTCCCGACTGGTGGCGCTGGTCTGGGTCGACGCATCGGCGCTTGCCAGCGACAGGTCGCGGATGTTCAGCAGGTTGCGATCGACCTCCCGGGCCACTTGTGCCTGTTCTTCCGAGGCGCTGGCGATCACCAGGTTGCGCTCGTGGATCTGCTCCATGGCGCAGGTGATTTGCGTCAGGGCCACGCCGGCCTGTTCGGCGATCGACAAGGTCTGGGCCACGCGCTGGCTGTTGCCGTGCATCGACAGCACCACACTGTCGGTGTCGCCCTGAACCCGGGCGATCATCTGCTCGATTTCCCGGGTCGACTGCTGGGTGCGATGGGCCAGGGCTCGCACTTCATCGGCAACCACGGCAAAACCACGCCCGGCTTCCCCGGCTCTTGCGGCCTCGATGGCGGCGTTGAGGGCCAGCAGGTTGGTTTGTTCGGCAATGGCGCGGATGACATCCAGTACTTTGCCGATTTCCCGAGATTGTTCGGCCAGGGTCTGAACCTGTTGCAGCGCGGTGCCGACTTCGGCACTCATGGCCTGGATCGAATCGAGCGTCTCGATCACTCGCGCCTGACCCTGAGTGGCCTCTATCGTCGACTGGCGCGTGGTGTCTGAGGTCGAGACCGCGTTGCGTGCCACTTCTTCGACGGCGACGGTCATTTCATTGACCGCCGTGGCGGCCTGCTCGATTTCGTTGTGCTGCTGTTGCAAGCGATTGGAGTCCAGCCCGGTGTTCTGGCTCATCTGCTGCGCCGCACCGTTCAGTTGGTTCGACGTATCGCTGATCAACTGCAGGGTGTCGCGCAGGCTGTTTTGCATGCTGGCCAGGGCCCTGAGCAAACGGGCGGTTTCATCGGGCCCCTGGCTCTGGATCGGTGCACTCAGGTCACCGTCAGCGACCTGCTCGGCCACACGCACAGCCTGACGGATGGGCATGACGATGCTGCGGATCAGCAGCCAGGCCAAGCATGAGGTCAGCAGGGCAACAGCGATCAGTGCGCCGATCACGGTCATTTTTACCTGGGCGTAAAGCCCGTCGGCATGGCTGGCCGATTGACTGACTTCGCTGGCGGTGAGGTTCATCAGTTCGGTGAATTGATCGCCGGTCTGGGTCGAGTAATCCTGGATTTTTCCGTTGAGCAGCGCGCTCATGTCCTCGCTGCGGTTTTGCCGGGACAATTCTTCGTATTGATCCAGCGCCTGTCGGTAGCTCTTTACAGTGCTGACAAAGGTTTCGTACTGCACGCGGTTGTAGTCGTCGACCAGGGGCGCGAACCTGGTCAGCGTTTGCTCAAGCCAGCCTTCCACCTGGTGCAGGCGAGCGATAGTGGCATCGAGTACTTTGGGTTCGCGGTTGAGCGCCATGCGCAGGCTGAGCACGCGAATGCTCAGAATGTAGTCGCGGATTTCCCCCAGGTAGCGTGTGCTGGGCAGGGAGACGTTTTCGGTGTGCTGGCCGGTGGCGCGTACTTCGGCCACCTGCTTGAGGGCAAACAGTCCTTGCAACAACACCAGCAGGGCGATTAGGCCGAAGCTGATCAGCGCACGTTTGGCGATGCTCAGGTTACCCAGAGACATGGTATGAGCTCCGTGGACGGAAAAAAGAGGGACGAAATCGGCAGCCGTGCGAACAAAAAAACGCAGGCCTGAAACCAGGCCTGCGAAAGAGGAAGCGTCAGTCTTCGAGGTTCGGAATCTTGCGCGGTGCCATGAAGTACAGCCAGATCAGCGCAATGAAGTACATCGCCGGAATCATGGTGAACAGCACGGTGTAGTTGTTATTGGTGATGGTCAGGATGTGCCCGACCAACTGGGTCATGAACATCCCGCCAATGGCGGCGCACATGCCGCCGAAACCGAACACCGTGCTCATCATGTGCTTGGGCGTGTAGTCCATCACCAGGCTCCAGATGTTCGCAGTCCAGGCCTGGTGCGCGCCGATGGCCAGCGAGATGGCAAACACTGCGACCCACAGGTTGCTGGAGCCGGCGGCCATGATCACGCCGATGATGCAGCAGGCGAACAGCAGCATCGACATCAACCGGGCCTTGATCGGGTTGACCCCACGGCCGATCAGGAACGAGGACAGAATGCCACCGCCGACACTGCCGAAGTCGGCCGTCATATAGATGATGATCAGCGGAATACCCATTTGGGTCACGTTGATGCCCAGGTTGTATTGCTGGTTGAGGAACGGCGGCAGCCAGTACAGGTAGAACCAGAACACCGGCGCGGTCATCGAGTAGGCGAGGGCGAAGGCCCAGGTGCCACGCATCCGCAGGATCCGCGAGAACGGTACGCGGGTTTGCTCCGGTTCGGCTTCGTTCTGGATGTAGTCCAGTTCCGATTGCTTCACCGAAGGGTGATCTTCCGGGTTGAAGTACTTCAAGCCCCAGAACACCAGCCAGATCCCGCCCAGTGCCGACATGCACAGGAACGCGGCTTGCCAGCCCCAGACATGGAGGATCAGCGGCAGCAGCATCGGCGTGAACATCGCGCCGACGTTGGTCCCGGCATTGAAGATGCCAGTGGCCACGGCGCGCTCACCGGCAGGGAACCACAGCCGGGTGGTCTTCACGCAGGCCGGGTAGTTGGCGGCTTCGGTCAGCCCGAGAATAAAGCGGCAGACCATAAAGCCCAGGGCCGAGGTCGCCAGGCCATGGGCGCCGGTCGCCAGGCTCCAGAGCAGCACGGCGAAGAAGAACACGCGCTTCACGCCGACCCGGTCGATCAGCCGGCCTTGCAGCACGAAGCCGACGGCGTAACCGACCTGGAACCAGAAGTTGATGTTGGCGTAATCCATCGCCGTCCAGCTCATTTCCTTGGCCAGGATCGGCTGCATGACGCCCAGTGCGGCGCGGTCGATGTAGTTCAGGGTGGTGGCGAAAAATACCAGCGCCAGCATGCCCCAACGGGTTTTGCCGACCGCCATGGCGCCACGGATTTTGTCGCCGATGCCGCCGGTCGCGACGCCCAGGCTTGAGGCCGTGCGGGCGCTTTCTGTGTGAGAGCTCTGAGAAGGAATCATCTGTGCCATCCGTTCAATGACTGACAAGCAAGGCTCGTCGGGACTTCATGGGCGCGTGATCAATCGTCGGGGTGCGCAGATGCGCAGGGTGAAAACAATGATTGATCGGCTGAGTGTTTGTGTTGGCTCAGTGTTGGCTGAGGCAACCAAAGCGCGTGTTCAGCATGCGGGCCGGGTTCGGTCGCAGGCGCCAGAAAGGTTCGAAGGCGGTTGGCGGTTGGGCGCCAGGCACGGGGAGTGAAGGAGAGAGCAACGGAGCAAGGCGTTGAATGCAAGCATGAGCGTGTACCCGATTTTTGAATTTTTTATGGTGTGTTCTGGGTCGTTGGTCACTTCGACCGGTGGTTCATGACCGGAATCGATGTGCTGCCGATGGTGCGCAGTGAGCGAAAAATCGTCAATTCGCCAACCGCCATTGTGTTCGATAATCGCACAGTAAACTAACCGGTTGGTACACTTTGAATTGCCCGGATCATTCATGCAGCCAATAATTTGTCCCAAGTTAAACGCGATCCCTTGTAGCAGCCGAACGCAGGCTGCGCCAGCTGCTACAAAAAGCGGTGTCGTGCCTCTAACAAGATCAACCCATCCCACCGGGAGTCGAAACATGCAGCGTTCCATTGCCACCGTTTCCTTGAGCGGTACCCTGCCGGAAAAACTCGAAGCCATTGCCGCCGCGGGTTTCGATGGGGTGGAAATTTTCGAGAATGACTTGCTGTACTACGACGGCAGCCCGCGTGAAATCAAACAGATGTGCGCTGACCTGGGCATCGCCATCACCCTGTTTCAGCCCTTTCGTGATTTCGAAGGCTGCCGTCGCGACCGCTTGCCGCGCAACCTTGAGCGCGCCGAGCGCAAGTTCGACCTGATGCAGGAACTGGGCACCGACCTGGTGCTGGTGTGCAGCAACGCCTCAGCCGACAGCGTTGGCGATGAGCAGATTCTGATTGACGACCTGCGACTGCTGGCCGAGCGCGCCGGGGCTCGTGGCTTGCGGATCGGTTATGAAGCGCTGGCCTGGGGCCGGCATGTGAACACGTATCAACAGGTCTGGAACATCGTCCGCCAGGCAGATCATCCGAATCTCGGCGTGTTGCTGGACAGCTTTCATACCTTGTCGCTCAAGGGTGATCCACGGGCTATCGCGGATATTCCCGGCGAGAAGATTTTCTTTGTGCAAATGGCCGACGCGCCGATCCTGGCGATGGACGTGCTGGAGTGGAGCCGACATTTTCGTTGCTTCCCCGGACAAGGCGAATTCGACTTGCCGGGTTTTCTCGCGCCGATAATCCAGAGTGGTTACACCGGGCCGCTGTCACTGGAAGTTTTCAACGACGGATTCCGCGCCGCGCCACCACGCGCCAATGCCGCCGATGGTCTGCGCTCCTTGCTGTATCTGGAAGAGAAGACCCGAGCGCGTTTGCAGCAACAAGCGACGCCCACACCGAACCTCGACATTTTGTTCGCCACGCCGCCGGCCAGTGAGTACGACGGCATCGAGTTTCTCGAGTTCGCGGTGGACGAAAGCCTTGGTGCCAAACTCTCGCATTGGCTGGAGCGACTGGGTTTCGTCAAGGCCGGTGAACACCGCTCCAAGAACGTCACGCTGCTGCGCCAGGGCGATATCAATCTGATTCTCAACTCTGAACCCTATTCGTTTGCCCACAGCTTTTTCGAAGCGCACGGGCCGTCATTGTGCGCGACCGCAGTGCGGGTCAAGGACAGCGCCAGTGCGCTGGCCCGGGCGGTGGCGTACAAAGGGCAACCCTATCGCGGGCTGGTCGGCCCCAATGAGCTGGAACTGGCAGCGGTGCGTGCGCCGGATGGCAGCCTGATTTATCTGGTGGATGAACACGCCGATGTCTACGGCACCGACTTCCGGCTGCATCCGACGGCAGCCACCGCTGGTGGACTGAAAAGGATCGACCACATGGCGATGGCGCTGCCAGCGGACAGCCTCGACAGTTGGGTGCTGTTCTACAAGAGCCTGCTGGATTTCGAAGCCGACGATGAAGTGGTGTTGCCTGACCCTTACGGCCTGGTGAAAAGCCGCGCGCTGCGCAGCCGATGCAGTTCGATCCGTTTACCGCTGAACATTTCCGAGAACCGCAACACCGCTATCTCTCACGCCTTGTCCAGTTATCGTGGCTCCGGCGTGCATCACATTGCCTTTGACTGCGACGATATGTTCGCTGAAGTCAGTCGCGCCAAAGAGGCCGGCGTACCGCTGCTGGACATCCCGCTCAATTATTACGATGACCTCGCTGCACGCTTTGATTTCGATGACGAGTTCCTCAGCAAACTTGCCTATTACAACGTGCTGTATGACCGCGACGCTCAGGGCGGTGAGCTGTTTCATGTGTACACCGAGCCCTTTGAAGGGCGCTTCTTCTTCGAAATCATCCAGCGCAAAAACGGCTATGCCGGATATGGTGCGGCCAACGTCGCGGTGCGCCTGGCGGCGATGGCGAAATCACGCAGCGGGGGTGTGCGTCACGCCAAGTTGTAGGAAATTGGTAAACGCAGGGGTAAACGGTCGTGGCGAAGCTTCCTTCACTGCAGCGTGCGGCCCATAATCGCCAGCTGTGCAGTGAAGGCCATGAGCCCGGAATGAGAATGACCACAGAACTCACCGTCGCGCCCGACGAAACCTTGATCGAGCCGCGCAAGAGTCGCAAGAACAACCCGGAAAAGACCCGCGAGAACATTCTTCAAGAAGCCATTGTCGAGTTCGTTCAGCAGGGTCTGTCCGGTGCTCGTGTCGATGCTATCGCCGAACGCATCCACACCTCGAAACGGATGATCTATTACTACTTCGGAAGTAAGGAGCAGCTCTACGTCGAAGTGCTGGAGAAGCTTTACGGCGATATCCGCAGCACTGAAAGCCGCTTGCACCTGGCTGAGCTGGAACCGCGTGAGGCGATCCGGCGTTTGGTGGAATTCACCTTCGATCACCATGACCGCAACGTCGATTTTGTGCGCATCGTCAGCATCGAGAACATCCACAACGCCGAGTACGTGAAGCAGTCCGAAGCGATCAAGGCGATGAACAATACGATCCTCGATTCACTGGGCGTGATTCTGCGTCGCGGTGCCGAAGAGGGTGTATTCCGTAGCGGGCTGGATCCGCTGGACGTGCATTTACTGATCAGTTCGTTCTGTTTTTACCGCGTGTCGAACCGTCATACCTTTGGTGAGATTTTCCAGATCGACTTGCCGGATGAAGCGATCAAGCAACGTCATCGCCAGATGATCTGCGAGTCAGTACTGCGTTATTTGCAGGCCTGAAGCTCAAGCCAGCAGATTGATGATCGTTCCCATGCGTGGGAACGAACATCAAGAAGACCGTGGTCGTTAACCATTCATGCTTTGAAAATGCGCGAGCATTCGCTGTGCATCCGGCGCCACGCCGCTGAACAACTCAAAGGCCTTTACTGCTTGAAACACCGCCATGTTGCCGCCATCCAGAGTACGGCAACCCAAGGCACGGGCGTTGCGCAGCAGTTCAGTTTCCAGTGGAAAGTAAACGATCTCTGCGACCCACAATTCAGCCCGTAGCAACTCCACCGGCACTGGCATGCCGGGCAGTTTGGCCATGCCCATCGGCGTGGTGTTCACCAGACCATCGGCCTGCGCCAACGCACTCGGCAGATCGCTGCCGGCACAGGCCCGGCCGCTGCCGAAATGCTGATTGAGATTATTCGCAAGGCTTTGCGCGCGGCTGACGTCCACGTCGAAAATACTCAATTGCTGCACGCCTTCGCTCAACAGCGCGTGGGCCACCGCAGCCCCCGCACCACCAGCGCCCATTTGGACGACGCACTCGCGGGCAGCATCCTTCAAGCCACGGCGAAAACCTTCGGCGAAACCGAGGCAGTCGGTGTTGTGCCCAATGCGTTTTCCGTCCTTGAGCACCACGGTGTTGACGGCACCAATGCCTCGGGCTTCAGGCGAGAGTTCGTCGAGCAGCGGGATGATCGCCTGCTTGCACGGAAAGGTGATGTTCAGACCGGTAAAGTTCATCCGTTCCGCTGACATCAGCAGGTCGGGGAGGGCGCCGCTGTCGAGTTTCAACTGATCGAGGTCAATCAACCGATAAAGGTAGCGCAGGCCTTGGGCATCACCTTCGCGCTCATGCAGCGCGGGGGTTCGAGACGCCTGGATACCGGCGCCGATGAGTCCTGCGAGTACCGTGTTGTTCTGCGACATGTGACTTATCCCTTCAAGCGTTGACTGAAATGCTCCAGCGCCAGGCGATAGCCGTGGCTGCCGAAACCGCAGAGGACAGCGGTGGCTATGGCCGACACAAACGAGTGGTGACGGAACGGTTCGCGAGCATGCACATTGGACAGGTGTACTTCGATCACCGGTAACTCGCTGGCGATCAGCGCGTCACGGATCGCTACCGAAGTGTGCGTCCAGGCCGCCGGGTTGATCACGATTCCGGCACAACGACCGCGTGCCGAGTGAATCCAGTCGAGCAATTCGCCCTCGTGGTTGGTCTGGCGAAACTCCACCGCCAGGCCGAATTCTTCGCCAGCGCGACCGCACAAGGCCGAGATGTCGGCCAGGGTTTCGTGGCCATACGTCGCCGGCTCACGGCTGCCGAGCAGGTTCAGGTTCGGGCCGTTGAGCACCAGAACGATAGGGGACATCAGGGCGTTCTCCATTGTTATTGTGGGCGTGGGTCAAAGGTGACCCGCCTGTGGAGATAAATTGTACCAGCTGGTTAATTTGGTCAATTGAAGCTGAGCGGCAAGTCGCGCAAGACGGCAATAAGTGTTCGATGATCGGACAGTCGCTGTCGTCAGTGTGATCGCCGCCATGCGGTGCTTTAATTGACCTTGAAGGAAGCCCGAGGCAGAACGCTACCCACTCAAGGATGATTGTGAACACCGATCCCACGCCCCACCAGTCCACCCGCAACGCCCAACTGGTCATTGCTGCGCGACTGGTCTCGGACTTCGGTGCGTTTCTCAATATGGTGGCGCTGGCCACTTACGTTTATATGCTCGGCAACAGCGCCATGAGCGTCGGGATCTTTCTCGCCAGCCGCGTGGCCGGTGGGGTTTTTGCCAGTTTGATCGGCACGACGTTTTATCGTCGTTGGGGCGGACGCTTACCGTTGATAGCCTTCGACCTGCTGCGTGCCGGGCTGTTAGGCCTGTTGCTGGTATTACCGGTGTCGCAGCAAGTGCTGTTATTACCGGTGATCGCTTTCGGTCTGGGGCTCGGTAACTCGATGTTTGCCATCGGCCTCAACAGTCAATTGCCGCACATGATCACCGGGGAGCAACTGCTCAAGACCAATGCCTGGATCACTTCAGCTTCGTCCGCAGCGATGGTTGGCGGGAGTCTGGTGTCGGGGCTGTTGGTGGCTGGTTTCGGCTTCGAAACGGTGTTTGCACTGAACGTCGTCACTTATCTGTTGGCGGCACTATTCATTGTGCCGTTACGGTTCTCCAAACCGGCACCGAATGCCGAGCCAACCCACAAACGGGATGAATGGAGCGCGCTACGCCAAGGCTTGTGCAGCTCGCCGGTCATCGCTGCGATGCTCGCGTTGGCGATGGCCGACACCCTCGGCAGTGCCGCGCACAATGTGGGTTTCCCGATTATTTCCAAACTGCTGACACCCGAGTCGGCCAGCACCACGCTGGGCTTGATGCTGGCGGTGTGGGCGTGTGGCAAGCTCATCGGCGCGCGGATTGCCAGCCGTTTGCCAGGGGCAGAAAACTCAAACCTGGAGCGGCGGTTCTTTTTCGGTGTGTTGTTGATGTCCAGCGGCTTCATCCTGATGTTCCAGCAACAGAGCCTCTATGGCTTGCTGCTGTTTGCATTGCCGGCGGGCCTGGGGGATGGCTTTTCCGAGGTCGGGCTGATGTCGCGCTTGCAGCGTGAACCGGACAGCCTGCGCCTGCCGATTTTCAGCGTTCTGACCTTGCTGCAAATGACCGGGTTCGGCGTCGGCATGTTGATCGCCGCGCCGTTCTACAACGTGTGGGCACCCGGCGCGGTGGTGCTGCTGTTTCACGGGATCCCCCTCAGCACCTTGCTGGTACTGAGGGTGTTGGCGATCAGGGGCGAGCGGGCTCGGCGCAGCAGCCCGACGCCAGTTCCTTGAGAATCGGGCAGTCCGGGCGGTGGTCGCCCTGACAATGTTCCACCAGATCCTGCAGGGTGTCGCGCAACTGGCCGAGTTCGCGGATTTTCTGGTTCAGCTCGTCGATGTGCTGGCGGGCCAGTGCCTTGACGTCGGCGCTGGCTCGTTGGCGATCCTGCCAGAGGGTCAGCAGTTTGCCGACCTCTTCCAGGGAAAACCCGAGATCGCGTGAACGCTTGATGAACGCCAGGCTGTGCAGGTCGTCGTCGCCATAGATGCGGTAGCCGCTGTCGGTACGATGCGCTGCCTTGAGCAGGCCGATCGACTCGTAATAGCGAATCATCTTGGCGCTAAGGCCGCTGTGTCTGGCCGCTTGACCGATGTTCATTCAACGTCCTCCAGGTCTTTCGGTTTCCAGGTCTTGAGCAGTAAAGCATTGCTTACCACGCTGACGCTGGACAAGGCCATCGCCGCACCGGCGATCACCGGGTTGAGCAAGCCGAAGGCTGCCAGCGGAATGCCGATCAGGTTGTAGACGAAGGCCCAGAACAGGTTCTGGCGGATCTTCGCGTAGGTCTTGCGGCTGATCTCCAGCGCTGCTGGTACCAGGCGAGGATCGCCGCGCATCAAGGTGATCCCGGCTGCGTGCATCGCCACGTCGGTGCCGCCGCCCATGGCGATGCCGATATCCGCCGCTGCCAGCGCCGGAGCGTCGTTGATGCCGTCGCCGACCATCGCCACGACGCCGGTTTTTTTCAGCTCAGTGACGGTTGAGGCTTTTTCGGCCGGCAGCACTTCGGCGTGAACGTTACTGATGCCCAGTGCTTGTGCAACCACTCGGGCGCTGCCACGGTTGTCACCCGTCAGCAGGTGACTGCCGATGCGTTGCGTGTTCAATTCCTCAATCGCTTGCAGCGCACCAGGCTTGAGGGTGTCGCCAAAGGCGAACAGGCCGAGCACCCGCGGCTTGGGGCTTTGCTCGATCAGCCATGACAAGGTTCGACCCTCGGCTTCCCAGGCGTTGGCGGAGTCGCTCAAGAGACCGGCGCTCAAGCCGCTTTCTTCCAGCAGACGGCGATTACCCAGCGCCAATTGGCGACCGTCCAGCGTGCCGGCAATGCCGCGACCGGTCAGTGACTGGCTGGCGCTGACATCGGCCACCGGCAAGTCACGCTCGGCGCAGGCGTCGAGCACGGCTTTGGCCAGCGGGTGCTCGCTGCCACGTTGCAGGGCGCCGGCCTGTTGCAGCAGGGTTGCTTCGTTGCCGTCGACGGCACGCAAGTGAGCGATGCGCGGCGTGCCGGACGTCAGTGTGCCGGTCTTGTCGAACACCACCACGCTGACTTCATGGGCGCGCTCCAGCGCTTCGGCGTCCTTGATCAGAATGCCGTGGCGCGCGGCCACACCGGTGCCGGCCATGATCGCGGTCGGTGTGGCGAGGCCGAGGGCACAAGGGCAGGCGATCACCAGCACCGCGACCGCGTTGATCACCGCGGTTTCCAGCGGTGCGCCGTACAGCCACCAGCCGATCAAGGTTGCCAGCGCTAAAAGCAGCACGACGGGGACGAACACCTGACTGACTTTATCCACCAGCTTTTGAATCGGTGCCTTGCCGGCCTGGGCGTCTTCGACCAGACGGATGATTCGCGCCAACACGGTTTCTGCGCCAAGCGCTTGAGTCCGAACCAGCAGCCGGCCTTCGCCGTTGATTGCGCCGCCAGTGACTTTGTCGCCGGGATGTTTGGGTACCGGCAGGCTTTCACCGCTGATCAGCGCTTCGTCAGCATGGCTCTGGCCTTCAATCACTTCACCGTCCACCGGGAAACGTTCGCCGGGTTTGACCAGCACCAGGTCACCGAGGCGCAACGCGCTGATGGCGACGTCCTGTTCACGGCCGTCGATCACTTGAATCGCCCGTTCAGGACGCAAGGCTTCAAGGGCGCGAATGGCGCTGGCGGTCTGGCGTTTGGCGCGGCTTTCGAGGTATTTGCCGAGCAACACCAGCGCAATCACCACCGCCGAAGCTTCGAAATAAAGATGCGGCATGCTGCCGGCGCTGGCGGTGGCCCACAGGTAAATGCTCAAGCCATAACCGGCGCTGGTGCCCAGGGCCACCAGCAGGTCCATGTTGCCGGCGCCCGCGCGAACGGCCTTCCAGGCGGCGACATAAAAGCGTGCACCGAAGATGAATTGCACTGGGGTCGCCAACGCAAACTGCACCCAGGCCGGGAGCATCCAGCGCAGGCCGAACGGCTGCACCAGCATTGGCAGCACCAGTGGCAAGGCCAGCACGATTGCCAGCAGCAGGCTCCAGCGCTCACGGCGCAGACGCTGCACTTGATCGTTATCGGTGGATTGCTCGGCTTGCCAGACGCTGGCGGTGTAACCGGCCTTGCTGACCGCATCGATCAACACCTGCGGATCGATCTGAGCGATCAGTTCGAGGTGCGCGCGTTCGTTGGCCAGGTTGACGCTGACGTTTTTCACCCCGGCGACTTTATTCAAGGCACGCTCGACCCGACCGACACACGAGGCGCAGGTCATACCGCCGATACTCAATTCGAGACTATGTGCCGGCACGCTGTATCCGGCTTGCTGCACCGCTTCCATCAGCGCTGGCAAACTGTCGCGAGGGGCCTGGACGCGTGCTTGTTCGGTGGCCAGGTTGACGCTGACGCTGCTTGCGCCAACAACTTTGCTCAACGCACGCTCGACACGTCCGGCACAGCTGGCGCAGGTCATGCCGGATATTGGCAGATCGAAGGTGGTGGAATCGGACATCGGTCTTACTCCCTGTAGAGATGACCTACAGGATCAACCTTGCCACGCGGGCAAGGTCAAGCGCCATGTAGGAGCAAGGCTTGCCCGCGATGAACGATGACGCGGTTGGCCTGAACCACCGCGTTGCCTGCATCGCGGGCAAGCCACGCTCCCACGGAAAACCGGTGAATCAGTAGCCCAATGCGGCGGGCTTGAGGTACATCCCTTGCTGATTCATGGCGATGCGGAATTTCAACAGGTCACCCGCCCTCAGCGTGATGTTCTGCGAACCCGGGGCGAGCATCCCGGCACTGCAACCTGGCGCCTGGCCGGGCAGCAGTTTGAGCCGCAAGGAATAGTTGCCCGGCGGCAAATTGAACGAGGTGCTTTGTTCCTGGAACAACCGCGCCGACAGCTGATCCTGGATGTACACGCCAATCTCGCACGAGGTCGCGACTTCCAGGCGCTCGCGAGAAATGATCAACACACCATAGTCTTCGGCGCTGGCCGAGGGCGCGGCGGCGAAAAGACTGAGCATGCCGAATAGGCTGAAAGCTGACCAGCGCATGGCTGCATCTCCTGCTTTTGAGTCATTGATGGCGAAGCTTGGCCGAGCGCAGCGACGATTGCCAGCCCGGCAGATCACTGCAGAACTTGACCTTGCCATAGTGGCAAGCTCAAGACTCGCTTCAACCTCATCAAAGGAGCTGTCTCATGCAAGTATTCAACGTTCAAGGAATGTCGTGCGGTCACTGTGTTCGGGCCATTACCGAGGCGCTGCAAGCCAAGGATCCGGCGGCCAGTGTCCGGGTCGACCTCGCGGCGAAGGAAGTCGGTGTCGAGAGCGCGTTGTCGGCAGAGCAGGTGATCAGCCTGATCAGCGAAGAAGGCTACGCGGTCACGCTGGCCTGAACCTTTTTAATAGTTAGCGACCTATCGGAATGTTCAAGGCGTCCAGCCGCAGTTAGACTGTCGGGCTGCCGACTGACGTAAAACTGGACGCCTGATGAACCTCCGTACCATTCTGATTCTTGGCGCCCTGAGCGCTTTCGGGCCGCTGGCCATCGATTTCTATCTGCCAGCCTTCCCGGCCATGGCGGCAGCTTTCGGCACGGATGAAAAACACGTTCAGTTGACCCTGGCAGCTTATTTTCTCGGCCTGTCGATTGGTCAGTTGGCTTATGGTCCGGTGGCCGATCGCTTCGGCAGGCGCATGCCATTGCTGGTGGGTGTCGGTCTGTTCACCCTGGCATCGCTGGTGTGCGCGTTTGCGCCGAGCCTTGAGTGGCTGATCGCGGCACGTTTCCTTCAAGCGTTGGGCGGCTGCGCCGGGATGGTGATTTCCCGCGCGGTGGTCAGCGACAAGTGCGACGCAGTGGGTTCGGCGAAAGTCTTTTCCCAACTGATGCTGGTGATGGGTCTGGCACCGATTCTTGCGCCAATGCTCGGCGGTCTGCTGGTCAACCTGTATGGCTGGCAGTCGATCTTTATCGCCTTAACGGTGTTCAGCGCATTGTCCGCCCTGGCGGTTGCCGTGGGCCTGCCGGAAAGTTTACCGGCCAATCAACCGCGTCAGCCGTTGTCGGGTGCTCTGCGTCAATATGGCCGGCTGCTGTCGGACAGGATCTTTCTCGGACATGCCTTGACCGGCGGCATCGCGATTGCCGGGATGTTTGCCTACATTGCAGGTTCGCCTTTCGTCTTCATCAAGCTTTACGGTGTTCCGGCCGAGCACTTCGGCTGGTTGTTCGGCACCAACGCCGCGGGCTTCATTCTGGTGGCGCAGGTCAATGCCCGGTTGCTCTCCAAACGCGGCCCGGCCTTTTTGCTGGCGCGCACCGTATGGATTTATCTGGCTGCCGGCCTGAGCTTGCTGGCGGTCAGTTCACTGCATACCGAACATTTGTGGCCGTTGCTGATCCCGCTGTTCATCTGTATCGCAAGCCTGGGTTGCATCATTCCCAATGCATCGGCGTGTGCCATGAGCGGACAGGGCGCGCGTGCAGGCAGCGCTTCGGCGATGCTCGGTTGCTTGCAGTTCAGCGTTGCCGCAGGCGCGGCGGCGTTGGTTGGCGTGCTGCACGACGGCACAGCGATGCCGATGGCGATGGTCATCAGCCTGTGCGGAATATTAGTGGTGAGCGTCGCGATGCTCACCCGTCGGCTGCAAGTTGCCCGGGCAGCGCAAGCCGCGACTTGAGTCAGCCGGTTGCTCGTTGCTGACGTTGGGGGAGTTGATGAGGGGCGTGCAAGCGAGCCTCGAGGGTCGAGGTAAAAGCGCGAGCTTCGGCTTCACTGCGGAAGTTCACCGCGTGGTTGTCCAGGCGGACCTGCCACTGGGATTTTGCCAATTCTTTTATCAGGATCTTCATTGCTGACTTCCTCACCTAAAAGACTGCATTGCGGGAAGCTCGATTGTAGACCTGAATCAAATCGGATTTGTGACGCGGATCAAATCCTCGGACTGACGGTGTGCGTCGTTTCTGAAACAGCAAGCCGAACACACCGTCATCTAAAACCCTAGAAGCCTTCAAGGACGATCTTGCCCCTGGACGTGCCGCTTTCCAGCAGTTCATGGGCGCGGCGCAGGTTGGCCGCGTTGATCGTGCCGAAGTGTTCGCCGACCGTGGTTTTCAATGTGCCCGCGTCGATCAGTTCGGCCACCCGGTTCAGCAGCTTGTGCTGTTCGAGCATGTCGGCGGTTTCGAACAGCGAGCGGGTGTACATGAATTCCCAGTGCAACGACAGGCTCTTGCGTTTGAGCTTGGTCACGTCGAGTGCCTTCGGATCATCGATCAGCGCAAGCTTGCCTTGAGGCGCGAGGGCTTCGACCAGTTGTTCGAAGTGCTGGTCGGTTTCGGTCAGGCTGGCAACGTGTGTCACCTGAGGGTGGCCGGCGCGCTTGAGCTCTTCGCTCAGCGGTTGGCTGTGATCGATCACCAGGTCTGCGCCCAGTTCGCGTACCCAGCGTTGGGTCTGCGGGCGTGAGGCAGTGCCGATGACGTTCAGTGCGGTGAGCTGGCTGGCCAGTTGAGTCAGGATCGAGCCCACGCCACCCGCGGCACCGACGATCAGCAGGCTTTGGCCTTGAGCGGTTTTGCCTTCGCGCACTTGCAGGCGTTCGAACAACAGCTCCCACGCGGTGATCGCGGTCAGCGGTAGCGCGGCGGCCTCGGCGAAACTCAGTGACGTTGGCATATGGCCGACAATGCGCTCGTCCACCACATGCAGTTCGCTGTTGCCACCTGCGCGCGCGATGGAGCCCGCGTAGTAAACCTTGTCACCGGGCTTGAACAGACTGACGTCGCTGCCAACCGCCTTGACCACACCCGCCACATCCCAGCCCAGCACTTTTGCCGCGCCATCTTCAGGCGCGACATTCTGGCGAACCTTGGTGTCCACCGGATTGACCGAGATGGCTTTGACTTCAACCAGCAAGTCCCGTAGGCCTGCAACAGGCTCGGGCAGTTCGATGTCCTGCAGCGATTCTGGATCGTTGATGGGCAGTGAACGGTAGTAGGCAATGGCTTTCATGGAGGCATTCTCACGGGGCATTCGATGGCATGGATGATTGGTTATTTCTCTTGAAGATAAAACCGGCTAAAAGAACAGTCTCTTTCAATGTTTTTTTGATAATGCAGGTGAGTTGATGCTGCGTTTCGATGACTTGCAGTTGTTCGTGCGTGCCGCAGACCTTGGCAGTCTGTCTGCGGCGGCGCGGGTCATGGACCTGTCGGCGGCAGTGGCCAGCGCCGCGTTGAAGCGGATCGAGCAGCAATTGGGCGCGCGGTTGCTGGCGCGTTCGACTCGCAGTCTGCGTCTGACCGCAGAGGGCGAAGGCTTCTTGGAATATGCCCGCGCGGCGCTGAGCAATCTGGATGAAGGACGTCGTTTGCTGGCCAGCGGACAGGATCAGGTCAGCGGCGTATTGCAGCTGTCGGCACCTTCGGACTTCGGTCGCAATTTGCTGCTGCCGTGGCTGGACGAGTTCCAGCGCGAACATCCAAAACTGACGGTACGCCTGCTGTTGGGCGACCGGATTGCCGACCTGTTCCGCCAACCGGTGGACATTGCCCTGCGCTATGGGGAGCCGGAAGACTCAAGCCTGGTGGCGCTGCCGATCGCCCCGGACAACCGTCGCGTGTTGTGTGCCTCCCCGGAGTATCTCGCACGGCATGGTGAACCGCGCCAGCTGGAGCAACTGGCCCAGCACAATTGCCTGTTGTACATGCTGGGCAGCCGGGTTCACGAGCACTGGAGCTTTCATGATGGCAAACGGGAGATGAGCCTGACCGTCAGCGGTGATCGTTTTAGTGATGATGCGGACGTAGTGCGTCTGTGGGCAGTGGCCGGTGCCGGAATTGCCTACAAGTCCTGGCTGGATGTAGCCGGCGATGTATTGGCCGGGCGCTTGAAAGTGCTGATGCCGGCGCTGGTCTGCGAGCGCGCACCGCTGAATTTACTGTGCGCCCATCGCGCTCAATTAAGTAAGCCGGTGAACCTGCTGAGTGAAATGCTCAAGTCACGATGTGCCCAATTGTCGGCTCAATCGCCAGCAATGATCGGTGCGGGCGAGTAGTCGCACGCAAATAGGGAAAATTCTGGCAGGAACTATCACCTCCAAAAGCTTCCGGCCGGCAGGAACCGAAGATCATCGCGCATATACTAGTGCCTGCCTGGAGTCGCACCGTTGTCGGCGACGTTGCGATATCTCGCTCAAGGCGGTTGGACGCTGTGCTGATCGTTGTTGAGCCCGGTCGGGGTTTTCGAAGAGGTTCGTCGCATCCGTTGGTTATACCGCCCGGCTTTTGGCGGTTTTCACGCCTTGGCCGGCAGCACATTACTGGTCAAGATGTCCCAGAGCAGCAGACAAATGATTCAACAGGGAGTGAATACATGGAACATGCACCTTGCATCAGCCAGATAGCCACGTTGCTGGCAGACCCAAAGCGTAGCGCGATGATGTGGGCCTTGATGGACGGTACTGCACGGCAATCCGAGGAGTTGGCATTGCTGGCAGGCTTGTCGCCGTCATCGGCCAATGCGCACCTGGGGCGCTTGTCCAGCGGTGGACTGTTGAAAGTCGAGGAGCGTGGGCGCAAGCGGTTTTTCCGGCTTGCGGCTCCCGAAATCGGTGCGGCGGTTGAAGCGCTGGCCAGCGCCACTCTGGCCAGTCTGCCAGGCAAGGTTCCAGAGTTGCTCAAGCGCACCAGCCCATCGACGAAAGTGCCTACGGCACCTTCGTCCTTGCTTCGGGCCAGGCTCTGTGAAGACCATCTGGGGGGAAGCCTGGCAGCCGATCTGTATCAGCGAATGCTCGATGCCGGCTGGATCGAACAGTTGGACAAACGTGTCATCGTGACCCACAAAGGCGCCAATCGGCTGGCAACCCACGGCGTGTTCATTCAGGCCCTGGCCCACAGCACCTCGCGCGTAGTCTGCGCCTGCCCGGACTGGAGCGAGCGCCGACCGCATCTGGGCGGCACTCTGGGGGCGGCGGTATTGCAGCTGTTCATGCAGTCCGGCTGGTTGAATCTACCCAGCGACACGCGTGTTCTGCAGATCACCGCGGCCGGTCAGCGTGAAATCGATCAGTTCGCCAAAGAGGCCGAGTTGGAAATGGCGCTCTAGCAACAGTTGAAATCGACGTCTGTGGCCAGAGGTTTCAGACGTCGCTCAGAGCTGTGGCCAGGTCGTATCCAGCAATAGTGACCCCAGGCGATCCCGCACACTCGATACGGGGATTATCGAATGGGGATACGGCATGGAAACGCAAGGCTATAGCGCGGCAGAACGTCTGGAACGACTGCCCATCAGCGGTTATCACCGGATCATTTTCATCATCATTGCCCTGGCGTTTTTCTTCGACTCCATGGACCTGGCAATGATGACGTTCCTCTTGGGGTCGATCAAAGCCGAGTTCGCTCTGAGCACGGCGCAAGCCGGGCTGCTGGCCAGTTCGAGCTTCTTCGGCATGGTGCTTGGCGCGTCTTTGTCCGGGATGCTTGCCGACCGCTTCGGGCGCAAACCGGTGTTTCAGTGGAGCATCGTGTTGTGGGGTATCGCCAGTTACCTCTGTTCTACGGCACAAAGCGTCGAGACGCTGACACTGTTTCGAGTTCTTCTGGGAATCGGCATGGGTATGGAGTTTCCGATTGCCCAATCGATGTTGTCCGAGTTGATCCCGGCCAAACGGCGCGGGCGCTATATCGCGTTGATGGACGGTTTCTGGCCGCTGGGTTTTGTCGCAGCGGGCGTGCTGTCTTACTTTCTGTTACCGCTGGTTGGCTGGCGCGACATCTTCCTGGTACTGGCGGTGCCGGCGGTGTTTGTCCTGGCGATCCGCTTCTTCATTCCCGAGTCACCACGCTGGCTGGAACAGGCCGGGCATCACGCGGCAGCGGACAAGGTTTTGCTGCGCATTGAAGACAAGGTGCGGACCTCGCTGGGGAGCGCCGATCTGCCGGAGCCGATTCGTTTGCCCAGAATCGAGAGTCGTCCGGGGCACTTTCTTTCGGCCTTGAATGAAATCTGGTCACCTTTGTACCGCCAACGCACGATGATGATCTGGAGCGTCTGGTTTTTTGCCTTGCTTGGCTTCTATGGCCTGACTTCCTGGCTCAGCGCATTGCTGCAGCAGTCGGGGTTTGCGGTGACTCAGTCGGTGTATTACACCGTGCTGATTTCCCTTGGCGGGATTCCCGGTTTTCTCATGGCTGCCTGGCTGGTGGAGCGTTGGGGGCGCAAGCCGGTGTGCATCATCACCTTGCTCGGTGGTGGGGTGATGGCGTTTCTGTATGGGCAGAGCGCGGTGTTTGGCGGCAACGTCAGCCTGTTGATCTGTTCGGGCCTGCTGATGCAGTTCTTCCTGTTCGGCATGTGGGCCGTGCTCTACACCTACACCCCGGAGCTCTATCCTACTTCGGCGCGAGCCACCGGTTCCGGGTTTGCCTCGGCGATTGGCCGGGTCGGCTCGTTGCTCGGGCCATTGGTCACCGGGCTGGTATTCCCGATAACGGGGCAGGGCGGGGTGTTCGCTTTGGGTGCGATGTGTTTCGCCATTGCTGCGGGCGTGGTCTGGCTGTTCGGAATGGAAACGCAGGGCAAGACGCTGGAGGAATTGAGCGAGGTCGCGCAGTTCGTTAAACACTGAACCTGTGGGAGATTCTATGTTGCAGGACAACCCTGCAACGGTCGATTCGGTTGGTATTCGCTCTGGTTTTTCATCAGGGC
>NZ_JBYSXY010000014.1:0-184614 GCF_058782685.1 Pseudomonas sp. FW306-02-D09B
AAGATTAAATTCCGAAACCCCAATTGCGAAAGCAGTTGGGGTTTTGTTTTGCCTGCGAGAAAGTTGATTCCGGAATCCGGACAAATTTGCACAGTTATTTCTCGGCCAGAACACTAGAATAGGCCGGTCATTTTCAGAGCCCGAGCCCTTTATGCCAGATTCGGTTGACGCCCCAGGGCTGTCAGATTTACCGCTGGACGACTTGGTGGCGTGTCATGAGTGCGATTTACTGATGCGCAAGCCGCAACTCGCTCATGGCGAGAAAGCCCTATGTCCACGCTGTGGTTATGAGCTCTATGCCCACCGGCACAATGTCGTGGAACGTAGCCTCGCCTTAGTGATCGCCGCGCTGCTGTTGTATGTTCCGGCGAATTTTTTACCCATCATGCAACTCCATCTACTCGGGCAGTCGTCGCACGACACTGTCTGGAGTGGCGTTGTTGGCCTATTCGATACCGGGATGCAAGGCGTAGCGGTAGTGGTGTTTCTGTGCAGCATGGGAATCCCGTTGCTCAAGTTGCTCTGTCAGTTGTTGGTACTGCTGAGCGTTCGTTTTGATATAGGGCGCAGCTACGGCTTGCTGCTCTATCGCATTTATCACCATCTACGCGACTGGGGAATGCTCGAGGTCTATTTGATGGGCGTGCTGGTGGCCATCGTCAAACTGGCAGACCTTGCGTCGATAACGGTTGGCGTGGGTCTGGTGTGCTTTATCAGTTTGCTGTTGGTACAGGTATTACTTGAGGTAGTGATGTCGCCTCATCAGATCTGGCAAGCGCTGTCAGGAGAGGATGCTCATGCGGGCAATTGATGCAGGCATTCTGATTTGTATCGAATGCCATGAGCTGAACAAGCAGGAACCGGACACCGACGAGCAGACATGTACTCGCTGTGGAGCACTGGTCCATGCGCGTCGCCCCAATAGTTTGATGCGCACCTGGGCGTTGCTGATTACCGCGGCGATTCTCTATATACCCGCTAATGTGTTGCCGATCATGACCGTCAGTACATTAGGACAGGGTGAAGGCGATACCATCATGTCCGGCGTGATCACCCTGGTTCAGCACGGGATGTTTCCGATTGCTGCCGTGGTGTTTGTCGCCAGTATTCTGGTACCGACCTTCAAATTGGTGGGCATCGCATTGCTGTTGTTTTCGGTACAGCGGCGTCAGCCTTTATCCGCACGGCAACGTATCGTGATGTATCGGTTTATCGAGTTCATTGGTCGATGGTCAATGCTGGATATTTTCGTGATAGCCATTCTGGTGGCGGTGGTGAACTTTGGTCGACTTGCCAGTATCGAGGCGAATCTCGGTGCGGTGGCCTTCGCCAGTGTGGTGATTTTAACAATGCTTGCTGCAGTAACTTTCGATCCCCGACTGATTTGGGATAACACGGAGTCGGACGACGACCATGACTGATTTGCCTAAAGCTAAAACTCGACCGGCCTCGAACTGGTCGGCCATTTGGGTTCTGCCCCTGATCGCCTTGATGATTGGCGGATGGCTGGGCTGGCGTGCCTACAATGAGACCGGCATCGAGGTTCAGGTTCGCTTCGAAAGTGGCGAAGGCATTCAGGTCAACAAGACCGAAGTTGTCTACAAAGGCATGCCGGTCGGCAAGGTAAAAAGCCTGGCGCTGGATGACGAGGGAAAAACCCGCGGGGTTATCGCTACCATCGAAATGAACAAGGACGTCGAACAGTACCTGAAGACCAGCACGCGCTTCTGGCTGGTTAAGCCGAGCGTCACCCTGGCCGGGATTACTGGCCTGGAAACGCTGGTTTCAGGTAACTACGTGGCGATCAGCCCGGGTGAGGGTGAGCCAAGCCGCAAGTTCACCGCCTTGACCAAAGAGCCACCGCTGTCTGACTCCAAGCCAGGCTTGCACTTGACCATCAAGGCTGATCGTCTGGGTTCCCTGAACCGTGGCAGTCCGGTGTTCTATAAGCAGATCCAGGTTGGCCAGGTGAAAAGCTACCTGCTGTCCGAAGACCAGAGCACCGTCGAGATCAAAGTCTTTATCGAGCCTACCTACGCCAACCTGGTGCGCAAACATACGCGTTTCTGGAATGCCAGCGGGATCAGCATTGACGCCAACCTGTCAGGGGTGAAAGTGCGCAGCGAGTCGCTGGCCAGTATCGTTGCGGGCGGTATCGCCTTCGCCACGCCGGACAACCGCAAAGACAGCCCGCCCACCGATCCAAGCTTGCCGTTTCGTCTCTATGAAGACTTCGACGCCGCTCAGGCCGGTATTCGTGTCAAAGTGAAACTCAGCGACTTCGAAGGCCTGCAGGCCGGCCGCACACCCGTGATGTACAAAGGCATCCAGGTCGGTAACCTGAAAGCGCTCAAGATCGACCCGGACTTGTCCAGTGCCACGGCCGAGCTGACCCTTGATCCACTGGCCGAGGATTATCTGGTGACCGGGACCCAGTTCTGGGTGGTCAAACCTTCAATCTCGCTGGCCGGGATCACCGGGTTGGAGGCGTTGGTCAAAGGTAACTACATTGCCGTGCGCCCAGGCGACAAGGGCGGCGCGCCGCAACGTGAATTTGAAGCCCGGCCGAAGCCGCCGCCGCTGGATCTGCGTTCTCCAGGTCTGCACCTGGTGCTGTTCACCGAAAACCTCGGTTCGCTGGAAGTCGGGAGTCCGATTCTCTACAAGCAGGTCAAGGTCGGGTCGGTGCAGAGCTATCAGTTCTCTCGAACCAAAAAGCAGTTGGTCATCGGTGTACACATCGAGAAGGAGTACGAAGGACTGGTCAACGCCTCGACGCGATTCTGGAACGCCAGCGGAATTACCTTGACTGGTGGCCTCACCGGCGGGATTCAGGTCAAAAGCGAATCCCTGCAAAGCCTGATGGCCGGTGGTATTGCGTTCGAAACACCGAAAGCTACGGCGCCGTTGCAGAAGCGGATTCCGCGTTTTCGCTTGTTCGCCAACCGTGAGGAGGCGAGCCAGAAAGGCGCCGTGGTCACGATCAAGGTCGATCGTGCCGACGGTTTGCGCACCGGCACGCCGATTCGCTTCAAAGGTCTGGATGTCGGCAAGGTAGAAAACGTCGACCTCAGTGATGATCTGCAATCGGTGTTGCTCACCGCACGCATCACTGAAGTGCCGGAGCGCATTGCTCGAGTCGGCAGCCAGTTCTGGGTGGTCAAGCCGGAATTGGGCCTGATCAAAACGTCCAACCTGGAAACCCTGGTCTCCGGGCAATACATCGAGGTTCAGCCCGCCGCGAAAAACCTTGGTCCACAGAAAAATTTCGTGGCACTGGCCAATCCTCCAGAGTCTGTCAAGGAAGAGGCCGGTCTGAGTCTGGTGTTGAGCGCCGCTCGCCGTGGTTCGCTGAAAACCGGCGTGCCGGTGACTTATCGTGAAATCACCGTCGGCAAAGTCACCGGCTATGAACTGGGTCAAACGGCGGATCGCGTGTTGGTCCACATCCTGATCGAGCCGAAGTACGCGCCGTTGGTACGCAGCGGAACACGTTTCTGGAACACCAGCGGCTTTGGCCTGGACTTCGGGCTGTTCAAAGGCGCAACGGTGCGGACCGAGTCGCTGGAGACGCTGATCCAGGGCGGCATTGCGTTCGCTACTCCGGAAGGAGATCGCATGGGCAGTCCGGCACGGCCCGAGCAGACCTTCCCGCTTTTCGACAAGTTCGAAGATGAATGGCTGACCTGGGCGCCGAAGATTTCCCTCGGTAAATAACTCGCAACGGCAACCATAAAAAAGGCCGCGATCCATTGGATCGCGGCCTTTTTCGTTACGACGCCGGTAAAAGGATCAGACCTCGTCCAGTTCCGGTTCAGTCGACTCAACGTTGACTGTCGCCTTCACCTCGTCATGCCGGCGAATGTACTTCCAGTCCGCCTCGTCGATGTAGATACCCTGCGGCCCGCTGCCACCTTCCAGGTCGATGGCGACGCTGGCGCAGACCTGCGGCTTCACACTGGCGAGGAT
This sequence comes from Pseudomonas sp. FW306-02-D09B, assembly GCF_058782685.1. Classification (NCBI taxonomy): domain Bacteria; kingdom Pseudomonadati; phylum Pseudomonadota; class Gammaproteobacteria; order Pseudomonadales; family Pseudomonadaceae; genus Pseudomonas; species Pseudomonas sp. FW306-02-D09B. Next base: position 3,970 of record NZ_JBYSXY010000014.1, read on the forward strand.
CGGTACGAAGCCCAGCTGCAAGCTGGTTTCCAGCAAGGCGGCCTGGTTTTTCTCGTCGATGTCCGCGGCCTCGTCGAGGTAGTACGGCAAACGTACACGCCCGGCCTGGTCGCGATCCATCAAGTGCAGCAACAAGTACATGTTGGTCAGCGCCTTGATGGTCATGGTGGTGCCGTTGGACGCCGCGCCATCGATGTCGGTGTGAATCACCGGCTGGCCGTTGACCTTGGTGATTTCGAATGCCAGTTCGAACAGGTCCTTCAGGCCCAACTGGTTGTGGTTCGCAGCCACCAACCGTGCCAGGTATTCCTTGGCTTCTTCGTTCTTGTTGTCCTGATCGGCACTTTGACTCAGGTCGAACACCGACAGGGTTTCGCCTTCCTCATACTGACCTGCGCTGTGGATGATCTGGTCGATGTGCTTGAGGGCTTCCTTGTTCGGCGCCAGCACGATGCGGAAGCTTTGCAGGTTGGAGACCTGACGTTTGTTGATCTCGCGGTTGAACAGCGCCAGTTGGTGTTCAAGGCTGTCGTAGTCGCTGCGAATGTTGCGCAGGGTCCGGGCTATGTCGGTGACCGCTGCACGGCGGGCCTTGCCGAGGGTCAGGGCTTCGTCGGTGCGGTGCGCGTAAGCGTTGATCAACAATTGCAGGCGACGCTCGACATCGTCTTCGCTGTCGAACTTGGCCACGCCCTTGAGACGAACCTGCGCGTAAAGCGCTTCAATCTGCCCGTCGACACGCAGCAGGCCTTGCCAGCTGTCCTGATAGTCATTGAGCAGCGGCAGCAGGTTGTCCATGGAATCGTCGATCGGGTCCATGAACGGCGTACCGAACGGCAAGTCTGCCGGCAACAGCTGCCGGCGGCGCAGGGCATCGTCGAGAGTGCGTTGCTTGGCTTCCATGTCGCCGATCTGCCGGCCGACCAGTTGCAGCTTGGCCGACAGTTGCTGGACGCGTTCGGTGAAGGCGTCGCTGGAACGCTTCAACTCGTCCTGCGCAGCTTCCATTTGAGCCAGCTGCTCCAGCTTGTCGCCTTCCTCGGCGCTCAGGGTTTGCGAGCGGCGGAAGTCTTCCAGGGCTTTTTGCGCATCCAGCACTTGTTGGTACAGCGCTTCGGTCTGGGTCTTGCTGGCCGCGCGGTCCGCCACGACGGCCGCTTGGGTTTTCAGTTGCTTGAGTTCTTTGTCCAGACGGTCTTTCTGGTCACGCAGCGCGGCGCGGTCGGCCAGGGCTTGCAGGGCCGGTGGTTCGATGTGCGACAGGTCGATGGACAGGCCCGGCACTTCGAAGCGCTCGCCTTTGAAGCCGTCGAGGATCAGCTCCATGGATTTGACCCACTGGCCGTCTTCGTCCAGGGCAATGCCATGTTCGCCCAGCGGCAAGCTGAACAGCGCACTGTTGAACAGACGCATCAGGCGTTCGACGTCCTGTTGCGAGAACTCTTCGCGCAAGCGGGCGTAGCTATTGTTGTCGGCGTGATCGAGTTGCTGCTTGACCGACTTCAGGCGTTTTTCCAGATCCCGCAGACGCTCTTCGAGGTCTTCGGCACTGAATTGACGGGACTGTGCCAGCGCACCGGCCAATTCATCGTGTGCGTCCTTGGCGGCGAGCAGTTGCTGTTCAAGCACCTTGACGTCGTCGACCAGGGCGAAGCGATGCTTGAGCACCGACAACTCGCCCAGCCAGCGCTGGATGCCGGTGATTTCGCGCTCCAGGCGCATCAGTTCCTGAGTACCGCCGCGCTGATCGTTTTGCAGTGCGTCCTGCTCGTTGCGGTAGTGTTCGGCCTGAATCGTCAGCTCTTCCTTGCGCGCGCTGGCGTAGTCCGACCAGGTGCCGAGCAACGAGTCGAGCAACGGTGAGATGCGGTGCAACTTGCCGCGCAGGATGTTGCGCTGGGTCACGCCGGCAGCAAGCGCTTCGACCAACGGGCCGGCGGTGACCAGCGAGTTGTAATCCTGCTCCATGCGGCGCACGTCGCGGAAGGCTTCTTCGCAGGCGGCAATGTAATCGACACTGCCGGAACGCAGGCTGTGTTCAAAGGCATCGAGGAACAGTTGCTTGAGCTTGGCCGCAGTGATTTCGCGCATGTGCAGCAGGTTGATGAACAGTGCGCGGAAGGTTTTCAGGCTCTGCTCGCTGGTGGAGCGCAGTGGAATCAGCGTCAGGTCCAACGGGACCGACGTGTGGCCACCGACCAGCAAGCGGCGCAGTTCATCCGGTTTGAGTTCGTAGGCTTTCAGGCCTTCGCGCTCAAGGTTGGTGAACAGCTCTTTCTGGCGCAGGCAGGTGTCGTTTTTCTGGTAATGGGCCAGGTCCAGTTTGCCCGCGTAGGCGAAAAACTGGTGACCGAAACCACCGCCCGGGCCACGTCCGACCACACCAATCACGTGGGGGCCGTGGGGCAGGGCGACTTCGACCAGGATGTAACTGGTGTCGGTGGCGAAATAGAAACGCCGCGATTGTTCCAGGCTGTACTTGCCGAAGCTCATGTCCGACATGCGCGCCAGGATCGGGAACTGCAAGGCGTTGATCGAGGCGGATTTACCGAGGTTGTTCGCGCCGTAGACCGACAGCGGCTCTTCCAGCGGGAACAGACCGAGGCTGTAGCCGGCGGTGTTCAAAAGGGCAAAGCGGCGGATGCCGTAGCGTTCCTTGCTCATGCGTCGAGCTCCTGTTCTTCGGCAATGGCACGGGCCAGCGCATCTTCTTCGCTGTCTTCGGCAAAGTCACTGAGGTCCAGCGGATCATCGGTTTTCAGCAGTTTTTCGTCGCTGTCGTCATCGATCAGCACTGGCACCGGCAATGGCAGCACGCTGTGCAAGCTGGCGGCCAGGTCGCGGTCTTGCTGGACCGACAGGCAAACGTCGAGGAAACGGTGCATCGGCGGCAGGAAACGGTAGATGCCGTTCTCTTCGCTGGCGAACCCGAGCTGGGTCATGCGGCGCATGATCTTTTCTTCGAGTTCTTCGACGGTCTGCACTTCGGCCTGAATGAACAGGTCGCGGTATTTTTCCAGCAACGACGGCAGTTCATCGCGACCGAGGCTGCCGCCATCGAGGACGGCAATCGGATCGCGGCCCTGGTCGGCCAGATGCTCGACAAGGATGAAGGTGAACAGTGCCAAGCGCTGGGCGGTCTTGTTCACCGCCGCAGCGGCGAGGTCCGGCACAAAGTAGTAGAAACCACGGGTGTCGCAGACCAGTTCAAACCCCAGGGCCTTGAACAGCGTGCGGTACTGGTCCTGAAAGTTCGACAGCTGCGCGTAGAGTTCAGGATCGCGACGGCTGACGTGGTAGCCCTTGAACAGCTCGCGAAAGATCGGCGCCAGCTGAGACAGTTCGGATAGATCAAGATGCATTAGATGTGCTCGCAGAATTCTCGGGCGCGTCATCGCGGGCCGAGAGCAGGGCGAAGGAGCGCAGGCTGACCTGATGCTCGTGAGTGTGGTAATCGCGGCGTTCCAGGCGCTCGCGCTTGAAGCGTTTTTCCCGTGATAGACGGGAGAACCAGTACAGCAACTCGTCGGTCGCGCCGTCCGGTTCCTGTTCCAGCAGCCAGGTCATCAAGTCCGGCATCGGCAGCGCGTCTTCGCAGCGCTCGAGCATTTCCCGAACGGTGCGCGGTGCCCGTGGGGCTTCGCCTTTTTGGGTTTTGTGGGCCTTGGGGAAACGTGCCGGTTTTGGCTCGAAACGCGCCAGTGCATAAACGTAGGCTTCGACCTGGCTGGCGCTGCCGAGGAAGGTACTTTGCGGGCGGGTGAACATCGGCATCGCCGCTTGTGGCACTGCGTCGATGCCCTTGCGGCGGATCATCGACAGTGCCAGCGCCGCGCCACGGGTTACGGCGTTGTGCCGACGGGCCTCTTCACGCAGCGGCAGCAACAGCTCGCGAGCATGACGCAAGGTCAGTTGGGCGCTGGTCTGCATTTCGAGGATGCGCGCGTGGGTGCGCAGCAGCATGTCGTCGTCGACCAGGTGGCCGAGGCGCTGTTGTTCGCTGAGCATGCGCAGCAGCACGTTTTCAACCTTGCGCACGCCTTGCTCGAAGGCGCCGTCGGCGTTGACCAACTGAATCATCGGCTCGACGTATTCGTCCCACGTCGCCAGCACTTCGGCATAACGCTGACGCAGCGGAATCTGCCGGTCGCTGGTCTTGGCCCGTTCGGCAACGGCCACCAGGGCTTGTTCGTCGTTGGCGAGTTTTTTCAGGACATCGCGCACGCGCATGTCGAGCAAACGCAGCTGGCGTGCCAGATCATTGCCGTCGCGGATGTCGAAAGCGTCCTGAATGTAACCGGCCAGCCGCTCCAGATGGCGCAGGTAGGCTTCGATTTCCAGGCACAGGCCCAGACGGTGCTCACGGCGCAGGTAGGCGAGGAAGTCGTGAATCTGCGCGTTGAGCTCAAAACGGTTCGGGCTTTTGGCCACCGGAACCAGAATGTCGAGGCGGATCCACACGTCCAGCAGGCTGGTGATGTCCTGTGGCGTGCTGTCCAGTTGCTGGGCGGCCAGCTGTGAGCGCAGTTCGTTGAGGCTCAGGGTGCCTTGGTCGAAGTGCTCGCACAAAGGCTCCAGAAGTGCCCAGTGTTCGGCGAGGGCGCGCAAGACGCGCTTGGGTTCGATCATTGGAATGGCCGGCTGGTTGGCGATTAAAAGCAGCGATTGTACTGCATCACGTGCGATGGGAATCACTCTCGAGGCATCGACGGGACGGACAGTCGCTTTTCTATCGATCAACTGCGGGCGATCTTGAGCGAAGGGCGGTAGAATCCCTGCACTATCCGTTATCCACAAGTGGCCGACCTTTGCTTATCGAGTCCCGTCGCCGCGCCTATTTGACCGCTATGCAGGTGGTCAACTGGCTGCCGCGCACCGAATTGCCCTTTGCCGCACCGTCGCGGCCCGAGCTGCTGGAAGCGCCGGAGCCGTTGGTCGAGACGCCGATTGCGCCGCCTCAGGTCGCGAAAGCTGCCGTAGAGCCTGTGGCCAAGCCGGCCGAACGGGTCAAGGTCGAAGTGCCGCGCCTGACGCCTTCGGTTGCGCGCCCAGCGAGCAAGCCGGTCGAGGACGCCGAAGACGCACCGGTCGTGGCCAAGGCGCCGCAGGTGCCGCCGCCGCGTTTTGCCCTGCAATTGTTGCGGGCCGGCCGTTGCCTGCTGCTGGTGGAGTTACCCACAGGCGGTGCGTTCCAGACTCGCGATCCGGCCTACTTGCTGCTCAAGGACATGCTGCGCGCCGCCGGTCTGCCGGACAGCCCGCAAATTGTCGGCGAACCGGTCCGCTGGCCGCTGCTGGTACGCGGAACGATGGATCAGGGCCCGGAAGCTGCCCGCGATTTCGTTCAAGGGTTCCTTTCGGCTCGCCTGGAAGACGCGCCTTGCGTGTGCCTGTGGTTGATCGGCCTGCCGGCGGTGCGTTTTGCCGGTGAGGCAAATGCTGAAGCCTACAACCGCGAACTTCAGGTTGAAGGCCTGGGGTCGGTCTGGGCGCTGCCCGGCCTGGAATTATTAATGGAAGAGCCACAGCGTAAGGCTGATGCCTGGCAAGCCATGCGTCGGCTGATGGCGCGTTGGAAAGAATCGAATGAGTGACGCTGTATCGTTCCGCCCGATGACTGAAGCGGATTTGGACGCTGTACTGAAAATCGAATACGCGGCGTTCAGCCATCCCTGGACCCGTGGGATTTTTCTTGATGGTCTGGGCAAATACCAGATCTGGCTGATGTTCGAAGGTCAGCAACAGGTTGGCCACGGTGTGGTGCAGATCATCCTTGATGAGGCGCATCTGCTGAACATCACGGTCAAACCGGAAAATCAGGGGCGCGGGCTTGGTTTGAGGCTGCTTGAGCACTTGATGTCCCGTGCCTATGAAGCCAAAGCCCGGGAGTGTTTCCTGGAAGTGCGCGACAGCAATCAGGCGGCATTCCGTCTGTATGAGCGTTATGGTTTCAATGAAGTCGGTCGCCGTCGCGATTACTACCCGGCGGTGGGTGGGCGTGAAGATGCAGTCGTCATGGCCTGCACATTGGTGGATTGATACATAACCATTGTGGCGAGGGAGCTTGCTCCCGCCGGCCAGTCCGCGCTCGGGCGAAGCAGTTGTAAAATCGGCTAACGCGCTCTTTCTGATAAATCGCGGTTGCTGATTTCAGGGCCGATTCTCGACCCAACGGGAGCAAGCTCCCTCGCCACAGGATTACCGATTGCCATCAACCGGATCGCGCTCTGCCAGTTCCGCCTCATCCAGCCCGTTGCCGCCGCCGATTTCGTCCTCATCGACAATGCTCAAGTCCCAATCGGCGCTGAAGTCTTCTCCTGCTTCATGAGCGTCACGGGCACCATCTTCGCGGATCAGGTTTTCCGGGCTCATGTCGTCGTCAATGGGGTCGTCGTCTGCCGCGGTCCCGCCCGTGCCTTTTTCACGTACGCGTTCGCTGGGCATTTGTTGCTCACGCTCGTGCTCGCGGGTCAGGCCACCGATGGTCTCGCCGGGTTCTTCTTCATCGAAATCCAGTTCGCGCATTGAGCCCATGCGGTCTTCGTTGTCGTCGATAGGCTCGGGTTGAACCGCGCCGTAAGGACGTCGTGAATCAGTCATGGAAATTCCTCATAATGTGGGGCCTTATAGGGTGGACAGGCGTTATCCTTAAAGATTCCAAGGCATTTCTGTTCGGCTACTGCAACATCCGCGTGACCCCGACGGGCGGTTGTCTGTCAAAGCAACGCACCATTCTTGAGGCTTCAGAGCATGAACGAATTACAAGATCTGATTGATAACAACGCGCGTTGGGCCGATGCGATCAATCAGGAAGATCCTGAGTTTTTCGCCAAACTGGCCCGCCAGCAAACCCCTGAATACCTGTGGATCGGTTGCTCCGACGCACGCGTACCGGCCAACGAAATCGTCGGCATGCTGCCTGGCGACCTGTTCGTGCACCGTAACGTTGCCAACGTGGTACTGCACACCGACCTCAATTGCCTGTCGGTGATTCAGTACGCAGTGGACGTGCTCAAGGTCAAACACATCCTGGTCACCGGCCATTACGGTTGCGGCGGTGTGCGCGCCTCGATGCAGGACCGCCAGTTGGGCCTGATCGACGGCTGGCTGCGCTCGATTCGCGATCTTTATTACGAACACCGCGAAGAGCTTGGTCAATTGCCGACTGAAGAAGAGCGGGTCGACCGTCTCTGCGAACTCAACGTGATCCAGCAAGTGGCCAATGTCGGTCATACCAGCATTGTGCAAAATGCCTGGCACCGTGGGCAGAGCCTGTCGGTCCATGGTTGCATCTACGGGATCAAGGACGGTCGCTGGAAGAGCCTGAACGCGACCATCAGCGGTTTCGAGCAACTGCCGCCGCAATACCGTTTGCGTCCGGTCGGTGCCTTGTAAACGGCGCTGAGCCTCCGTTTATCAGGGGTTATGTCGATGCCAGTGTTGCAAGAACCTCTGGCCTTCGGCGTTTGGTGGATCATTGTGGCCGGTGATCCAGCCACGGCAGTCGGGCGAGCAGCACTGACAGGCGAACTGACGCGTCAGCTTCTCTTCAGTGCTGGCGTAGTCCATGCACAGCACAGTGCCGGGCACGATGTCCTTCAGCGCCCATAAACACAGTTCGCTCATGTCGAGAAAAACGTTAGGGTCGCAGGAATGCAGCAGTAGTCCGGAAAAAAACGGGTCGTAGACGTGGATACCTGGCGCCAGTTGCAGGGTATGCAAACGGCGGGTATGGATCAGCAGTCCCGATACCCGACAGATGCGACTGATGCGCAGGTAATCGCGCTGTGCCGTGATGGCTGCGCCGCGCCCATCGTCAGTCTGGATAACCGTGAAGTGAGCTCTGGAGGGGTAACCCTGGCTGACTCTGAGTTCTTTGTTCGGGTAAATGCAGTTGCTCGACAGCGTAGCTGCGTTGTCCCTGGCCTGGGGCTTCATAACGATCCTTGTTCATTGGGCGCTGCGACCACCGGAGGCTGGCGATCCTGCCAGCCCTGCAGCACATGGGTACGCTTAAAGAGTCTCGCAAATGAAACAGAGGGTCTACTGTCAGATCTGACAGGCGATAGAGGCTGCCTGCTGCGTCAGCGAATACTTACGCAGCAAGCGTGTCCGCAGGATTACAGGTGCGATGTAGCCAGTGCGGGTGCAGGCACTTTCAACTGGTCCAGTTGGGGTTTGATGTCAGGGGCCGAACACTTGTCTGCAGCTTGTTTGGGCGTCAGATTGCGGATCGAGGCGTAGAACAGCTCGCAGGTTTTCTCCTTCTGGGCCACTTGCCAGGTTTGCGTGCAGGTGTTGAGTTGTGTACTCGGGTCACCGGCGGGTTTGCTGCCCATCCCTGCTTGCCAGCAAGCCGCACTCAAGTCCTGGCCCATCACCTTCAAACCCGCTGCATCGGCTTTGGCCTGATCGTTGTCATAGTTCGCCGGGTCGGCCGCATACCAGATGTAGCTGGGATGGTTAGAGCCCAGTACCGGTACCTTCACGCCCGGGGTTGGGCTGATTTGTGCCAGCCCCAACACGGACACGCTCTGTCCATACTGCTCCTTGACCCAGTTACGCACCGGTGCACCGAACGCCACCATAGGTAAGGTCACGCCGTTGGCGGTCTGGCTGAATTGCTTGACCAGGGTGGTCTGGTAGTCCTTGAAATAGCCGTAGACGCCCATAAGGTCATTGCCGGCGGTGGCGGGAGCGGCAATCGGCGCGATATCGATAATGGTCTGGTAGGCCGGTGTTTGTTCGGCAGCGATACCGTTGGCGGTCAGCAGCGTCGCCCAGCGGTCGGTGGTCTTCGATTCCAGGTAGTCCTGGGCCTGGGTCAGCGAATAGTCCGGTGGAAAGTGCAGCAGCTCGACGCTTTTGCGGTTTTCCAGCGCCATGCCCAAGGGCAGGAACAGGTACCAGTTGTATGCCCACTTGCCGTCGGCGTTCAGTTTGTTGGCGCCGGCGTGGGCCAGATCCCCGGCATCGAGCAATGCAGTCAACGGTTTTGCGTAGTCCTTTGGCACGCCGCTGATGTTTGCATAGAGTTGATTGTTATCGGTTTTCACCTGGACTTTTGCCGTGGTGTAGCCGTCCCGCTGAACGCTTTGGGTCAGGTAGTGTTCGACCGTTTGCTCCAGCGTCCAGTCGCGATAGCAAATCACGTTGCAGTTGTTGGGGTAGGCGAACAGCTGCGTTACCCGTTCGGTACTGCCCAGTTTCAGGTCGGTATCGGCGTGGGCGGTAGCGCCCAAGGTAAGGGCGGCGAGGGTGAGGCTCAATCCTGCGAGTTTGAACATGCTCAGATCCTTTTCAGCGTGGGTCCCCGGAAGCGAGGGCGGTTACATACTGAAACCACTTGCGTTGATAGGTCTAGTACCCACGCGAAAAGATCGCAAGACTGAAAATCAATCAGCCGGGAAAATGCAACGCATTGCTCAAATCGCCCATCGGCTTCTGGCCTCGGGCAATCATTGCGGTATCGCGCTGCTTGATCCCGTCGAGCGTCTCAAGCTGGAACACCCGGGTGATCAGCCGCAGGATCGACGCGGTGTCGTACACCGTGTGATCCACCGTACCTTTACGGGCGAATGGCGACACCACCAACGCCGGCACTCGTGTGCCCGGGCCCCAGCGATCACCTTGCGGTGGCGCGACGTGGTCCCACCAGCCGCCGTTTTCGTCGACCGTGACTACGACCACCATGTTTTTCCACTGCGGGCTTTCGCGCAGCACCTTCAGGGCACGGACGATATGCCGGTCGCCGGACGCCACGTCTGCATAACCGGCGTGCATGTTCAGGTTGCCCTGGGGTTTGTAGAAACTCACCGCCGGCAACTTCCCGGCTTCGGCATCGGCAAAAAAACGGTTGGTGCTCGACTCGTCACCCAGACCGCCATCGCGCAGGTGTTTACTGCGTTCTGCCGGGTTCTCCGGACCCAACTGCTTGAAGTAGTTGAACGGCTGATGGTGATACTGGAAGTTGGGGATCTTCGGAATGCCCCCCGAGTCCTTGAACTGCTCCAGCGTCGCCTGCCAAGCGCCGGCGTACCAGGCCCAGTCGATGTTCTTCTTCGACAGCTTGTCGCCGATGTGTTCGTGGGTTTGCGGCACCAGCACACTGGGTAGATCGGCTTTGGCGTATTCCGGGCGTTCCGGATCGCGGATCCAGGTCGGCCAATAAGGCGGGGCCATGGTGTTGACCGCATAACCATCCGGGGTCAGGGCGCTGGGGCCGAACTGCGGTGGACCGCTCATGGCGCTGGCCGGGGATTTCTCCAGTGGCTTGAGGCGCGTGTCGAGCGGGTCATCGCTTTGCAGTGAAGCGATTTGCGCCTTGGCCACCGAGTTGACGGCATCCGGGTAAAACGGCACGGCGGCACTGATCAGGTACTGATGGTTGAGAAACGAGCCACCGAAAGCACCCTGGAAGAAGTTGTCGCACAGCACAAACTCCCGAGCCACATCCCATAGACGCAGGGAATAACGGCTTTGGGCGTAATGCCCCATGGTCAAGCCGCCCGAGTCGGCCCAGGCGACAAAACGGTCGTTCTTGCCGCCGTTGATCTGCATCTGGTTCTGATAGAACACATGCCACAAATCCCGCGTCACCAGGCCAAACGGCAAGTCTTCGCCATTCGGGCCCTTGAGGGCGTAGGGGGCATTGGGCAAGTGTTCCTGGAATTGGGTTTCGTTCGAATACGTCACACCATCAAGGGTTTGCGGGCCGATCTGCAACACGCCACCCCAGGCCGGCGGCAAGGTTTCCAGCAGACTGCCATCCCGGTCGCGTTGTTGATAGTCCTCAGGCTTGAGTGCTGGCAACGGTTTTTCAAGGCCAGGGAAGTCACTGAACAGGTTATTGAAACTGCGGTTCTCGGCGAAGATCACCACCACGTTTTTCACCTGATCGCGTAAGGCCTTGTCCAGCTCGGCAGGCGACAGCGGCCGCTCTTCCGGCTTGCCCGGCGTGTCGCCAGTGTTGCCGCACGCACTTAGCGTTGCGCCGACGCCGAGGACTGCAACGCCCCCCAGAAAGCGCCGACGGCTGGTGTCGGTGGGGCTGTCGGTGGAAGGTGGTGGGCCGTTTCCTTCTTTGTCGTCGTTCATCCTGATTCCTGGATCTTTAAGGCATTAATTGGTTACAAAGTATTTCGTGCGGACGGTAGCAACCGAATATGACGAAAATGCTACCGGGTGGTTTACTCGTAGATTGGGGCAAAAGTATTTGGAGGGGAGCTCCGCAACTGCTTGAGTGCTTCAGGCGTTCGCGGCCGCATGTCAGCGAATATTTCGCGACCAGTAATGTTAGCGTTAAGTCTTTGCCAGCGCTGCTAGACTGGCGCCATATTGCTGTGAATCGAGAGGGTACTGCATGAAACCGTCAGCCGCTCTGGACCTCAAACGTGCCGCCGTGCGTGAAGTAGTTGGGCGCTTTCATACCACCAACCCACGTGTTTTCGGCTCGGTGCTACGTGGCACTGACGAGGACGGCAGTGATCTGGATTTATTGGTGGATGCGCTACCGGGGGCAACGCTATTTGATCTTGGTGGCTTGCAGGTCGAACTGGAGGATTTACTCGGAGTTTCCGTTGATCTGCTGACGCCTGGAGATCTACCGGCAAAGTTTCGTGAGCAGGTGTTGGCTCAGGCGCTCCCCGTATGAACGAGAATCGCCTCGATGACTAACTCGACCATATGCGTCAGGCCGCTGGCGATGCACTGATCTTTGTCGAGGGCCTGATTAAAGAGGAGTTCTTCGACGACAAACGCACTCAGCAAGCCGTCATCATGAGCCTCATTATTATTGGTGAGGCCGCCACCAAAATCATGGATGGTTACCCCGAATTCACCGCAACACACCCCCAAGTGCCATGGCGCAGCATGCGAGGCATGCGCAACCGAATCGCCCACGGCTACTTTGATATCAACCTTGAGGTTGTGTGGGACACGGTTCAGGCAGCGTTACCGGAGCTGTTGAAGTGTTTGCCTGATGGATCTGCGTGACAACCGCACCTGCCCGTTTGTGGCAGGCGCGGCTATGTTCAGTTACGGCATCACCGGCGCCACATACGCAAGCGTCGTCCCCAGCGCCCACAACAGAAACAGCACCAGAGGCGTGTGCACCAGCAGTTGCACGAACGAGAACCCGATCAGGTCCCGCGCCTTCAAGCCGAGCACGCCGAGCAGCGGCAGCATGTAGAACGGGTTGATCAGGTTGGGCAGGGCTTCGGCGGCGTTGTAGATCTGTACGGCCCAGCCCAGGTGGTATTTGAGGTCGTTGGCGACTTGCATCACGTACGGCGCTTCGATAATCCATTTACCGCCGCCGGACGGAATGAAGAAACCGAGGATCGCCGAGTACACGCCCATCAGCAGGGCATAGGTGTCGTGGGAAGCAATGCTGACGAAGAAGGTCGAGATATGGTGCGCCAGGGTCTGGCCGTCGGTGCCTTTGACCACGGTCATCAGCGCGGCGATGGAACCGTACAGCGGGAACTGGATCATCACCCCCGTGGTGGTCGGCACCGCACGGGCCACCGCATCCAGGAAGCTGCGCGGGCGCCAGTGCAGCAGGGCGCCAAGCATCAGGAACAGGAAGTTGTAGGTGTTCAGGCCCGAGATCGCGCTGATCGCAGGTTTGGTCGAAAACTCGTGAAACAACCATCCGGCCGCCAGCAGTACCAGCAAAATGGTCAATATCGGACTGTACTCCAGCCATTCACCAGGGCGAGTGCGTGGCTGTGGTGCCGGTAGGCTGAAGCTCGGGTCGATGCCGCAGGCCTTGGCGTCACGGGCGGAGTTCGGGCCGGGGGCGGTGGCATAGGCGATGATCAACGAGACCACGATCAGCGCCAGCAAGAGCACACCGGACTGCCAGAGGAAAATCGTTTGGGTGAATGGAATCATCCCGGTGATCGACAGGATCGACGGCGGCAAACTGGCCGGGTTGGCCTGCAACTGCGCTGCCGACGAAGACAGCCCCAGCGCCCAGACTGCGCCGAGCCCCAGGTAAGCGGCGGCACCGGCGGCACGGTAATCCATACGCAGATCGGTACGGCGCGCCAGTGCACGCACCAGCAAACCGCCAAACACCAGCGACAGCCCCCAGTTGAGCAATGATGCGACCATGGAAATCAGGGCGACCCAGGCCACCGCCGAGCGACCGTTTTTCGGGATGCGCGCCAGGCGGTCGATCAGTTTCACCGCCGGTGGCGAGCTGGCGACCACATAGCCGCCGATCACCACGAAGGCCATTTGCATGGTGAACGGGATCAGGCTCCAGAAACCGTCACCGAAGGCCATCGCGGCATCGGTGGGCTTGGCGCCCATGATCATGGTGGCCACGGCAACGATAATGACCGCGAGCGCGGCAAACACCCAGGAGTCGGGAAACCAGCGTTCGGCAAAGTTCGAGCAGTGCAGGGCAAAGCGGGCGGAGCGGCTATCTTCGATTGCGGCGGCCACGGGAGTACCTCTATTTTTATGTTTATTGTGGTGCGAGCCGGGCCGCGCAGGCCCTTGCGCTCAGACATAAACAGTAAATCAATCAAGATGTTTTTGCGGTGCTGTTTTGCACACTTGGGACTATGGTCTAACGGGTTGTTCGAACGCGTTTTTGCGTAGACCATGGGCGCCGTGTTTTTTTTGCCCATTTCAGAGCATTTTTATGACTGCCATCCTTGATGCACGACCGGCACCGTTCTCCCGGTCTGACTACAAGACCCTGGGCCTGGCGGCGCTCGGCGGGGCACTGGAAATCTACGACTTCATCATCTTCGTATTTTTCGCCCTGACCCTCAGCCAACTGTTCTTTCCTCCGGAAATGCCCGAGTGGTTGCGTTTGCTGCAAAGTTTCGGGATTTTTGTCACCGGTTACCTGGCGCGGCCGCTGGGCGGGATTCTGATGGCGCACTTTGCTGACCGGCTGGGACGCAAGAAGGTCTTCAGTCTGAGCATCCTGATGATGGCGTTGCCGTGCCTGCTGATCGGGATCATGCCTACCTACGCCCAGATCGGCTATTTCGCACCGTTGCTGTTGTTGCTCCTGCGAGTGCTACAAGGCGCGGCGGTGGGCGGTGAAGTGCCAAGCGCCTGGGTGTTCGTGGCCGAGCACGCACCGGCCGCGCACCGGGGTTATGCCTTGGGCTTCCTGCAGGCCGGGCTGACCTTTGGTTACTTGATCGGTGCGTTGACGGCAACCTTGCTGGCGCGGGTCTACACCCCGACGGAGATCCTCGATTACGCCTGGCGTTACCCGTTTCTGTTAGGTGGCGTGTTCGGGGTGATTGGCGTCTGGTTGCGTCGTTGGCTGAATGAAACCCCGGTGTTCATGGCCATGCAGGCGAGTCGCGAACGGCATGTCGAGCTGCCGCTGCGCACAGTGTTGCGTGAGCATCGGTTGGCAATGCTGCCGGCGGTGATCCTCACCTGCGTGCTGACCTCGGCGGTGGTGACCTTCGTCGTTATCACCCCGACCATGATGCAGAAAACCTTTGGCATGACCGCCAGTCATACTTTCGCCCTGAGCAGTCTGGGCATCGTGTTTCTGAACGTCGGCTGCGTGATCGCCGGGTTGATCGTCGACCGTATCGGTGCCTGGCGCACAGTGATGCTCTATAGCCTGCTGCTACCGTTGGGGATTGGCGTGCTCTACGCCAGCCTGATTGGCGGAGCACACTGGATTGGCCTGGCCTATGCCATTGCCGGTCTGGGCTGCGGGGTGGTCGGTGCGGTGCCGTCGGTGATGGTCAACCTGTTCCCGGCGCGGATTCGTGTCTCGGGTATTTCCTTTACCTACAACATTGCCTACGCCATTTGGGCCAGTATCACGCCGTTGCTGCTGATTGGCCTGATGCCGTGGAGCCCATGGATCTGTGTGATGTTCTGCGCGGTGATGGGGGCGGTCGGGATTGGCGCAGCGCTGTACTTCGGCTCACGCCTGCCGCGGGTCGATCATGCGGCTGGCGTGGCCTGCAGTCCCTGAGGCACTTCAATCGTAGGGTTCATCTTCCTCAAACGGTGCTGGTTCAGGCTCAAGCGCGACGATCATGTCGACTTCGACCGAGGCGTTTTTCGGCAACTGGTACACGCCTACCGAGGTCCGTGTGTGAACACCGGCTTCGGCAAAAATCCGGTAAAGCACCTCCGACGCACCGTCGGCGACTTCACTTTGTTGCGTGAAGTCGGCGGCGCTTTGCACGTAGACGTTAATGCGCAAGATCTTCTTGATACGTTCGAGGTCGCCGAGTAACTGCATGAGGATCGCCAATGCGCGCATCGTGCAGATCTGCGCGGCATACCGGCCTTGATCCAACGACACTTCGGCACCGATCCGGCCCACCACCATCACCGTATTTTCAATGCGTGGAATCTGCCCGCTGACGTACACCTCATCACCGTTTTGCACCGCAGGCACGTAGTTGCCGCCAATGCGCATTTCACCGTCGAAGCGGTGCCCCAGCTGTTGGGCGATGCCATCGAATAGTGCTTTGCGTGACTGATCCATGCGTCGATTCTCCTGTAGGTGGCGGTGGTGCAGCGCAGACTATAGCGTGTTGAATCGCCCTTCAAAACGCCGTTTTTGAGGCATTACGGGCGCATAGTGGCCAGCTGCCAACTATTTTTGTAGGACAACCCGGCAAAGCTCTTCAGAAAAGCCGGGTAAGGCCGATGGTAAGTCTGAAGGACGCTCTCAACCCTGCCCATCGGTGCATCGCCATGTTCAATAAACGCTTGAAGCAGGAGCTGTCGGCTCTTCGCGAGGAACTCTCCAGCCTTCAACAAGTGAAGGAAAGCCTGGAAAGCGAGATGCTTGTGCTCACCCTGGACCCTGATGGACGGGTGCAATCGATTAACCAGAATTTCGCCCAGGAAATGCTCTACAAGGGCAATGACCTGATTGGTCGGCACATCGAAGAGATCGTTCCGGCCCACGTCAAGACCGATGAATTTCACCTGCGCTTCAAGAATGCCCTGACCCGTGGTGAGCACTTCGCGGGCGCTGTGCGCTTGCTCAGAGGCAATGGCGAGGAAGCGTGGTTGCGCTCTATTGCCCAGCCGATTCGTAGCTCGGATGGCCGGATAAGACACTTTTCGATTTACTCCAGTGACCTGACCCGAACCATCGAGGCGTCACGTGAACACGAGAACCTGATCGGGGCGCTGGTTCGTTCGACAGCCGTCATCGAGTTCGACCTCAACGGTAATGTGCTGGCGGCCAATGAGCGGTTCTTGAACGGTATGGGTTACAGCCTGGCGCAGATCAAAGGCAAACATCACCGCATGTTCTGTGAGCCCGAGGAGTACAACAGCTCCGCATATCAGGACTTCTGGCGACGCTTGAACGCTGGCGAGTTCGTGGCCGACCGCTTCAAACGCGTCGACAGCCATGGTCGAGTGGTCTGGCTCGAAGCGTCCTACAACCCGGTGCACGACGCGAATGAAAAACTCTACAAAGTGGTCAAGTTCGCCACCGTGATCACTGATCAGGTCAATCAGGAACAAGCGGTTGCCGAAGCGGCGAACATCGCTTACAGCACCTCGTTGCAGACCGACAACTGTGCACAACGCGGTACCGCCGTGGTGACTCAGGCGGTGGACGTGATGCGTGAGCTGGCCAAGCACATGCAGCAGGCTGGTGAAGGCATCGAGGCGCTGAACGAACAGTCGCTGGTGATCGGCACCATCGTCAAAACCATCAGCGGCATTGCCGAACAGACCAACCTGCTGGCGCTCAACGCCGCCATCGAAGCGGCCCGTGCCGGTGAGCAGGGCCGAGGATTTGCAGTGGTGGCGGACGAGGTCCGGCAACTGGCTTCGCGCACCAGCAAAGCCACCGACGAAATTGTTGGTGTAGTGCGTCAGAACCAGGACATGGCGCGCGATGCCGTGGTGCTGATGACAGACGGCAAACTCCAGGCCGAACAAGGTTTGGCGCTGGCCGCCGAGGCGGGCACGGTGATCGTCGAGATCCAGGATGGCGCGCAAAAGGTGGTCAACGCGGTCGGGCAGTTCGCCAATCAGCTGTCGACTTAAGCGCGGCTCGAGTGGGCCTCGTCAGATCCAAAGATCATTCAGTGCCGTACGCTCGCCACCTTCGCTCCCGGTATTGAGCACGCCCTTGGGTTCGATCAGCAGCAGTTTGACCTCTTGTTCGGCAAACGGCTTGTGCTCGACGCCCTTGGGCACCACGTACATTTCGCCTGGGGACACCAGCACCTGACCATCGCGAAAATCGATGCGCAGTTGGCCTTCGAGGACGATAAACGTTTCGTCGGTGTCCTGATGGTCGTGCCAGATGAAATCTCCCAGTAGCTTCACCACCTTGAACTGGTAGTCGTTCATTTCGGCGATGACCCGCGGCGACCAGTGCTCGTTGATCTGCGCAAGTTTGTTGGCAAAATTCAGGCTTTGATATGGCTGCATGACGTGGCTCCCGTTGGTGATTGTGAGCCCACGGTAGCCTGCGCAGCAGTGCACTTCTTGCACGATTGTGCGCGGCTCAGCGGCGGTGCATTTTCATCCAGCGGGCGGGTGACAGGCCGTAGGTTTTGCCAAACTGCCGGGTCATGTGGCTTTGATCGCTGAAGCCCGCGATCAGCGCGGCGTTGGTTAGCGACTCACCCTGCATCAGCAATGAGCGCAGCAGATCCAGGCGGCGCATGGTCAGGTAACGATAGGGGCTGGTGCCGAACAGCAGGCGAAAGTCCCGCGACAGACTCCAGCGATCACGCCCGCTGTGTTCGGACAGTTGATCCAGGGTCAGCGTTTGGTCGAGGGCGCTGTGCATGAACTCGCGAGCGCGTTCTGCCGCGAGGTAATCGAAGCTCTGACGATGGGTGGGCACCCCCGATACCGCGCTCATGGCCTGCGCCAGATCAAACAGCGCATCTTGCTGCTCCAACGGATCGAGGGGGCGATCGATACTCTGCAACAGGACCTCGGTCGCCGCGAACAAGCGTGGATCAGTGGAAATACCGGTCTTGATAAAGGGTAAAGGCTGGCCGCCGAGCATCTGCTGGATCAGTGCCGGCTCGACGTAAAGCATCCGGTATTTGAAGCCGTCCTCGGTACCGGCCTCGCCATCGTGGACTTCGTCGGGATGCAACACCATGGTCCCGCCCGGCAAGCTATGTCGCCAGCAGCCACGGTACTGAAAGCTTTGCACCCCCGACAGCGTGCGACCTATGGCATAGGTGTCGTGACGATGAAGGTCGTAACCATGACCCGAGAAAAATGCCTCGATACGCTCCAGCCCGCCCGAATCGGGGGCGCGCTGGAACCAGTCGGTGAGGATTTTCTGCTTGCCCATGGGGAGTCTTCGTGTCCGGGTGTTCGGTGACGAACACGGTAGCTCAGCTGCGGGTTGGCTGTCAGCCGGATAACCGGTTGATTGCTGTGCCTAAGGTCGAGTAAAAACTGTGGGCGTTGTTCTGCGGTTTTTCCACCGCTCACATAGAGGTGATTCACAGATGGAACTCCAACACCTGACCTATGCTGCCCCCTTGTTATCGCTGGCGTTGCTGTGGACCGTCGCGGTGGTTACTCCGGGGCCAAACTTTTTTACCACCGCGCAACTGGCCGCCAGTTGCTCGCGGCGCCACGGAGTGGTGGCTGCGTTGGGTGTCGCGACAGGCACTGTGCTGTGGGGGCTGGCCGGCGGCCTGGGAATAAAGTCGCTGTTTACCGCCGCACCGACGCTGTATCTGGCATTCAAGATCGCCGGTGGTTGCTACCTGATCTATCTGGGCTTGAAGCAGTTCAAGCGCAAACCGGCACTAAGCCTCGGTGCAAGTGCGGGGTCGAGCGAGCCATACCGCACGCTGTTTTCGGCCTATCGCCAGGGATTTCTGGGCAACATGACCAACCCGAAATCAGCGCTGTTCGTCGCCACCATCTTCGCCACTTCAATGCCTGCTTCGCCACCGCCGATGTTGCTGACACTGGCGGTGATCACTATGGCTACGCTGTCCTTCAGCTGGTATTGCGCCGTGGCGCTGCTGTTTGCCAGCCACCGGGTAGCGGGCGCTTATGGTCGTTCACGGCAATGGCTGGAGCGCTTTGCCGGCAGTTGTTACGTGCTGTTCGGCGCCCATCTGGTGGCGAATCGTTGAAGTGTTACGGGGATAAGGAGTCCCCAGAATGGCTGTCGGTTTTCTCCCGGTGAACGAGCAAGACATCCGAAACGCTACTTTTAGAGACGAGGTTCGCTGATGACTGATTCAAGCAATACGCAGGTTTACCTGTTTTCCTACGGAACGCTGCAGGACAAGGCCGTGCAGCTCACCAACTTCGGGCGCGAGTTGTCCGGTAGTGCGGATCAGATGCTCGGTTACGAGCAGTCCTGGGTCGAAATTACCGACCCCGAAGTGTTGGCGACCAGTGGCAAGACTCACCATCCTATCCTGCGTCCCGGCAGTGCTGACAGTGCGCCGATCCCCGGTATGGTGTTCCGGATCACGCCAGCGGAGTTGGCGGCTGCTGACAGCTATGAAGTCTCGGATTACAAGCGGGTCAGCGTAGTGCTGGCGTCCGGGATCGAGGCATGGGTGTATGTGAGTGCGTGAGTCTGCAGGCCAGGCGCTGCTTGAATGTTAGCGCCACGGCGGTGATCAAGGCCTCGCGCATCATTCTGGGTGTGCCGGCTTGATATCAGTGGCGCCTGGAGGAAAGCTCAAGCTTGCGTGTTTCGCTTTTTTCGAACGAAACGCGCAATGCTTAAATATCTCTGACGGGCTTGATCAGGCTCTCTGCCGGAATCCCGAACAGCTCATGGAGTTTCCAGATCATGGGCAGTGTCAACGCCCGTTTGCCGTTGAGTACTTCATACACTCTGTTTGTCCGGCCAATGGCGGGTGCCAGGTCAGCAGCAGATAAGCCCGATTGTTCCATGCGAAATTTGATCGCATCTATCGGGTTGGGAAGGTCAACCGGGAACTGCTTCGCTTCGTAGGCCTGAATGAGGGTAATCATGATGTCGAAGTAGTCACCTTCAGACGTGCCCGGTTCTGGTTCGTTGTCGAATAGTGCAGATACTTCCTTGAGGGCTGCACGGTAGTCCTGTTCGGTATGAATCGGACGAATGTTCATGGGTTACTCCATTTCAACGGTATCGGCATCGATAACGTCGTATTGCTGGTGAGTGCCGACAAACTTTATGTATACGGCCCCGAAGCGATAGGCCACGGCGACGACAAGCCGATAGGCGTTACCCTTGATGTTAAACACCACCCTGCGGCTCTTGAGGATACTGGCGCTGCCAAAATTGGCCTTGATATCTGCAGGGCTTGCCCAGTTAGCGTCCTTTGTTTCGTCAATCCAGGCCAGGAATGACTGCTCTGAGTCAGGGTATTTCTCCCAGAATCCTTTCATGTGACTGATAGCGATAATTCTCATGGCACGATCCTAGTCCCATGCTGGGACTGCTGCAAGTTGCTGTAGGTGAATAGCGATGTACGGCGGATCGAGTTTGCTGTCCATGTCACTCAATGCCCCGGTACTCAAGCATAGCGACCGCTGTTCAAGCCCTTGGATGGGTCAGGCGCAAATATCATTGCTGGATGTGGCCGTTCACATACCTGCACTTCGCTATCGGGTAACGGCACGAATTGACCGTCATTTACGACTACAATCGCGCGCTGGGTGGCAGCAGGCGTGGGTGTCTGTCCTGGTCGAACGTGTCGGAGGGAGCAGATGAAGCGCAAACCAGGTGTCTTGAAGATTGCGTTGTTG
The DNA here is from genome assembly GCF_058782685.1 of Pseudomonas sp. FW306-02-D09B. Classification (NCBI taxonomy): domain Bacteria; kingdom Pseudomonadati; phylum Pseudomonadota; class Gammaproteobacteria; order Pseudomonadales; family Pseudomonadaceae; genus Pseudomonas; species Pseudomonas sp. FW306-02-D09B. The sequence continues at coordinate 24,691 of NZ_JBYSXY010000014.1, forward strand.
CTCGGCGCTTTGCTGAGTGGTTGCCAGTCGCCCAGACAGTCTCTGGAAGCGCTGGCGTCAGAGCATGCTCAGCATGTGGAAATAATCGTTACTCAAGCTTTTCCGCTGATGCTGAGTACTCCGTTGAAACGTCCCGATAGCCGTCGGATCCGTCTTTACCTGGAAGGTGACGGCCACGCCTGGGCGACGGCTTCCCAGCCGAGCCTCGACCCCAGTCCACAGCAGTTGTTGATTGCCGGGATGGCGTTCAGTGATCCGACCCCGAGTCTTTACCTCGCGCGTCCTTGTCAGTTCGTCCGTGCGCCAGGGTGCGTGCCGGCACTGTGGACCGCGCGGCGTTTTTCTCCCGAGGTGCTGGACAGTCTCGATCAGGCGTTGAACCAGATTAAAAGTCGCTACGGCAACCAGGACTTTGAGCTGATCGGTTATTCCGGCGGTGCCGCGTTGGCTTTGTTGCTAGCGGCTCGCCGCGACGATATTGCCCAGGTGCAAACCCTGGCCGGTAATCTCAGCCCCAGATTGTGGGCCGAGCGATTGAACCTCAGTCCGCTCACCGGCTCGCTGGAACCCTTGGATAACCGAGCGCGCCTGGCTCATGTTCGGCAACGGCACCTGGTCGGCGCTGACGACTCCATCGTACCGCCGGCCCTGGTCGACAGTTATCGTCGGGCGCTAGGGCAGGCTGACTGCCTGGAAGTGGTGGTCTTGCCAGGTGTGTCCCATGCCGAGGGGCTGGACAAGGTATGGGGCGATTGGCGGGATCGACCAATCCAGTGTGCTGGCGCCAGATAATAAAAAAGGGCTTACCGTACGGTAAGCCCTTGGTCATTTCCAGAGTCGATCAATCCCCCAGCGCTTCACCTTCACGCCGTGGATCGGCGCCACCGGCCCAGGCCGCTTTGCCCTGTGCGTCGCGTACGCGAACGATGGCCTGGGTGCCGCTGGTCATGTCGATTTGATTGACCGTATGCCCTTTGTCCTTGAGGGCCTGAATCAGCGCGGGGCTGAACTGGCCTTGTTCCAGTTCGGTCGAGCCATTGCGGCTGCCGAAGTTGGGCAGGCTGATGGCGGCTTGCGGGTCGAGGTTCCAGTCGAGCAGGCCGACCACCGACTTGGCAACGTACTCGATGATTTGCGAGCCGCCGGGCGAACCGAGTGTCGCGACCAGCTCACCGCTTTGACGATCAAAGATCAGCGTCGGCGCCATGGATGAGCGCGGGCGCTTGCCGGGCTCGACACGGTTGGCCACGGGTTGGCCGTTTTCTTCGGGGATGAACGAGAAGTCGGTCATCTGATTATTGAGCATGAAACCCTGCACCATCAGGTGCGAGCCGAAGGCGGCTTCAACGGTGGTGGTCATCGACACGGCACCGCCCTGATCGTCGACGGCCACCACCTGCGAGGTAGAGATCCGCAGTGGTGAGCGGTCTGGGGCGTAGGCCACCTGGATGCCCGGTGGCGTGCCGGGTTTGGCGCTGCCCATGCTGCGTTCGCTGATCAACGTTGCACGGTTGGTCAGGTAGGCAGGGGAGACCAAGCCGGCGACCGGGACCGGCACGAAGTCGGAGTCGGCGACGTACTGCGCGCGGTCGGCGTACGCCAGGCGCTCGGCTTCGGCGATCAGGTGCACGGCTTCAGGCGCGGGTTCGAGCCCCGCCGGTTTATCGGTCTTGAGTGGTTTCAGTCGCGCCAGAGTGAAGCGACTGTCGTAGCTTTCGAGTGCCTGCAAGGTGCCGAGGATCTGCGCCACGGCGATCCCGCCCGATGATGGCGGCGGCATGCCGCACACTTGCCAGCGCTTGTAGTCGGTGCACAGCGGGGCACGCTCTTTGGCGCTGTAGCCGTTGAGGTCGTTCAACGACAGGCTGCCGGGGTTGGCATTACCTTGAACCTTGGCGACGATCTCCTGAGCAATGGGACCTTGATACAGCGCATTCGGGCCTTCTACTGCAACGCGCTTGAGGACCTTGGCCAGTGCCGGGTTTTTCAGCAACGTACCAACGGCTTTCGGGCTGCCATCGGCATTCAGGAAGTACGCAGCCATGTCAGGGGAGCGCGGCAGGAACGGATCGGAGGCGATCATCGTGTGCAGGCGCGGCGAGATCGCAAAGCCTTTTTCCGCCAGGGCAATGGCCGGCTCGAACAGCTTCGCCCATGGCAAACGACCGTGCTTTTGATGGGCCAGCTCCAATGCGCGCAACACCCCCGGTGTTCCGACCGAGCGTCCGCCAATCTGCGCATCGGGGAATGGCATGGGTTTACCGTCGGCTTGCAGGAAGAGCTTTTCAGTCGCGCCAGCGGGTGCGGTTTCGCGACCGTCGTAGGTGCGCACGGCCTTGCCGTCCCAGAGCACGATCAACGCGCCGCCACCGATCCCCGAGGATTGCGGTTCAACCAGTGTCAGCACCGCTTGCATGGCGATGGCGGCGTCGATCGCCGAACCACCCTGACGCAGCATCTCCCGTCCCGCTGCGGCTGCCAGTGGGTTGGCGGCTGCGGCCATGTGTTTGGCAGCGTATTGGGTGTGCAGGTCGGTGCGAAACCCCGAGGCGATTTCCGGGGCCACGGGCAAGGCGCTGATGGCCGACGAAGCGGGCGGGGCGCTGCAGGCAGCGAGGGTCAGCGCGGCGGCTAGCAGCGACAGGGCAGTCAGGCGGTAGCGACTCAAATGGAAGGTTGGGAACACGTGGGGCACTCCGTCCGTTGGATAAAGGATCAATGGACTGTATCTGCGCCTTGAGCCAGCTGCAACGCTGGTCTTGTGCGTATTGGTCGACGGATGGGCAGCTTTTCTCTTCTTCGATGCTGGGTTTTTCTGTAGGGTCGGAGGCGCTAGATCTTCGCTAAAAACACACCAATAACAACAAGAGGCCGACATGCAGACCGAGTTCCCAACGCAGCCAAGTTACCGTTCGCAGCGCGAACAATTCCTGGCGGCAGCAACCGCAGCCGGCGCCCGGTTGACCGAATACCCGCATCCACTCAAAGGGCCGTTTGGCGAGTCCTTGAGCACTGACGTGGCGGTGCTCGGCGACCCCGGGGCAAAGCGTTTGCTGGTGATGCTGAGCGGCACCCACGGGGTTGAGGGTTTCTACGGTTCGGAGTGTCAGATCAACTGGCTGAACGAGTTCGGCAAGCGCCCACTGCCCGATGACGTCGCGGTGGTAATGATCCACTTGATCAATCCCTGGGGCACGGCGTGGCTGCGTCGTGTCAACGAAGACAACATCGACCTGAACCGCAATCACCTGAACTTTGATCGGCCGTTGCCCGACAATCAGGCCTATGCAGCACTGCACCCGATTTATGCCTTCAACCAGTTACACGGCCCGGAGCGTGAGCGCGCCGATGCCTTGCTCGCCGCGCAGTTAAGCGAGCATGGCTGGCCGGCAGTGATGTCGATTGTCGAGGGCGGCCAGCACAGTCATCCCGACGGTCTGTTTTACGGCGGGCTGGCGCCGAGCTGGTCGAACCGGACCTTGCATCGGATCATTGCGGCGCATCTCTCCCAGGCCGAGGTCGCGATGTGTTTCGACCTGCACTCCGGCGCGGGAGAGTACGGCCATCCGATGCTGCTGACCGTTACGCAAGCGGCCTATCCGGCACTGGAACAGGCGCAGGCCATTTACGGTCCGTGGCTCTACACCATTCAGACCGGCGCGCAGACCCACAGCGAAACCGGGATTGCCGCATCGGCCACTGGCTACACCTCGCAGGCGCTGCTCGATGCGCTGCCGCAGGTGCGTCTGATGCCGTTTGTCATCGAGTGCGGCACCTACCCGGGAGAGGCGGTGCATGCTCATCTGCGTGACGATCACTGGTTGCACCTGCACGGCAATCCGGGTGATGCAGTGGGGCGGGCGATCAAGCTGAAACTTGTTGAGCAGTTCTATCCCGCTGACAGTGACTGGCAGGAAATGGTCTGGGTTCGCACCCGGCAGATATGGGAAAAGGCGTTGTCGGCATTGCCCACGCTATAGTCGAGCGCTTCGGCGCTTGATGAATCCTGCGGCTCACAGAGCGATGTGAGCCGTCGGTGGGCCGGGTACTTTTCTTCAGGCATAAAAAAACGGCCTACCTTTCGGTAAGCCGTTTTTAGTACTTGGTGGCTACACAGGGACTTGAACCCCGGACCCCAGCATTATGAATGCTATGCTCTAACCAACTGAGCTATGTAGCCAAGTGGCGCGCATTATTGGCTCGTAACGATGAAGTGTCAAGCGTAAATCTAAAATATTTCTCTACGCTTTCAACCGCTTATCAACCCGCCCCATAAAAACGGATGAGTTTTCAGCTTTAACCCAGCTGAAACCGCCCGGTATTCTCGCTTAATGCCTTGCTGCCTGAACTCAAGGTGTCCGCCGCGAGGTTCACCGCTCGTGCGCCTTCAAGCAGGCGCACGGCGGCCTGATCGACTTGCTGGATGTTGCCACTGACCTCATCGGCCGTGCTGGCTTGCTCTTCTACCGCCGTCGCGATCTGCGCCAGGGTATCAGTGACGCTTTGCACCGCGCTGGCGATTTCCCCCAGTCGTTCGCCAAGACCGGTAACCGCTTGTGCGTCGGTTTGGGCCTGGCCGCAGGCGGCTTCCATCAGGGTCACGGCTTCGTTGACAGTGCTGCGCAGGCTGTCGACGGTGCCGGCGATCTGTGCGGTGGAGGATTGAGTGCGCTGCGACAGACTGCGCACTTCATCGGCGACCACCGCAAAGCCCCGGCCTTGTTCGCCTGCGCGGGCGGCTTCGATGGCGGCATTGAGCGCCAGCAGGTTGGTCTGCTCGGCCACACCGCGAATGGTGTCCACCACCAGTTGAATCTGCTGCCCTTGTTCGCTGACCCGGCCAAGGGCGGCGGCAGTATCGTTCAGGCGTTGATTGAGCTGCTGAATGCTCGCTGTGGTGCGTTGGCTGTCACGGCTGCTCTCGGCGGCAATGCGCTGGGTCTGCTGAGCGCTGCCTGAGGCGTGTTCGCAACTCTGGGCGACCCCTTGCGAAGTGGCGGCCAGTTGTGTGGCCGCAGCGGCGATCTGGCTGATCTGCAACTGTTGGGCTTCGACTTCGCCCAGTGCCTCGCTGGCGTGAGTATTGAGGGCTCGCACCGCGTTGCCCAATTGCAGGGTTTCGTGATCGACCCCCAGCAGGCTGGTGCGCAGTTGCACCACCGCAACGTTGAGCGCGGTGCTGATCGCTGCCAGCTCATCGCGACCGTGCACCGGCACTTGCAGGCTCAGGTTGCCATCACGCAGGGCTTCGGCGAGCAGCGTAATGCCGCTGGCGCTACGGCGGATCGAAGCTTGCAGGCAGATGAACAAATACAGCGCGGCCAGCAGCAGGCAACCGAGGACGCTCGCCACCAGGATGAACTGGCGAATGGCCGAGCCGTGGTAGTAGTCCAGACGCTGATCCAGTGACACCAGCGTTTGCTGGCGCAGCGAGGCGAGGTCAGAGAGGAGGGCGTCGAGGTTGCGTTCGAAGTCTTCTGGTTTGAGCGTGATGCTGGTGCCGAACATGCCGTCATCCAGGCCTTTCAGTCCGGTGTCCAGATGCTTGAGGCTGTCGTGGTATTGCCCGGCCCAGGCTTGCAATGCACTGGGTAGTCGTGCTTCGAGCAAGCTGCCAGTCTTGATCAGTTGCTCGCGAGCGTCGCCAATGCGGCCGCGCAGATCGCGCAGTTGCAGGCGGCTTTGCAATGAGAATTGTCCGGACACCACCGATGCCTGGCCGATGCTGGCAAGGCGACCGACCCGTTCGATCAGGTCAGGCGCGTGCTGGGTCGAGATCTGCGTCAGCAGGTAGGTTTCCAGCCAGGGAGCCAGGGTCAGGCGGTTATCCATGGCGATCTGTTCGCGCAGTGCTTGCAATGCGCTGAGGGCCGCAGTGAAACGTTCATAGCCATCCGGCCACCAACCGACGCTGCTCAGGCTTTTCGAGTCCAGACCATTAAGCGCGGTTTGCAGGGTTTGATAGCGACTGAGGGTGTCGGCCTCGGCCCCTTCGGTTGTCAGCGCATGGCCAAGATCGTTCACGGCTTGATTCAGAGCAGGCTGTACGGCATCGAACGCGGCCATCGCGGCGACAGTGGCCGGTGTTGGCTGGCGATTGGTTTCGGTGGCGCGCCAGCGCGCGGCGCGGTCGCGTTGGGCGGCGAGCAGGTTGTCCAGCGCGTCGAGGGCGATCAGCTGGCGCACACCGGCACGCTCGCCGGCGATCAGGCTGAGCTTGTCGCGGTAATCCTGGCCAATCATCCACAAGCTGCCCGCCAGCGGCAGGATAAACAGCAGAAACAACAACTGAAACTTGCGGGCGAAACCGAAACGCCCAAGCAGTCCAATCCCCGGTGCCAGAAAAGCCTGCATGCCCGACTACTCCTCTGGGCACCACGCACCAATGGCGTGCGGTCGCGGCGTTATGGCCGCACCCTGTGCCCTCATAAAAGGCCTCGAAAGTTCACCTCGGCGGGTCATGTTGGACCGGCGCTGTGGTGAAACTTCCCATTCTCGATCCCCTTTGTAAGGGGCCGCGTTGAAGCGGATAAGCAAGGCAAGATTCAGACCATGGCACTGCGCTAGCATCTGACGGCCGACAATCCAGAGATCGTTAGCAGGCTAAGGGGATGGCGTTGCTGCACCGAAAGATGGCACATTGTCGCACCTGCAAGTGCTCTCCTTTACGCTGTATGGAAACTCTCATGGCTACCAGTAACGCTCAAACTGCCGCATCGCCGGCACTCGCGACTTCGCAAAGCAGCCCGTTGGTCATGCGAATCATCGGCGCGGTGGCGCTGGCGCATTTGATCAACGACCTGATTCAGTCGGTGCTGCCGTCGATCTACCCGATGCTCAAGGCCAATTACGGGCTGACCTTCACCCAGGTTGGCCTGATTACCCTGACCTTTCAGCTCACGGCATCGCTGTTGCAGCCATGGGTCGGTTACTACACCGATCGCCATCCCAAGCCGTATCTGCTGCCGGCAGGAGCGATCTGCACCCTGGTCGGCATTTTGATGATGTCCCAGGTCGGCAGTTTTCCGTTGATTCTATTGGCCGCAGGATTGATCGGAGTCGGCTCCTCGACCTTTCACCCGGAAGCTTCTCGCGTGGCACGGTTGGCCTCGGGTGGGCGTTTCGGGTTGGCGCAATCGACCTTCCAGGTCGGTGGCAACGCCGGCTCCGCATTTGGGCCGTTGCTGGCGGCGGCGATCATCATTCCGTTCGGTCAGGGCAATGTCGCCTGGTTCGGATTGTTCGCCGTGTTTGCGTTGGTGGTGCTCTATGGCATCAGCCGCTGGTACGCCAATCACTTGAGCCTGTTCAAGCTCAAGCAGGGCCAGGCAGCAACTCACGGGCTGTCGAAGGGCAGGGTGGTGAGCGCGTTGGTGGTGTTGGGGCTGTTGGTGTTTTCCAAGTATTTCTACATGGCCAGCTTCACCAGTTATTTCACGTTCTACCTGATCGAGAAGTTCGACCTGTCGGTGGCCAGTTCGCAGCTGCACCTGTTTCTGTTTCTCGGAGCGGTCGCGGCGGGGACCTTCTTTGGTGGGCCGATTGGCGACAAAGTCGGCCGTAAGGCGGTGATCTGGTTTTCGATTCTCGGTGTTGCACCATTCACCTTGATCCTGCCTCACGTCGACCTGTTCTGGACCAGCATCTTGAGCGTAGTGATTGGCTTCATCCTGGCCTCGGCATTCTCGGCCATCGTGGTCTACGCGCAAGAACTGGTGCCGGGTAATGTCGGCATGATCGCCGGGGTGTTCTTCGGCCTGATGTTCGGTTTCGGCGGGATTGGTGCGGCGCTGCTGGGGCATCTGGCGGACATTCGCGGCATTGAATACGTGTACAGGCTGTGTTCGTTCTTGCCGCTGTTCGGGGTGCTGGCGATCTTTTTGCCAAGGACCCGAAAAGCCTGAGCAGAACCCTCATGAGGCCAAGGCGCTGACGATTCCGTCGGTTTTTTTTTGCACGCTGCTACGTAAAATCCGACTCCGGAAGCCTCTGCCAAAAGTAAAGATTTCAATCCCGGACGCGTACTTTTTTGATGCGCAAACCATGACCGACTGTTTCAACAGAGTCGGTCGATTCCGGCCTGTCACAACAGGCGGCTCCTGACCGAAAGCCCTCATCCATAATGCACGCGGCTGACCGCGTCAGAGTGTTTGGATGCGCTATTGGGGCAAGCCATTGCTCACGTTGAAGTCAAACGTATTCCCAGGGAGCGGATACCCAGTGCTGCGACCGCTGTATGACGTTTTGTCAGTCAATCTGTATCTAACGTTCCCCCCTTTGACCACCCTACTATCGCAGTCTTGGTCTGGCGGTTCCCTATGCGTATGACGCGCTGCGACTCGGCTGCGCGCGCTATCTGCTCTACCTTGCCTGGCAAGCGGTCAAGTTCAACACGCCGACCACGGCAGCATGCTGGCGCAATCCATCGTGCTCGGTTTTACGCAGATCGTCATTAGCGTGAGCGTCAACGCGCTGATTGCCGTCATGGCTGGCCCCATCGCGACATTTCTCGCCAGCAGGCCCGTGTGGCAGATCGTGCAACGCTGGCTGATGGGGACGGTCCGCGCGGGCTGGCCGTGCGCATGGCCGTAGAAGGGCGGCGCTGAACCGGTCTGTTTGCGGTTGGCGCGGCGCGGTAAACCTGCGTCACCCGGATTTGAGAGCGGCCCCTCTGCATCGCGCCGGGCGCACTAGAAAAAGATCCGAGTGGGTTATCGAAAACCCCTGACCAACCACCCTGAACGATAAGGACATGAAATGTTGCGCATATTGGGTAAGGCATCGTCGATCAATGTACGAAAGGTACTTTGGGCATGCGCCGAGATCGAAATCCCCTTTGAGCGAGAGGATTGGGGGTCTGGCTTCAAGTCGACGCGCTCGCCCAAATTCATTTCGCTGAACCCCAACGCAACGGTGCCGGTGATCCTGGACGACGACTTCGTGCTCTGGGAGTCAAACTCGATCATTCGGTATTTGGCGTCTCGCTATAATGGAGGTCATTTTTACCCGGTCCAACCGAGAGCAAGAGCGCGGGTGGACCAATGGATAGACTGGCAAGCGTCGGACCTCAACAAATCGTGGACGTATGCCTTCATGTCGTTGGTCAGGCATTCGCCTGACCATCAGGACAGCAGAGCCTTGGCAGCCGCTTGCAGCCTGTGGTCAAGGCACATGGAGATCCTGAATCGACAACTCGAATCAACAGGAGCCTACGTCAGTGAAGACGGGTTTTCTCTCGCAGACATACCGATAGGCCTGTCGGTTAACCGGTGGTTTGAAACACCGCTCGATCATCCAGACTTTCCTGCTGTAAGTGCCTATTACGAACGGTTGAGTCGTCGACCTGGCTACCTCCTGCATGGAAGAAACGGGACTCCGTAATAGTTCAGCATGGTGTCAGGCGGCGCCAGGGACATTTGTTCCCATGCCCGACGGCAGAAACGGCCGAATTTCGTCGATTTCCGCCGTGTCAAGGCGCAACTCCGAGGCTGCAATCAGCCCGTCTACTTGTGAGGGGCGGCGGGCACCGACAATAGCGCCCGTGACTACAGGTTTGCGAAGTACCCAGGCGATGGCAACCGCAGCAGCGCTCACCCCGTGCCTTTCTCCGATGCGTGCCATAACATCAACCAATGCCAGGTTCGCACTCAAACGGGGCTCCTGGAAGTCAGCACTTCGGGCCTTACGCCAGTCGTCTTCGGGCAGTTGCAAGATGCGTTCGCGTGTCATGCTGCCGGAAAGTAGCCCCGATTGAAGCGTGGAATAGGCAAGGACACCCATCCCGGCCCGCTCACAGAATGGCAGGACGTCCTTCTCGATGTCTCGCATCAAGGCGGAGTACGGCGGCTGGAGCGAAACGATCTCTGTCACCGCCTGTGCCCGCTTGAGTTGAGCGACATTGAAATTTGATACACCGATAGCGCGAATTTTTCCTTGATCGCGCGCGGTAGCCAAAGCCGAAAGCGCCATTTCAATACCTTCACTGCTTGCGTCGGCAGGAAAAGCAGGCCAGTGGATCTGATAAAGATCGATAGTCTCGACTTGAAGCCGGCGCAAGCTTGCGTCGATCTCGGCGAGCAAGGATTGGGGGGCCAGTGAGTGCGAAATCGCCTTCGTGACCGGGTCCCAGACCAAGCTGCCTTTGGTGAACACCAAAGGGCGCCGCGAGGCCGGCACCCGACGCAGCAATTGCCCCACTAATTGCTCCGCATGGCCCAAGCCATAAACCGCAGCGGTATCAATCCAGTTCACGCCGCGTTCGACGGCATACTCAAGTGCGCTCAGGCTGTCCTTGTCATCCTGCGCTCCCCAACTGTACTCCCAACCGGTGCCGGCGATTGCCCATGTCCCCAGGCCAATAGGCGAAATAAGAAAATCCGATGAACCAAGACGATTCCGTTGCATAGCGACCTCTGCACAAATGATGTGAGAAGTATCCGAGAGAGATCTCACGACGATAAGATAAGTAATCGCATTTGAACTACTGAACGACATTCATGAGTCAGCCCCCCGATCTATCTGAACTCGATGCCTTTGCCGCCGTTGCTCGCCATCGCAGCTTTCGCAAGGCCGCCGACGAGCGTGGCGTTTCGGCTTCCGCGTTGAGTCACGCGATGCGTGCGTTGGAGGCGCGCCTGGGCGTCCGACTGCTCAACCGAACCACTCGTAGCGTAACCCCGACCGAAGCCGGACAGCAGCTATTGGCGACGCTGCTCCCGACCCTGCAGCAGGTTGCCGATACGTTGGCGCAATTGACCTCGATGCAGGAAGTGCCCACTGGCAAACTTCGACTCAACGTGGCGCGTCCGGCGGCTCGCATTGTGTTTGCGCAAGTGCTCGCGCCCTTCGTAGCCAGGTATCCACGCATTCAGTTGGACCTGATCACCGATGATGGATTGACCGATATCGTGAACGACGGCTTTGACGCTGGAGTCCGCTTTGGTGAAAGCCTGGCCGGCGACATGATCGCAGTCCCTGTCGGCGCACCTCAATCGTTCGTGACCGTTGCTGCGGATGCCTATCTGGCCGCGAAGGGGATCGCACACGCACCCCGCGACTTGCTCGACCATGCGTGCATTGCCAGACGTTTTCCCAGTGGCAAACTTTACGCCTGGGAATATCAAGCAGACGGTCAACCGATACGGTTGTCCATCACAGGCCCGCTCATTCTGGAAGACGATGCGCTGATGATCCAAGCGGCGAAAGATGGCGCTGGTATTGCCTATGTCTACGAGGAACTGGCGCGCGACGATATCCGGAACGGGCATCTCAGAGAAATACTCCAGGAATGGAAAGCACCGCCAAGCCGATTCTTTCTTTATTACTCCAGTCGGCACCATGTGCCACCAGCCTTGAAAGCGTTCATCGAATTCATCAGGGCGGGTGACTTGCGAACCTGATTCAGAACCATCGCGACCGGCAGCTAAGGGGCGATTGTTGCCCTCGCGTACGGTTGAATCCACAGTCGAAAGTGGTCCCTCCAAGCAACTGGCCGATCCCACTTGCTCGCAGCTCGCCCCTATAAAGGACGGCCGGCATTGATCCAGCTCTCGGTCCGCTCCTGGTTGGCCGAGAGCGTCGATACTTTCCTTGCTTCGGTCAGGACGTCGCAATTCTGAACAGGCATTATTTGCTGCGTCGTACAAGGCACTTCCCGGTGGTTTCTTGTTATCCTGACCGCCTTCTTTCATGGACGAATACCGAGACAAGCCATGGCTAACCTCACCCCGTCACGCCTCGGGAAGATGCTTCAGGGGCTGCTCTTTGCCCTGATTGGTATCGGCTTGTTGGGCATTGCCGTCAATCTCACGCTTGAACGACGCGAATTCCTCGCCCACGCACAGACCGCCGATGGCATCGTCAGCCACTTGAATGCCGGTGGTTCGCATCCCGAAATCGCCTTCACCACCAGCAGTGGTGAAAAGATTTCCTACCCCCAGGGCGGCTTTATTTTTGGCTATCGGCAGGATCAGCCGGTGCGGGTGTATTACCTGCCCGAGCAGCCGGCCAGTAGCGCCGTGGTCGATACCCCTGCCGCACTGTGGGCCACTCCCGGGGTACTGGGTTGTATTGGTCTGCTGTTCAGCCTTGCCGGCCTGTTAAGGGTTATCCGCCAGTGCGGTCGCGGCGCAGTTCATTCACATAAAGGACTTTGAACGATGAGCTACAACATCCCGATCCCGCTCAATGAGAGTCGCTGGCAGTATCAGACCGCCAGCGGTGGCGGTCTGACCGTAGTCCTGGTGGCGGGCAGTGGCGGTTCGATCATCCTGCGTTCGCCCCAGGGCGAGAACGTCAGCTACCGCTACGGCGGCGTCGGGTTGGGGGTCGGATTTGGCGCGCGCCTGCCGCGTTTCGGCAAGATCAATATCCAGCTCAAGGGTAAGAGCGTAGGGGCGGCCGGTGCGGCGGAGGCTTTTCCCAGCACTGGCAAGGTGTTTGTCAGCGACGCCCTGGTCAGTCGTGACCTGACCAGTGACGACATCACCGGGCCTTGCCTGTATACCGAGGTGGGGGCGGGGCTGGTGGTCGGTGGTTCGGCCACGGCCCTGTTGTTCGGGCTTGATCCCAAGCTGCTGGCGTTGGCGGCGGTTCTGAACTCCAACCCGGCGACCTCGCTCATTGCCTCCTCCACGGTCAACCGGCAGTTGCTGCAGTCGGCCAAGGGGGCGGTGGTCATGGCCGGCATGAACGCTGGTGTGCAGGCCGGTGGAGCCGCCGCGATCTACATGGGCTATCTGTTCTAGTCGCGCATAGCAGGTCGATATAACGCCCACAAAAAAGCCGCGAATCAACGCGGCTTTTTCGATTCCAACAACGCTAGACGTTGAAGCGGAAATGCATCACATCGCCGTCTTTGACGATGTAATCCTTGCCTTCCAGACGCCATTTACCGGCTTCTTTGGCACCGGCTTCGCCTTTGTACTGGATGAAGTCGTTGTAGGCGATGACTTCGGCGCGAATGAAGCCTTTCTCGAAGTCGGTGTGGATCACGCCAGCGGCTTGTGGTGCGGTGGCACCGACGCGGACGGTCCAGGCGCGGACTTCTTCAACGCCGGCGGTGAAATAGGTCTGCAGGTGCAGCATTTCGTAGCCAGCGCGGATTACGCGGTTCAGGCCAGGTTCTTCGAGACCCAGGGCTTCGAGGAACATGTCTTTTTCTTCGCCGTCTTCAAGTTCAGCGATTTCCGCTTCGATCTTGTTGCAGACCGGCACAACCATTGCGCCTTCTTCTTCGGCGATGGCCTTGACCACGTCGAGTAGCGGGTTGTTTTCGAAGCCGTCTTCGGCAACGTTGGCGATGTACATGACCGGTTTGGTGGTCAGCAGGTGGAAGCCACGGATCACCGCTTTCTCATCGGCGTTCATGTTCTTCATCAGGCTGCGCGCAGGCTTACCGATGGTGAAGTGAGCGATCAACTGCTCCAGCAGGCCTTTCTGAACCACGGCGTCCTTGTCACCGCCCTTGGCGTTGCGGGTGACTTTCTGCAGTTGCTTCTCGCAGCTGTCGAGGTCGGCGAAGATCAGTTCGAGGTCGATGATCTCGATGTCGCGTTTCGGGTCGACGCTGTTGGAAACGTGAATCACGTTTTCGTCTTCGAAGCAGCGGACCACGTGAGCGATGGCATCGGTTTCGCGGATGTTGGCCAGAAACTTGTTGCCCAGACCTTCACCTTTCGAGGCGCCGGCAACCAGGCCGGCGATGTCGACGAATTCCATGGTGGTCGGCAGGATGCGCTTTGGATTGACGATGGCCGCCAGGGCCTCCAGACGCTTGTCCGGCATCGGCACGATACCGGTATTCGGTTCGATGGTGCAGAAGGGGAAGTTCTCGGCCGCGATACCGGATTTGGTCAGGGCGTTGAACAGGGTGGACTTGCCGACGTTAGGCAGGCCGACGATGCCGCAATTGAATCCCATGGTGTTTCCCCTAGGAGTTAGAGTCAGGCCTTCTGGCTGTGCAGGTTTTTCATCGCGCGGTTCCATTCTCCGGCGAGGATATCCGGCAGCACGCCGAGGGCAAAGTCGATGCTGGCATCGAGTTTTTCCTGTTCGGCGCGTGGCGCACGACCCAGGACAAAGTTTGAAACCATACTGGCAACGCCTGGGTGGCCAATGCCGAGCCGCAAGCGGTAAAAGGTATTTTGATTGCCCAGTTGCGCGATGATGTCGCGCAACCCGTTGTGACCGCCATGCCCGCCGCCCTGCTTGAGCTTGGCAACGCCGGGTGGCAAGTCGAGTTCGTCATGCGCCACCAGTATTTCTTCCGGTTTGATCCGGAAAAAACCGGCAAGAGCCGCCACGGCCTGGCCGCTACGGTTCATGTAGGTGGTGGGAATCAACAGACGAACATCCTGACCCTGATACGAGAAGCGCCCGGTCAGGCCGAAATATTTGCGATCGGCCACAAGGTTGACGCCTTGTGCTTGCGCGATGCGCTCAACAAAAAAGGCCCCTGCGTTATGCCGGGTCTGTTCGTATTCGGCGCCTGGATTTCCCAGGCCAACGATCAGTTTTATGGCAGTCACATCAGGGGCCCTTCTTTGGAGTGGTGGATAACATCGCTGCAATGGGGGTGTGCGGCGAAAGTGGACGAAAAATGCTCATTTACCATTATGTAAACTTCGCGTTCCCGCCCGCTTTCTCGCTACGTTCCAGTCCGCGATGTTACTGGGTCACTCCTGCGTACAGAGTGAATTACTCTGCAGCGCCTTCTGCAGCTTCTGGAGCAACACGTGGAGCGTGAACGTTGGCAACAGCCAGGTCGTTACCGTGAGCCAGAGCAACAAATTCAACGCCTTTAGGGGCCTTGAGGTCGGACAGGTGAATGATCGAACCGATTTCGGCGTTAGCCAGGTCGACTTCGATGAATTCAGGCAGGTCTTTTGGCAGGCAGGAAACTTCAACTTCAGCAACAACGTGCGAAATTTCGCCGCCTTTTTTCACTGCAGCAGCTTCGTTGACGAAGTGCACAGGAACGTGAGCGGACAGTTTCTGACCAGCAACAACGCGTACGAAGTCAGCGTGCATCACGTGGCCTTTGGCCGGGTGACGCTGCAGAGCCTTGATGATTACGTTTTGCTTGGTGCCGCCAACATTCAGCTCGATGATGTGGCTGTAAGCCGCTTCGTTTTCGAGCAGTTTGGCAACTTCTTTGGCCAGCATGCTGATGGATTCAGGGGCTTTTTCGCCACCGTAAACTACAGCTGGAACCAGGCTTGCGAGACGACGCAGGCGGCGGCTCGCACCTTTCCCCAGGTCGGAACGCACTTCAGCATTCAGAGTAAAATCGTTCATGTTGTATCTCCAAAATAACCACATTCGCCCCAGCGTTTGCGACCAGCGCTAAAGGCGATATGGGCAAAAAAGCCCCGCCCCGACAGGTTATGCCGGGGCGGGGCGCTTTTCGTCATCGAGATGTATCCGAAGGGCAGGGCCCTTAGCGGAACATCGCGCTGATCGATTCTTCGTTGCTGATGCGGCGAACTGCTTCGGCAACTACCGGTGCGATATCCAGTTGACGGATACGTGCACAGGCTTGTGCTGCAGCGGACAGCGGGATGGTGTTAGTCACCACCAGCTCGTCCAGCACGGAATTTTCAATGTTTTCGATGGCCCGACCCGACAGCACAGGGTGTGTGCAGTAGGCAAAGACTTTGGCAGCGCCATGCTCTTTCAAGGCTTTAGCCGCGTGGCACAGAGTGCCGGCGGTATCGACCATGTCGTCAACCAGAATACAGGTACGCCCTTCGACATCACCGATGATATGCATCACTTCAGAGTGATTGGCTTTCTCACGGCGCTTGTCGATGATCCCGAGATCCACGCCCAGGGATTTGGCAACAGCACGTGCACGCACGACGCCGCCAATGTCCGGGGACACGATCATCAGGTTTTCGAAGCGTTGATCTTCGATGTCATCCACCAATACCGGGGAGCCGTAGATGTTATCTACCGGAATATCGAAGAAGCCCTGGATCTGGTCAGCATGCAAATCAACCGTGAGAACACGATCGATGCCGACTACGGTAAGCATGTCAGCGACGACTTTCGCGCTGATAGCCACACGTGCGGAACGCGGACGGCGATCCTGACGGGCATAACCAAAGTAGGGGATCACCGCAGTGATTCGAGTGGCTGAGGAACGACGGAAGGCATCAGCCATCACGACGAGTTCCATCAGGTTATCGTTGGTCGGAGCGCAAGTCGGCTGAATAATGAAGACGTCTTTACCGCGGACGTTTTCATTGATCTCGGCAGTGATTTCGCCGTCGGAGAACTTACCGACAGAAATGTCACCGAGAGGGATATGCAGCTGACGTACGACACGCCGAGCCAGATCGGGGTTAGCGTTCCCCGTAAAGACCATCATCTTGGACACGCGCAGTACCTGAAGGCTGAGGGTAACCTGGATGAGTATAGGAAAATGGCAGGGGCGGCTGGATTCGAACCAACGCATGGCAGGATCAAAACCTGCTGCCTTACCGCTTGGCGACGCCCCTGTATCTGTTGCAACGAGTACCCAGTACCCGGTTCTTTTAGAGCAGACTTTGCAGCTTGCGATGCAACATCGAAACGTTGCTTCCTTTTGCTACAAACCCTGTAAGGGTCTCTGTAAGAAGGGCCGAGACTTTATCAGCTTCAGCTTTGCTTGGGAAGCCCCCAAACACACAACTTCCAGTTCCGGTGAGTTTTGCTTCGGTAAATTTACCTAACAAATTCAAAGCGTTACGTACCTCTGGATAACGCCTTGTTACCACCGGTAAGCAGTCATTTCGACTGTTTCCCTTGGGAACGGGGCGCACTTTAATGGGAGAAGAGTTACGTGTCAACAGCGGATCTGAAAAAATTTCTGCTGTACTTACAGATACTTGCGGCACCAGCACGAGATACCACGGTTCTTCCGGGTCTACAGGGGTGAGCTTTTCTCCCACGCCTTCAGCAAAAGCTGCATGCCCACGGACGAAAACCGGGACGTCTGCGCCGAGCGTCAGGCCCAGCGTGGCCAGTTGATCCTCGTCCCAGCCCAGTTGCCAGAGATGATTGAGGCCCAGCAGCGTGGTGGCCGCATTCGAACTGCCGCCACCGATTCCACCGCCCATGGGCAGGATTTTTTCGATCCAGATATCAATGCCCAGCGAACAAGCGGATTGTTCCTGAAGTTTTTTGGCGGCTTTGACGATCAGGTTGCTGTCGTGAGGGACGCCTTCGAACTCGGTGTGCAGGCGAATGACACCGTCATCGCGTACGGCGAAGGTGATTTCGTCGCCGTAATCGAGAAATTGAAACAGCGTCTGCAACTCGTGGTAGCCGTCTTCGCGGCGGCCGAGGATATGCAGCATCAAATTCAGTTTTGCCGGCGAGGGCAGGGTCAGGCGAGTGGCAGGCATGTCATTGCCCCAATTTGCGAGGTTGCCAGTCCTTGATCACCAGCGTGACATCAAGGTCGGTGCCGTGCAGTTTGATCCGCTCGGGCAACCAATAACCGTTTTGCTGGATGTAGCTGAGGTACTCGACTTGCCAGCCATCCTGCTCGAGAGTGGCCAGGCGACTGTCGGCATCCAGGTTCAGGCGGCTTTTGCTGTCAGGGGCGGGCAATCCACGAACCCACCAGACCAAATGCGAAACCGGCAGTTTCCAGCCCAGCTGTTCTTCAAGCAGGGCTTCAGGCGTTGGCGCCTCAAAGCGACCCTGGTTGGCCACTTCCAGCGAGACCTGGCCAGGACGACCGGTCAGGCGGGCAGCACCGCGACCCAACGGGCCGGACAGGCGAATATCGTAGTAGTCCTGTCGTTGTAGCCAGAACACGGTGCCGCTGCCCGAGTCTTTCGGGGCCCGGATACCGACCTTGCCGTTGATTTGCCAGCCATCGAGGCTGGTCAATTGCTGTTTGTGTACGCGCCATTGCGCGGGATTGCCGTGGCCCTCGACGGACTCACGGGCGCCAAAGCCCGCGCAACCGGCGAGCAGGGCGATGAAGCTGAAAACGATGATGTGGCGCAAAAGCATGATTTTAAAGAGTCTCGGAACCGGTCAGGCGCTTGATGGTGCTGCGCAGGGTAGGGCTGTCGGGTTGTTCCTTGAGGAATTTGCCCCAGATTTGTTTGGCTTCGCGTTGCTTGCCGTTGGCCCACAGGACTTCACCCAGGTGCGCCGCGACTTCCTGATCGGGGAAACGCTCCAGGGCCTGGCGCAAGTAGCGTTCGGCGACATCGAGGTTGCCCAGGCGGTAATTCACCCAGCCGAGGCTGTCGAGAACAGCCGGGTCTTCCGGGTTCAGCTGGTGCGCGTGCTCGATCAAGGTCTTGGCTTCGTCGTAACGCGTGGTGCGGTCGGACAGGGTGTAACCGAGGGCATTCAGCGCCATGGCGTTATCCGGATCACGCTTGATGATCAGTCGCAGGTCTTTTTCCATCTGCGCCAGGTCATTGCGTTTTTCCGCGAGCATGGCCCGGGTATAAAGCAGATTCAGATCGTCCGGATACTGCTTCAAGCCTTTATCGAGAACGGCCCAGGCGCGATCGTCCTGCTTGTTGGCAGACAGGGTTTCGGCTTCGATCAGATACAGCTGGATCGCGTAGTCCGGTTGTTCGTCGCGTGCCCTGGCCAAACGGCTTTGGGCTTCGGCGGTGCGTCCGTTGTTCATCAGGATGTCGGACTGACGCAGTTGCGCCGGCAAATAGTCGTTGCCCGGGCCGACCAGTGCGTACTCGATCAGGGCGCCTTGCGGGTCGTTGCGTTCTTCGGCGATGCGCCCCAGGTTCAGGTGAGCCGAGTCGACATGGCTTTCCCGGGCGATCAGGTCTTCCAGATAACCCTTGGCCTCCTTCCAGGCCTTGGCTTCCAGGCAAACCAGTGCCAGGGAATAGCGCAACTCGTCGTCTTCCGGATACTGCTGGACCAGGCTTGAGAACTGCTCTTTGGCGTCGTCCATGCGGTCCTGTTCGACCAGCATGCGGGCATACGTCAGGCGCAAGCGTTTGTCGTCCGGGTATTTGCGGATGCTTTTTTCCAGCAGCGGCAGCGCTTCTTTGCCACGGTTAAGGCTTTGCAGCAGGCGCGCGCGCAACAGAATCGGGGCGATTTCACCGTCTTGCGGAGGATTTTTCTCAAGCAGCGCCAGTGCGCCCTTGGTGTCACCGTCCTGTTGCAGCAACAGGGCCTTGCCGAAAATCAGCTGGCTGTTCTTCGGGTGGCGCAGCAGCAAACGGTCAAAACTCTTCATCAGGCCGTTGCGGGTGTCCTGATCGGTATCGGCCGCAGACAGGGCGAGGAAGTCGAAGTGAGTATCGCCCTTGCCCAGCAGAACCTTCTCCATATAGGCCATGGAGTCGTCATAACGCCCGGCGCGGGCCAGCTGCACGGCGGCGGCGCGCTGTGCTTCGAGGTCGTTCGGCGCGTTTTTCGCCCAGATCAGCGAGCTATCAAGCGCTGCCTGATCGGCGCCAAGGTATTCGGCGATGCGAAAGGCTCGCTCGGAGATGCCCGGGTCCTGGGTGTTGACGGCCTGGGTCACGTAGTTGTCCAGGGCAATGTCGAAACGATTGCGCTGGCCAGCCAGTTCCGCGCTCAGCAGGCTGAAGATCGTGTCTTCGCTGAACGAGCTGTAAACCTTGGGCTTTTCAGGGGCCTTCGTGCTGCCTTCGACCGGCGGCGTACCGCTCGGCGAAACGGGTGCCAAGGCCTGGCAGCCGCTGAGGAAGACAAAAGCGAGGAGCAACGCGGAAGATCTATTCATAGGGGAAGAGGACGACTAACCTGCGGTCGGATCATCATGACACAAGCCTTCGACCAAACATAACCGGCCTGTCAATTTGCCGTTGAACTCAATCCCTGTTCAGGTGCTCGAGCCCCTATATAGAGGCAAGGTATCAGGACAATAGTCGGCAATGGTTGTTCTGAGTCAGGCGAAGTAGGACAATTGTCGGCTTCTCGACATCATCAGCGATCTTGAATGGCCTTCCTTGCACTCGGTATTAACCACAAGACTGCTTCCGTAGACGTCCGCGAGCGCGTGGCTTTTACCCCGGAACAGCTGGTTGAGGCCTTGCAGCAGCTCTGCCGACTCACCGACAGCCGCGAAGCTGCGATCCTCTCCACCTGCAATCGCAGTGAACTCTATATAGAACAGGATCAGCTTTCTGCCGATACCGTGTTGCGCTGGTTGGCCGATTATCACCATTTGAGCCTCGAAGAGCTGCGTGCCAGCGCTTATGTGCACGAAGATGATGCGGCAGTTCGTCACATGATGCGTGTCGCTTCCGGGCTTGACTCGCTGGTGTTGGGCGAGCCACAGATTCTCGGCCAGATGAAATCGGCCTATGCCGTGGCCCGCGAGGCCGGAACCATTGGTCCGCTGCTTGGGCGTTTGTTCCAGGCCACGTTCAATGCGGCGAAACAGGTGCGAACCGATACCGCCATCGGTGAAAACCCGGTGTCCGTGGCGTTTGCCGCGGTCAGCCTGGCGAAACAGATTTTCAGCGATTTGCAGCGCAGCCAGGCATTGCTGATCGGCGCTGGCGAGACCATTACCCTGGTCGCCCGCCATTTGCATGAGTTGGGCGTGAAGCGGATTGTGGTCGCCAACCGGACCCTGGAGCGCGCGAGCATCCTGGCTGAGCAGTTTGGCGCCCACGCGGTGCTGCTCTCGGACATCCCGGCAGAACTGGTGCGCAGTGATATCGTCATCAGTTCGACCGCCAGCCAGTTGCCGATTCTTGGTAAAGGTGCGGTAGAAAGTGCCTTGAAATTGCGCAAGCATAAACCGATCTTCATGGTTGATATCGCTGTACCACGGGATATCGAACCGGAAGTCGGCGAGTTGGACGACGTTTACCTCTATAGCGTCGACGATCTCCACGAAGTGGTCGCCGAAAACCTCAAGAGCCGTCAGGGTGCTGCCCAGGCGGCGGAAGAGATGGTTTCCATCGGCGCCGATGACTTCATGGTTCGTCTGCGTGAACTGGCGGCGGTGGATGTGCTCAAGGCCTATCGTCAACAGAGCGAACGCCTGCGCGATGAAGAATTGCAAAAGGCCCAGCGTCTGCTTGCCAACGGCAGCAGCGCTGAAGACGTGCTGGTGCAACTGGCTCGTGGCCTGACCAACAAACTGTTGCATGCCCCCAGCGTGCAGTTGAAAAAGCTTACCGCCGAAGGCCGCCTCGATGCGCTGGCCATGGCCCAGGAACTCTTTGCCCTCGGTGAGGGCAACTCGGATAGCTCTTCGGATAAAAAACCGCAATGAAAGCGTCACTGCTCAATAAGCTGGACATCCTCCAGGACCGTTTCGAGGAACTGACCGCCTTGCTTGGCGATGGCGAAGTCATTTCCGATCAGAACAAATTCCGCACCTATTCCAAGGAGTACGCGGAAGTTGAGCCGATTGTCGCCACCTATAAACAGCTGCTCAAGGTTCAGGGCGATCTCGAAGGTGCCCAGGCGCTGCTCAAGGACAGCGATCCGGACATGCGCGAAATGGCCGTCGAAGAAGTCCGCGAAGCAAAAGAGCAACTGATCGAACTTGAAGCCAGCCTGCAACGCATGCTGCTGCCCAAGGACCCGAACGACGGGCGCAACGTGTTCCTGGAAATTCGTGCCGGTACTGGTGGCGACGAAGCGGCGATCTTCTCCGGTGACCTGTTCCGCATGTATTCGCGTTACGCCGAACGGCGTGGCTGGCGGGTCGAGATTCTGTCGGAGAACATCGGCGAACACGGCGGCTTCAAGGAAGTTATCGCGCGGGTCGAAGGCGACAATGTCTACGGCAAGCTGAAGTTCGAATCCGGCGCGCACCGCGTGCAACGGGTTCCGGCCACCGAATCCCAGGGCCGTATCCACACCTCGGCCTGTACCGTGGCGGTATTGCCTGAGCCGGACGAACAGGAAGCGATCGAGATCAACCCGGCAGATTTGCGCGTCGATACCTATCGCTCCTCCGGCGCAGGCGGTCAGCACGTGAACAAGACCGACTCGGCGATCCGGATTACCCACTTGCCGTCGGGCATCGTGGTCGAGTGCCAGGAAGAACGGTCCCAGCACAAGAACCGGGCGCGGGCGATGTCCTGGCTCTCGGCTAAATTGAATGACCAGCAAACCAGCGCTGCGGCGAATGCCATCGCTAGCGAGCGCAAATTGCTGGTGGGCTCGGGCGACCGCTCCGAGCGAATCCGTACCTACAATTTCGCCCAGGGGCGGGTCACCGACCATCGGGTCAACCTGACGCTGTATTCCCTCGACGAAATCCTCGCGGGTGGCGTCGATGCCGTGATCGAGCCGTTATTGGCCGAATTCCAGGCGGACCAACTGGCAGCGATAGGTGAATAAATGACCATCATTGCCAGTTTGTTACGTGCAGCCGACCTGCCTGACTCGCCGACCGCGCGCCTGGATGCTGAATTGTTGCTGGCCGCGGCCCTGGGCAAGTCCCGCAGCTTTCTGCACACCTGGCCGGAGCGCATCGTTCCCAGCGAAGCCGCGCTGATCTTTGCCGAGTACCTGCAACGTCGCCGCGCCGGCGAGCCGGTGGCCTATATTCTCGGCCAGCAGGGCTTCTGGAAGCTGGACCTGGAAGTGGCACCGCATACGCTGATCCCGCGTCCGGACACCGAGTTGCTGGTTGAAACTGCCCTGGAACTGTTGCCCGCGACACCGGCCAAGGTTCTCGATCTGGGCACCGGCAGCGGCGCGATTGCCCTGGCGTTGGCCAGCGAGCGTCCAGCCTGGCAAGTTACTGCAGTGGACCGGATCCTCGAGGCCGTGGCCCTGGCCGAGCGCAATCGCCAGCGTCTGCACTTGAACAACGTCACGGTGCAGAGCAGTCACTGGTTCAGTGCGCTGAAAGATCATCGCTACACGCTGATCATCAGTAATCCGCCTTATATAGCCTCCGCCGACCCGCATCTGGTGGCCGGTGACGTGCGTTTCGAGCCGGCCAGTGCGTTGGTGGCCGGCACCGACGGGCTCGATGACTTGCGTTTGATCATCGCCCAGGCGCCTGGCCACCTGGAAGCGGGCGGCTGGTTGATGCTTGAGCACGGTTATGATCAGGCCGATGCCGTGCGCGATTTGCTGCTGACCCAAGGTTTTGAAGAGGTCCACAGCCGCAAGGACCTCGGTGACCATGAACGTATCAGTCTGGGGCGCCTACCGTGCTGAATGATCAGGAGCTGTTGCGGTATAGCCGGCAGATTCTGTTGCAACACGTCGACATCGACGGCCAATTGCGACTCAAGCAAAGCCGCGTCTTGATCGTCGGCCTCGGCGGGCTTGGTGCGCCGGTCGCGCTGTACCTGGCGGCTGCCGGCGTCGGTGAGTTGCATCTGGCGGACTTCGATACGGTCGACCTGACCAACCTGCAACGGCAGATCATTCACGACACCGACAGCGTCGGGCTGAGCAAGGTCGACTCGGCTATCCGGCGTCTGACGGCGATAAACCCCGAGATTCAACTGATCGCTCATCGCACTGCGCTGGACGAAGACTCGTTGGCGGCTGCAGTGTCGGCGGTCGATGTGGTACTGGATTGCTCCGACAATTTTTCCACCCGCGAAGCGGTGAACGCGGCGTGTGTGGCGGCGCGAAAACCCTTGGTCAGCGGTGCAGCGATTCGCCTGGAAGGGCAGTTGTCGGTGTTCGACCCACGTCGCGCCGAGAGCCCGTGTTACCACTGCTTGTACGGGCACGGCAGCGAAGCCGAACTGACCTGCAGCGAAGCCGGCGTGCTCGGTCCGCTGGTGGGGTTGGTGGGCAGCCTGCAAGCGCTTGAGGCGCTGAAACTGTTGGTCGGGTTCGGTGAGCCGTTGGTGGGACGGTTATTATTAATCGATGCCTTGGGGGCGCGGTTCCGCGAGTTGCGGGTCAAGCGTGATCCAGGCTGCAGTGTTTGCGGGGGCAGGCATGCGTGAAGCGCCCATCGGCGTGTTCGATTCCGGGGTCGGCGGGTTGTCGGTGCTGGCCGAGATCCAGCAATTGTTGCCCAATGAATCGCTGTTGTATGTCGGCGATTGCGGGAACATTCCCTATGGCGAGAAATCTCCCGAGTTCATTCGCCAGCGTTGCAGCGTAGTCGCGGAGTTTTTTGTCCGGCAAGGTGCCAAGGCCTTGGTCGTGGCCTGCAACACGGCAACCGTGGCCGGTGTCGCGGATTTGCGTCGTGACTACCCGGACTGGCCCATCATCGGCATGGAGCCTGCGGTCAAGCCAGCCGCCGCGGCCACTCGCAGTGGCGTGGTCGGTGTGCTCGCCACTACCGGGACGTTGCAGAGCGCCAAGTTCGCGGCCTTGCTCGACCGTTTTGCCACCGATGTACGGGTCATCACTCAGCCGTGCCCGGGGTTGGTGGAGCTGATCGAAGCCGGTGACCTGCACAGCCAGGAGCTGTGCCAGTTACTGGCCGGTTATCTCGAACCTCTGCTGGCAGCCGGGTGTGACACGATTATTCTCGGTTGCACGCACTATCCTTTCCTCAAGCCATTGCTCAAGCAGATGCTCCCCGCCGACATCAGCCTGATCGATACTGGCGCGGCGGTTGCCCGGCAAACCCAGCGCCTGCTGGCCGAGCGTGAGTTGCTCGCAGTAGGGCCACCTCGCGACGCGCAGTTCTGGACCAGTGCCAGCCCCGAGCACTTGAGAAATATCCTGCCGCTGCTCTGGCATAACGCCGGGGTTGTGCAAAGCTTCAGTCTGTAGAAAGTCGTTTTGGGGAGCGCTTCAATTGGATGCATTTCTATTGAGGCGTGGATCTTCATAGCACGTCTGTTGAGCCCCAAAAAACAAACATAATCGTTCGGAAAAGGATGTTTCTCATGAAACGACTGTTCTGTTTAGCCGCGATCGCGGTCGTGTTGTTGGGGCACAGTTTTACCGCACAAGCAGCTGGCGTCGAGTTTGCGGTTGGCCAGACCAGCGGTTCGACCCAGACTTATCGCCTGGGCCTGCAATGGGATTGGGATAAAAGCTGGTGGCAGACTGATGTCGGGCGCGTGACGGGCTACTGGAGCGGTGCGTACACCTATTGGAATGGTGACAAGACTGTAAGCAATCACAGCCTGTCGTTCTCTCCGGTGTTCGTTTATGAGTTTTCCGGGCAAACCGTCAAACCTTATCTGGAGGCCGGCATCGGCGTTGCGGTATTCGCTCACGACGAAGTGGACGATCGCCGGTTGGGCGAGGCTTTTCAATTTGAGGATCGATTGGGGTTCGGCCTGCGGTTTGCTGGCGGGCATGAAATCGGGATTCGCGCGACGCATTACTCCAACGCCCATATCAACGTCACCAATGACGGTATAGAAAGCTACGCGTTGCATTACACGATGCCGCTGTAATGTGCCGACGCATGGTGGGTAATTGTGGTGAGGGGGCTGTGCAAATCAGGATCAGCGATACACCGTCGCAATCCCCTGGCGCTCGTCGATGCACTCCGGTGCGCCCATCTCGAACTCCCGGCAGATCAGCGGGCGCTTTTCGTAAATGGTGCACATCATGCTGTCGCGATCCAGCGCGGCGCACCAGCCGTCATCCAGGCGCAGCATGACTTCCCCGCCCCAATCGTCGGTGTCGATAAAACGTTCGGGCACGCCAGTGTCGGTGATCAGCATGACTTCGAGCTGGCAACAGCAGGCTGCGCAGGTCGAGCAGGTGACCGCTGGTTCGGCGATGGTCTTGATGGGGATCGTGTTCATAGGTGCGCAGTGTAAGGCAGCGCGCCGTAGCTGTGTGAAAGGCCTGACGGACGCTCAACCGGATGGGGTTGTCGACAGGCGTTGGTCATGATCCGTTTGCGGCGTATCGATGCTTGGCGGCGCGCGCCTGACCATGCGTTTGCCGATCACTAATTTTGCGCGGTTGGACATTTTCGACAAAGGCCAGAGTGCAACCATCGACAGGGCCAGGAGGGGGATTTCCTGCGGGCGCTGCTTGAGGGTTTCGACGACGTGGCGTGCGGCGTTGTCGGCCGACCAGATTTGTGGCATCGGATAGTCGTTGTTCCCGCTCAGCAGGGGGGCGACGGAACCGGGGCTAACCAGGGTGATTTCAACACCTTCCGAGGCGGGATCGATGCGCAGGGACTCAAACAGATACCGCAGCCCGGCTTTCGAGGCGCCATAGGTTTCGGTCCGAGGCAGGGCCAGATCAGTCACTGAACTGGCGATACCCACCAGATGGGGGGCGATGCCAGCGCGCAGCAGCGGCAGGGCGGCGTCGATGCAATAGCTGCTGGCGAGCAGGTTGGTGCGCACCACATGTTCGATGATCGAGGTGTCGAACTGCTGGGTGTCAACATATTCACAGGTGCCGGCATTGATAATCACGGTGTCCAGCGAGCCCCACTCCTGTTGGATCCGTTCGCCAATCTCGCGCACGGTCTGACTGTTGGTCAGATTGCCCGCCACCACCAGCACTTGTCCCGGATAGCGCTGGGCCAGGACTTTTAATGGTGCAATCGTGCGGGCGCTGACCGCCAGGTGCATGCCGGACTTCAACAGTTCTTCGGCCAGTGCAGCACCAATGCCGTTGCCGGCTCCCGTCAGCCAATATCGCCGTGGCGTTGTATGACTCAATCCACTCTCCTTTTCAGTCATGTATCGCTCCGAGATCCAGACGCGAAGGCAAATGTTTGAATGCCGCCAGTGCGCGCTCGCGTGACTGACCCAGATTGACGATTGGCAGTGGATAGTCGGCCACGCCAAACAGTCCGCCCATGGCCGCCGGATTGTGGATAGATTTGTTGTTCAGCCCCGCCAGTTCCGGCAGCCAGTGCTTGATGAACAGACCTTCAGCGTCGAATTTTTCCGACTGGCTCAGCGGGTTGAAAATCCGGAACCAGGGCGCCGAATCGGTGCCGGTGGAAGCGCTCCACTGCCAGCCGCCGTTGTTCGCGGCCAGATCGCCATCAATCAAATGGCGCATGAAAAAACGCTCACCTTCGCGCCAGTCGATCAGCAGGTTTTTTGTCAGGAACATCGCCACCAGCATCCGCAGACGGTTGTGCATCCAGCCGGTTTCCAGCAGTTGGCGCATGGCAGCATCGATAATCGGCAGCCCGGTGCGCGCCTCTTTCCAGGCCGCCAGCTCATCCGGAGCGTTGCGCCAGGCAAGGGCTTCGGTTTCCGGGCGAAAGGCGCGGTGCCGGGAGACCCGTGGATAGCCCACCAGAATGTGTTTGTAAAACTCGCGCCAGAGCAGTTCGTTGATCCAGGCGACGGCTCCGGCGCAGCCACTTTCGAACTCGCCTTGATTGCTTTGCAGGGCGGCGTGCAGGCACTGGCGTGGCGAAATCACCCCGGCTGCGAGGTACGCGGACAACTGGCTGGTACCGGGTTTTGCCGGGAAGTCGCGTTGGTCCTTGTAGTCATCAATCTGCCCTTGGGCGAAGTGCTCCAGACGCCGATGAGCTTCACCTTCACCGGCGGGCCAGAGCGCGCGCAGATGTTCGCTTGGTGTGTCGAAGCCCTCGACCTGCAATGGAATCGGGTCACGGTTGATGGCCGTTGGCACCTGAACCCCGGGGGCGGCAATCAAGCGGGGTAATGCGCCGTGCAGGCGGGCGTAGCAAGCTTTGCGGAATTGGCTGAAGACCTGGAAGTACGTACCGGTTTTGGTCAGCACGCTGCCGGGCTTGAGCAGCAATTGATCGAGGTAGCTGTAAAAGCCAATGCCCGCAGCGTCGAGAGTCTTGCTGACGGCTGCATCACGGCGACTTTCATTCACGCCGTATTCCTCGTTGACGTGAACCGCCTCGACGTTCAGCTCTGTGCATAACTGGCCAAGCACCTGCGGCGCATCATCCCAGCGTGCGGCAGTACGGATCAGCAAGGGAATGTTCAGCTCGCCGAGGGCGTGGCTCAACTCGCGCAGGTTACGCAGCCAGAAATCCACTTTGCACGGTGCATCATCGTGGATCTGCCATTGCTGCGGGCTCAACAAATACACCGCCACGCACGGGCCACGAGCTGCGGCGGCCGAGAGGGCAGTGTTGTCATGCAGACGCAAGTCGCTGCGCAGCCAGATCAATTGCAGGGAAGTTTTGCCTACAAGCATTTAAATGAGCCCACGCTGAACCAGTGCCTGATGGGCCGACAACGGATCTTCGGCCAGAAATAAATCGGCTATTTCAGAGGTTTTGGCGGACAACTCGGCGTGGTGGATGCACACCGCAGGGCCGGCCATGAGTTTTGGGCCGTCGACATTGGTCAGAAGTTTCAATAAATGTTTGAGATCGATTGTTTTACTGGAATACAGCAGCACGCCACGCGCTTGCAGATGCTCGACCGCCAGTGCCAATTCGCCGGCTGGCAAGGGCCAGTCGAACACTTCCACGGGGCAATCGGCGCTGCTGATCAGCCAGGCGATGAGCCACAGATGCGGCTCCAGGGGTAAGTCGGAGTGATTGATCAGCAGCAACGGCGCGCCGCGCAACTGACGGTTGTTGTGGTAGACCCTCGCACCGAACTTGCTGCGCAACCAGGAATAAAAGAACGCCCGCTCCATCTGCGCGCCAAACTGACCTTGCCAGCGCTGCTCGAGTTCGGCCAGCAGCGGCATCAGCAGTTGCTCGCACAAGGTGCGCGGTGGATACAACGACATGGCCTGATTGAGCGTCTCATCGAGCTGGCGCTCAGCGAGTTGTCCGATCGCCTGCATCAGCTTGAGGCGCAGGACGTGCCAGTCATTTGTGACCGGTTCACGCAATGCTGCTGGCGTATCCAGCAGCTGTTTGATCTGGCTGACGGCCACGCCGCGATTGAGCCAGGTGAGAATGTCATGGATCCGCTGCACATGTTCGACCGAGAACAGTCGGTGTCCCTTGGACGTACGCAGCGGCACGATCAGGCCATAGCGACGTTCCCAGGCGCGCAGGGTAACGGCGTTGACGCCGGTGATTCGTGCAACTTCGCGAATCGGCAGCCAATCGTTCTCCGGGGGCTGTTGATCGCCGGTGGCTGGGCTATCGTCATGGGGATGAATGTCAGGTTCGGTTTTCATTTAAATCGCATTTCGCAAGCTGAGATTTTCCGGGTGCGGTTGCAGGTACGCCTGCTGCATAACGTACGGATCGGGATGATGGCGCAAGTGATGCTTGAGCAATGTCAGCGGTACCACCAAGGGCACGATGCCGTGGCGGTACTGACCGATCACATGCTGCACTTCCTGTTTGTCTTCGGCGCTGATGACCTGTTTGAGATAGCCGCTGAGGTGTTGCAGCACATTGGTGTGGGTGCCGCGGGTGGCACATTTTTTCAGTGCCGCCATCAGCTCGCTGAAATAGCGCGGGCCGAGTTCATCGGGATCGGTCTGGCCCATATCACCCAGGAGCTTGCCCAAGGCTTGGTATTGCAGTGGGTTATGGGCCATCAACAGGTATTTGTAGCGTGCGTGAAAGTCGGTCAGGCCATTGCGACTCAAGCCGTTTTGCAGGAGCTCCTGCCAGGCTGAGTAGGCAAATACCCGGGTCAGGAAATTCTCGCGTAGTACGGGATCGTTCAGTCGACCGTCTTCTTCCACCGGCAGGTCCGGGTGTCGGGCACAAAACGCTTGAGCGTAGATGCCGCGTGCACCGCCGTCGTGCGGGCTGCCGTTGGCGTGGTAAACCTTGACTCGCTCCAGGCCACAGGACGGTGATTTTTGCATGAAGATATAGCCGCAAATATCGCCCAGCGCGCCGGCCATTTGCTGGCCGTAGTTCGTCAGCGCCTGAGTGACATCCAGTTCGTGGTGAACCGTACCGACGGCGCGAGGTTGCTGCGGATTGCCGACCAGTCGAATCGGTTCGCGGGGAACCCCCAGGCCGATGGCGACCTCCGGGCACACTGCAATGAACTCGAAATAATCCGTGAGGGTTCGACTGCACAGCGGAGATGCTTTATGCCCGCCGTTGTAACGCACCTCGGCGCCCATCAGGCAGGCACTGACAGCGATTTTCGGTTTGCTTGCTGAGTCGCTGGGCATGGAGGCACCTCGGATCTATACCTGTACAGGCTGTTCGCGCTGTACAACACGGTTTGATCATAGATCCAAGGGTGTACAAGTCAAATTGTTTGTACAAGTTTTACCGGCTCCCTCTTCCTGTGGGATTCATCGTGCAATGTCTGCGCGGGTTGACGCGTTTCACTGCAGGTGTGCGTGCAGGCGGCGAGCTGCTTCCTGGCCGCTCATCCAGGCGCCTTCGACCCGCCCTGACAGGCACCAGTCGCCACACACGTACAAGCCCAGGTCGGCATCGGCCAATACGCCCCATTCATGGCTGCTGGACGGACGGGCGTAGAGCCAGCGATGGGCAAGGCTGAAGACCGGCGCAGGCATGGAATCGTGCAGCAACTCGGCGAAAGCGCCGTGCAGTTGCTCGATCACTGCCTCTTTAGGCAGGTCGATATGTTGTCGGCTCCAATTGCTGTTGGCGTGCAATACCCAAGTGTCGAGGGTGGTGTCGCGCCCCGGTTTGCTACGGTTACGCGCCAGCCAGTCGAGTGGGCTGTCCTGTACAAAGCAGCCTTCCATCGGCGTATCCAGCGGCGTGTCGAAGGCCAGCGCAATGGCCCAGGTCGGGTCCATTTTTACCCCGGCGGCGACCCCGGCGAGTTTCGGCGCGGAGGCCAGCAGGGCAGTGGCTTGCGGCGCAGGCGTAGCGATGACGACATGGCTGAAGGGGCCGTGGGTGAAGCCTTCGGCATCCTGCAAATGCCAATGTTCTTCGCCACGATAGACCTCGGTAATCCGGCAAGCGAAATGCGCTTCCGTATCGCCGATCAGCGCGCGGGTGATGGCGCTCATGCGTGGGGTGCCGACCCAGCGGGTCTGTTCATCCGGTGATGGGCTGAGCTGGCCACCCTGATAGTGGTAGAGCTGCGGCGTCCATTCGGCGACCCAGCCATTGGCTTGCCAGCGCTGGACTTCAATGACAAAGCGGCGATCACGGGCGGTGAAATATTGTGCGCCCATGTCCAGTGCGCCGGCGTCGCTGCGTTTGCTCGACATGCGACCGCCGCTGCCACGGCTTTTATCGAACAATTGAACGGCGTACCCGGCCTCTTGCAAGGCTTGGGCTGCCGAGAGTCCGGCGATGCCGGTGCCGATGATTGCGATGGGTACAGTCATAGAGGCCTCGTTTACCTTTCTGTACAGGCTACGCTGCAGGTTAAACCTATACAACATCGATTTCTGGTATAACTTTCAGCGTTCTCGTACTGGCAGGTTGGCCTATTGTTAAACACAGAACCTGCCAGATCCGAAACATCCCTGCTTATAAAAATAGACTAGTGATCAGGGTAAAACGCCACGCGAGGAAGATGTCATGCACATATTGCTGACCGGCGGTACTGGTTTGATAGGACGTCAACTCTGCCGACACTGGTTGAGCCAGGGCCATAGCCTGACGGTGTGGAGTCGCAGGCCCGAACAAGTCGCCAAATTGTGCGGCACGCAGGTACGTGGCGTCAGGCGTCTGGAAGACATTGGCCAACGTCCGGTGGATGCGGTGATCAATCTCGCGGGTGCACCGATTGCTGATCGCTTGTGGACTCATCGACGCAAGGCGCTGCTCTGGAACAGTCGAATCAGGCTTACCGAAACCCTGTTGGCCTGGCTTGAAAGCCTCGAGCAGAAACCGCAGTTGTTGATTTCGGGCTCCGCAGTCGGCTGGTACGGCGATGGCGGTGAGCGTGAGCTGACCGAGAAATCGCCGCCGGTCAGCGAAGACTTCGCCAGCCAGTTGTGCATTGCCTGGGAGGAGACCGCACAGCGCGCCGAGGCGTTGGGGATTCGGGTAGTGCTGGTGCGTACGGGGTTGGTGCTGTCGGCGGAGGGCGGCTTTTTGTCGCGGCTGTTATTGCCGTTCAAATGGGGGCTGGGCGGGCCGATCGGCAATGGTCGGCAGTGGATGCCGTGGATTCACATCGATGATCAAATCGCCCTGATTGATTTTCTTCTGCATCAGAAAGACGCCAGCGGTCCTTATAATGCGTGCGCGCCAAAACCGGTGCGCAATCGCGAGTTCGCCAAGACCCTCGCCAGCGTTTTGCACCGGCCGGCGTTCATGCCGATGCCGTCATTTGTGCTGAAGGTCGGTCTTGGCGAGTTGTCACTGTTGCTGCTGGGTGGTCAGCGGGCAACACCGGCGCGCTTGCTGGCGGCGGGTTTCACATTCCGCTTCACTGATTTGCGTGCGGCCCTGGACGACGTGTCCAGCCGCCTTTGAAATAGGACGTTGCATGACCGATCACGCGTTGCTCCTGGTCAATTTGGGTTCGCCCGCTTCCACACAGGTGGCGGACGTGCGCAGCTACCTCAATCAATTTCTGATGGACCCTTACGTCATTGACCTGCCATGGCCGGTGCGACGTTTGCTGGTCTCACTGATTCTGATCAAGCGCCCTGAGCAATCGGCTCACGCCTATGCCTCGATCTGGTGGGACGAGGGTTCGCCGCTGGTGGTGCTCAGTCGCCGCTTGCAGCAAGCGATGACCGCGCAGTGGACCCAAGGGCCGGTCGAGTTGGCCATGCGTTACGGCGAGCCGTCGATTGAGTCGGTGTTGACCCGCATGGCTGCTCAAGGGATCAAAAAAGTCACCCTCGCACCGCTTTATCCGCAGTTCGCCGACAGCACCGTGACCACGGTGATTGAAGAGGCCAAGCGGGTGGTGCGCGAGAAGCAACTGAATGTGCAGTTCTCGATTCTCCAGCCGTTCTACGATCAGCCGGAATACCTCGATGCGCTGGTGGCCAGTGCCAGGCCGTACCTGGAGCAGGATTACGATCATCTGCTGCTGAGCTTCCATGGTTTGCCGGAGCGGCACCTGAAGAAGCTCAACCCGGGCCATAGCTTTGAGGGCGACGGTGATTGCTGTGCCGGCGCGCCGCCGGAAGTGGTTGCAACCTGTTATCGCGGTCAGTGCCTGCGTACCGCGGCAGCATTTGCCGAGCGCTTGGGCTTGCCGGACGGCAAATGGTCGGTGTCGTTCCAGTCACGACTGGGCCGCGCCAAATGGATCGAACCCTACACCGAAGCGCGACTCGACGCGTTGGCCAAGCAAGGTGTGAAGAAGATTCTGGTGATGTGCCCGGCGTTTGTGGCCGACTGCATCGAAACCCTGGAAGAGATCGGTGACCGTGGGCTCGAGCAGTTCCGCGAGGCGGGCGGCGAGGAGTTGGTGCTGGTGCCGTGTCTCAATGATGACCCGCAGTGGGCGCAGGCGTTGAACATCTTGTGTGAAAGAGCGCCGCTGGCCTTGTAGGCGAACGGTAATGTGGCGAGGGGGTTTGCCCCCGCTCGGCTGCGAAGCAGTCGTAAATTCGGCAAACGCGATATGTCTGAAGATATGCGGTTGCAGGTTTTAGGGTCGCTTCGCGACCCAGCGGGAGCAAGCTCCCTCGCCACAGGGGGCTGTGTAAGCCGTTAGAGCAACGGCTCATCCGCTTTCTTGTGCTTCCAGCTGTCATTGCCCGGTAGAATCAGGTTCAGCGCGATCGCCACGACAGCGCACAGCGCGATGCCCTTGAGGCCGAAGTCCTGCGCGCCGGTACCGGTGCCGACCAGCATGCCGCCAATCCCGAACACCAGCGTGACCGAGACAATCACCAGGTTGCGCGCTTCAGCCAAATCGATCTTGTGGCGGATCATGGTATTCATGCCCACCGCAGCAATCGACCCGAACAACAGGCAAAGAATCCCGCCCATGACGGGCACCGGGATGCTTTGCAGCAGTGCGCCGAACTTGCCGATAAACGCCAGGCTGATGGCAAAGATCGCTGCCCAGGTCATGATTTTCGGGTTGTAGTTCTTGGTCAGCATCACCGCGCCCGTCACTTCAGCGTACGTGGTGTTAGGTGGGCCGCCGAGCAGGCCGGCGGCAGTGGTTGCGATGCCATCGCCAAACAGCGTGCGGTGCAGGCCGGGCTTCTTCAGGTAATCACGTCCGGTCACGCTGCCGACTGCGATCACGCCGCCGATATGCTCGATGGCCGGGGCCAGCGCCACCGGGACGATGAACAGAATCGCCTGCCAGTTGAATTCCGGAGCGGTAAAGTGCGGCAACGCAAACCACGGCGCGGCAGCGATCTTCGCGGTGTCGACGACACCGAAGAAAAACGCCATGCCAAACCCGACCAGTACGCCGGAGATGATCGGCACCAGGCGGAAGATGCCTTTGCCGAACACCGCTACGATCAGCGTCGTCAGCAGCGCTGGCATGGAGATCATCATGGCGGTCTGGTAATGAATCAGCTCGGAACCATCACCGGCCTTGCCCATCGCCATGTTTGCGGCAATCGGCGCCATCGCCAGGCCGATCGAAATGATCACTGGGCCAATCACTACCGGTGGCAGCAAGCGGTCGATAAAACCGGTGCCCTTGATCTTCACGGCCACGCCGAGAAAGGTATAAACGAAACCGGCCGCCATCACCCCGCCCATGGTCGCCGCGAGGCCGAACTGGCCCTTGGCGAGAATGATCGGGGTGATGAAGGCAAAACTCGACGCCAGGAACACCGGCACTTGCCGCCCGGTGACCACCTGGAACAGCAGAGTCCCGAGGCCCGCCGTGAACAGCGCGACATTCGGGTCGAGGCCGGTAATCAATGGCATCAACACCAACGCGCCAAACGCCACGAACAGCATCTGCGCGCCAGACAGCACCGTGCGCCAGAGCGGGTCGTTGAACTCATCCCGCATGCTCACGCGTCCTTCTGCTTGGTACCGAAGATCTTGTCACCGGCATCGCCCAGACCCGGGATGATATAGCCGTGTTCGTTCAATTTTTGATCAATTGACGCGGTGTAGATGGTCACGTCCGGGTGAGCCTTCTCTACCGCGGCGATGCCTTCAGGAGCGGCTACCAGGACCATTGCGCGGATGTCCTTGCAACCGGCCTTTTTCAGCAGGTCGATGGTGGCGACCATCGAGCCGCCGGTGGCGAGCATCGGGTCGATGATCATTGCCAGGCGTTCGTCGATTTCCGGAACCAGTTTTTCCAGATAGGTGTGCGCTTCGAGGGTTTCCTCGTTGCGGGCCACGCCCACGGCGCTGACTTTGGCGCCCGGGATCAGGCTGAGCACGCCTTCAAGCATACCGATGCCGGCGCGCAGGATCGGCACCACGGTAATTTTCTTGCCGGCGATCTTCTCGACCGAAACAGTGCCGCACCAGCCTTCGATATCGTAGGTTTCAAGGGGCAGGTCTTTGGTCGCCTCGTAGGTCAGCAGGGCGCCGACTTCCTGAGCGAGCTCGCGGAAATTCTTCGTGCTAATGTCGGCGCGGCGCATAAGGCCAAGTTTGTGTCGGATCAGCGGATGGCGGATCTCACGGATGGGCATGGGGAAAGGCTCCGGCGGCGGGCAAAAAAACCGGCCTAGATTAATCTATCCGAGGGTGTTGTCCTATAGACATACAGTACGTTAGTCCAGAAACGCTTGATCTGACCCGGCTGGATGCGTACCTTTGCTCGCTTTTCCGAATCCGCCACCCCCTTGGAGAGCACCATGTCCGCTGATCTCGAGCATATCCGTCAAATCATGCGAGAGGCTGACTGCCTGTACACCGAAGCTGAAGTCGAGGCGGCCATCGCCCGCGTGGGTGCGCAAATCAACGATCAGCTGGCTGATAGCAACCCGGTGGTCTTCTGCGTGATGAACGGCGGCCTGATTTTCTCCGGCAAACTGCTGACCCATCTGAATTTCCCGCTGGAAGCGTCCTACCTGCACGCTACTCGCTATCGCAACGAAACCAGCGGCGGCGATCTGTTCTGGAAGGCCAAGCCAGAAGTCTCGTTCATCGACCGTGACGTGCTGATCATCGACGACATCCTCGACGAAGGTCACACCCTGGGCGCGATCATCGACTTCTGCAAACATGCTGGCGCCCGCGCCGTGCACACCGCCGTGCTGATCGATAAAGACCACGACCGCAAGGCTCGCCCGGACCTGAAAGCCGATTTCGTCGGTCTGCCGTGCATCGACCGCTACATCTTCGGTTACGGCATGGACTACAAAGGCTACTGGCGCAACGCCGCCGGGATCTACGCCGTCAAAGGAATGTAAGACATGGCCGCGCCGAGCTTTCTTGATCAAGCACTGTTTACCGAGCTGGCCGAGAAAGCTGCGGCCAATCCTCGTGGCCGGCAGCATCACAACTTCCATCAGATGGAGGAGCCGTGCCACCGTATGGCGGTGGGCTTGCAGCCATCGACGTACGTTCCGCCACATCGGCATTTGAGCGATGACAAGGCTGAAACCCTGTTGGTCCTCAAGGGCCGTCTGGGTGTGCTGCTTTTCGACGACGCGGGCCAGGTGATTGCCAAGCGAATCCTGGAGTGCGGCGGCGATACGCTGGGGATCGACCTGCCGGCCGGTGTTTATCACGGTCTGGTCGTACTCGAAGCAGACAGCGTGATGTTCGAATGCAAGGCCGGTCCTTATCGTCCGGTAGGCGAGGGTGAACACGCACATTGGGCACCCCGCGAAGGCGAGCCTGGCGTTACCGAGTATCAGGCCTGGATGCGCGCGCAGTTCGACTGACGAAAAGCGCCGACCTGTGGCGAGGGAGCTTGCTCCCGCTGGATCGCGAAGCGGTCCCAAAATAGGCGACTGCGTTTTATCAGGTAGAACGTATCAGCCGGTTTACGACTGCTTCGCAGCCGAGCGGGAGCAAGCTCCCTCGCCACAGGATTTGTGTCCACTTCAGAGGTCTTGTGAACGACTGGTATCACGGTAGATCAGGTCTATTCGTCACTCCACCCCTCGCGGGTATTCATCCCGTCGACCAGACGTAAAATTCCCAGTGGATTGGCGTTCTTCAGGGCGTCCGGCAGTAACCCGTCCGGACAGTTCTGATAGCACACCGGTCGCAGGAACCGCTCGATTGCCAGGCTGCCGACCGAGGTGCCGCGAGCGTCCGACGTCGCCGGATACGGTCCGCCGTGGACCATTGCATCGCACACCTCGACACCGGTCGGATAACCGTTGAGCAGCAGCCGCCCGGCTTTCTGTTCGAGGATCGGTATCAACTGCGCGCACAGCGCCAAGTCTTGCGGATCGGCGATCAGCGTAGCGGTCAATTGCCCGTGCAAGGCACACAGCGCCAACCTGAGTTCTTGCTCGTCGGCCACCTCCAGCACGATGCTGGCCGGACCGAACACTTCTTCTTGCAGCACTTCGTCCCCTTCAAGCAGCAGGCTGACGTCGGCCTTGAACAACTGCGGCTGCACCTGATTGCCTGACGTGCAGGCGCCGCTCAAGCGCGTCACCCGTGGATGCTCGAGCAAGCGCTGCACGCCGCCTTCATAGCTACGCCGGGTACCGCTGTTGAGCAGGGTTTGTGGCGGTTTTTCGTTGATCTGCGCGGTGAGTTGTTCGATGCAGGCGCTGAACGCCGCCGAGCGCAGGCCGATGATCAACCCCGGATTGGTACAGAACTGGCCGCCCCCCAGCACGATCGAAGCGCTCAATTCGCTGGCAATGCTTGCGCTGCGGGCCGCGAGGGCGGCGGGTAGCAGCAGTACCGGGTTGATGCTCGACATCTCGGCGAACACCGGTATCGGTTGCGGCCTTGCAGCGGCCATGTCGCACAGCGCCCGGCCACCGTTGAGCGAGCCGGTGAACCCCACCGCCTGGATCGCCGGGTGTTTGACCAGTGCCTCACCGACGCCCGCGCCATAAATCATGTTGAACACGCCTTCAGGCATGCCACTGCGCTGTGCCGCGCGAATGATCGCTGCCGCCACCAGCTCGGCGGTTGCCATATGCCCGCTGTGGGCCTTGAACACCACCGGGCAACCCGCGGCCAGGGCGGCGGCGGTATCGCCACCGGCGGTGGAAAACGCCAGTGGAAAGTTACTCGCACCGAACACCGCCACCGGGCCCAGGCCGATGCGCCACTGACGCAAATCAGGCCGTGGCAAAGGTTGGCTCTCAGGCAGGGCGCGGTCGATACGCGCACCGAGGAAGTCGCCTTGACGCAGCACCCGGGCGAACAGCCGCAACTGGCCGCTGGTTCGCGCCCGTTCGCCCTGAATCCGCGCAGCGGGCAGAGCCGTCTCGCGACAGACGATGGCGATGAAGTCATCGCCCAGGGCGTCAATTTCTTCGGCGATGGTCTCGAGAAAACCAGCGCGCACCGTGGCCGGCAGGTTGCGATAAATCGGGTAGGCCCTGGCGGCGAAGTGGGCGGCGTTGTCGACTTCCTCGGTGCTGGCCTGGCTGAAGCCATAGGGCAGCGGTTCACCGCTGTGGGCGTCGACGCTGTGCAGAACCTGATCACCTGCGGCGCTGCGGCCGAAGCCGATAAAGTTGTGGCCGATAATGGCTGACATAAAAAATGCTCGGCATGGCCGCGCTCGATGCCGAGCGCGGCAGTGGGGAGGGGCGGTTACAGACCGACGTCCGGCAAGCTCGGGCGGTTGGCGAGCGCGGCCTTGACCAGCGCCTCGACCTCGCTGCGCTCGTGGTCAAGCAGACCCAGGCGAGGTGGACGGGTCAGCGCCGTGCCGCGGCCCATCAGTTCCTCACAGAGCTTGATGCACTGCACCAGGTCCGGGCGGGCATCGAGGTGCAGCAGTGGCATGAACCATTCGTAGATCGGCATGGCCTCTTTGAAGCGGCCATCGCGGGCCAGGCGGAACAGCGTCTCGCCTTCTTTCGGGAAGGCATTGGACATCCCGGAAACCCAGCCCACCGCACCGACGGCGATGCTTTCGAGCACCACGTCATCGAGCCCGGCGAACAGCACAAAGCGGTCGCCGACTTCATTGCGCACATCGATGAAGCGCCGGGTATCGCCCGAGGAATCCTTGAAGCAGACGACGTTGTCGCAGTCGGCCAGGGAGATCAGGATGTCCGGGGTGACATCGTTTTTGTAGATCGGCGGGTTGTTGTAGACCATCACCGGCAGGTCGATGCTGGCGGCGACGCTGCGAAAGTGCGCGGCGGTCTCGAAGGGTTTCGAGGAGTAGACCAGTGCCGGCATCAACATGATGCCGTCGGCGCCCACGCGCTGGATTTCCTTGGCGACCTTGCTGGCGTTGGCGCTGGTGAATTCGGCAACACCGGAGATCACCGGCACCCGACCTGCGGCGGCGTCCTTGGCGACTTCCACCAGGCTGATTTTTTCTTCGGTGCTCAGCGAGGTGTTCTCGCCGACGGTGCCGCAGATCACCAGCCCCGACACGCCGTCACGCACCAGCCCGCTGATGACCTTGTGCGTGCCTTCATAGTCGATGGAAAAGTCCGGGTTGAACTGGGTAGTGACCGCAGGGAAAACGCCGCTCCAGTTAACGTGCTTGCTCATGTTGCCTCCGATGATGACTATTTAGTATTTCGTATACGTTTAAATTGAGCACTGAAAGTGCCGTGGGGTTCAAAGGGTTTTGCCAGGTACGATGTTTCAAATAGCCAGGTCGACGGGCCAGGTGTCGGACAGTCGATAACCGCCCGGCCAAGGATCGCTTGGGTCGAGCAGATGCTGGTGGGTGCCGGTGATCCAGGCGCGCCCGGACAGGCAGGGGATAATGGCCGGACGGCCGGCGATTTCGCTGGTGCTGTCGATCCGGCAACGAAACTCGGAACCGATGATCGAACGCCCGATGAACACTTCACCCACTGCCAGTTGGCCTTTGGCGTGCAGCACCGCCATGCGCGCCGAGCAACCGGTGCCGCAGGGCGAGCGATCGATCTTGC
The DNA here is from genome assembly GCF_058782685.1 of Pseudomonas sp. FW306-02-D09B. Classification (NCBI taxonomy): domain Bacteria; kingdom Pseudomonadati; phylum Pseudomonadota; class Gammaproteobacteria; order Pseudomonadales; family Pseudomonadaceae; genus Pseudomonas; species Pseudomonas sp. FW306-02-D09B. The sequence continues at coordinate 64,351 of NZ_JBYSXY010000014.1, forward strand.
CGGGGCGGATCACCACCGCATTGGCGGCACTGGCCACGCCGTTGGTGCGGTCGAGCGGTGCGGCGATCTGGCAGAACGAAATATGCTCCCAGTCCGGGTTCAGCGGGTGCACGAACCCCAATTGTTCATTGGCCGCTTGAGTAATCTTCAGGCCGCTGGCGACCAGGTCTGCGGCTTCATCGGCGGTCAGTGAGAAGCCCAGGCGCTGGGCATCGACGATCACAAAGCTGTCGCCGCCATAGGCAGTATCGACCTGCAGCGAACCGAGGCCTTCGACTTCGATCCAGGCATCGAGCTTGTCGGCAAACGACACCACGTTCCGCACCTCGACCCGCTCGGCCTTGCCGTTGCGACACTGGGCAGTCACTTCGATCAAGCCGCCGGGGGCTTCGAGCACCAGCCGGGTCAGCGGTTCGGTCATCGGTAAAATGCCGCTGTCGAGCAGTACTGTCGCCACGCACAGCGAGTTGGAGCCGGACATCGGCGGTGTGTCCGCCGGTTCCATGATGATCCACGCCATGTCGGCGAGCGGGTTCTTGGACGGCACCAGCAGATTGACGTGACGAAAGACGCCGCCGCGCGGCTCGTTCAGCACGAAGTTGCGCAGGGTCTGGTCCTCGGCAATCCAGCGCGACTGCTCCCAGAGTGTCGCGCCGGGCGGTGGTGCGACACCGCCGACGATAACGTCACCGACTTCACCTTCGGCGTGGCAACTCACCACATGAATGATCTTGCTCGAACGCATGACTGTCTCCTGAGTCTGTCTGTGGGTTACAACACCGACTTCAGGAAGTCGGCGGTTTCCGCGCGTTGCGGCTGGCCGATCACCTGGTCCGGTGAACCGATTTCGTGGATCTTGCCGTCGCGAAAGAACGCCACCCGATCCGACACATCCCGGGCGAAGCGGATTTCGTGGGTCACCAGGACCATGGTCATGCCTTCCTCGGCGAGCAGGCGCATGGTGTCCAGCACTTCGCCCACCAGTTGCGGGTCGAGGGCCGAAGTGGCTTCGTCGAACAGCATGTAGTCCGGCGACATGGCCAGCGCCCGGGCAATCGCCATGCGCTGTTGCTGACCGCCGGAGAGCTTGCTCGGAAACACCTTGAGCTTGTCGCCGAGGCCCACGTGGGTCAGCTGGCGCACGGCAATTTCTTCAGCTTCCTGGCGGCTTTTGCCGAGCACCTTGCGCGGGGCGAGCATCACGTTTTCCATCACCGTGAGGTGCGGGAAGGCGTTCCATTGCTGGAAGACGATGCCGATTTTCTGCCGCAACTTGTTCAGGTCGGTGCCGCTGGCATGCACCGGCGTGCCGTCGACGCGGATCTGCCCGCCCTGAATGGCTTCCAGGCCGTTGATGCACATCAGCAAGGTCGATTTGCCCGAGCCCGAGCCACCGATGATCGACAGCACTTCGCCTTTGTTCACGGTCAGGTCGACACCCTTGACGACTTCCAGGTTGCCGAAGGATTTACGCACGTTCTCGATCTCAATCATTTTCCTGCCACCTCTGTTCGAGCCGCGCACCCAGACGAGCGATCACCAGGCTCATGACGTAGTAGATAAGGCCGGCCAGGGCCAGGACGAACAACGGTTCCTGGAGCCGGGTGACGATGGTTTGCGAAGCGCGCAGCAATTCGACGATGCCGATCCAGAGCACCAGCGAGGTGTCTTTCATGACCGCCAGTGTCAGGTTGATCCAGCCCGGAAACGCCACCCGCGTGGCCATCGGCAGGACAATGTGCAGCAAGTCCTGGCGGTGACTGAGGCCCAGCGAACGGGCGGCTCGCCGTGTGCTCAACGGCACCGAGAGCACGCCGCCGCGAACGATTTCTGCGCAGTAGGCGGTGGAGTAGGCGCCGAGGATCACGCAGGCCACGGTGAACGCGCTCCAGTTCAGGCCGACGATCGACTTGAACGAGTTGAGCAGCACAAACTGGATCAGCAACGGCACGCTGCGAAACACGTCCAGCACCCAGGCCAGCGGCAGACTCACACGTGGCAGCAAGGCCCGAACCAGGCCACACGCGACCCCCAGCAACGTGCCGATCAACATCGCCCAGAACGTCAGCAACAGCGTGGTGCCGGCACCTTGCAGCAGGTAGAGGAAGTCGCCCGAGGTAAAACTTGAGGTGTACATGCAGACCTCCTAGTACCGAAACAAACGCCAGGCCAGCAGGCGGGCGATCAACACCACCAGCTTGGCCAGGACGAAGTAGAGGACGGCGGCGATGGCGAAGAACTCGAAGGTGCGAAAGGTCTTCACGTTCAGCGCCTGGGTCACGCCGGTCAGGTCGCTGGTCAGGCCGACCACCACGCCCAGTGATGTCATCAGCAAGGCCCAGACCATTTGATTGGTCAGCGGGTAAAACACCACGCGCAGCAATTGCGGCAGGACCACCAGTCGATAAGCCTTCGGTGCGCTCATGCCCAGCGAGCGGGCGGCGCGCAATTGGGTTTCCGGCACGGCGTTGAGGCCGCCGCGAAAGGTCTCCGCCAGGTAACCGGCGTTGTTGAAGGTGATGCCGATCAGCAATGCCAGCCATGAGCCCATGTGAATGCCAAAGGCGCCGAGGCCGAAGTACAGGATGTAGACCTGAAACAGGGCTGGCGTGTTGCGTGCAATCGACACCCAACTGGCGGCCATCGCCCGCAACAGGCGCTTGTCGGACAGTTGGCCGAGGGCCAGGAACATGGCGATCAGCGTGCCGGCCAACATCGACAGCACCGCGATTTCCAGAGTGATCCGCGCGCCGTCGAGCATTTCCGGCAACGCCTGGAAGGCGGCGCGCCAATGGAAGGTGTAGTCGAACATCAAAGGAGTTCCTTGGTTTTCAACTGGTTTGGGGGCCGGGTTTATCCTGAATATCTATCGGCTAAACGCAGAACCTGTGGCGAGGGAGCTTGCTCCCGCTGGACTGCGTAGCAGTCCCATTTTCAGGGCCGCTCCGCGCCCCAGCGGGAGCAAGCTCCTGCGCCCAGGTTCTGCACTTGACTGACATTCAGGGCCAGCCCATCCCCTCGGCTATGCAGTCCTTAGCGATACACGCCGCTGGCCGTCAGCTGTGGCGCGGTGCCGCCGACCCATTGCGCGAACAACTCCTGATACCGCCCGGAGCGCACCTGGTGGTTGACGAACAGGTTCAGGTAGTTGATCAGGCCGAACTCATTGCGCTTGGCGCCCAGCGACACGTAGTCGATGTCATACGGTGCGGTGCCGGCGACGCTGAGGTTTTTGTACTTGCCGGACTTGATCAGTGACGAGGCGACCGTCGAGGTCACGGTCGTCGCGTCGATCTGCCCCTGGCTCAGCGCAAGCACCGCGTCGGCCAGCGACTGGTAGGCATGGAAAGCGCCCTTGGCGTTGGCCCATTTCTTCACGTCGTTTTCCAGTGCGATGGCTTCAAACGTGCCGGCCGGTCCGCCGACCGAATGACCCTTGAGGTCATCGTAGGATTTGATCCCGGCGTCGCTGCGGGTCAGCACCACCATCTGGAAGGCGAAGTAGGGAATGGTCATGCCCACGGTCTTGGCCCGCTCCAGGGTGTCGGAGGTGGAGGCGACGATCACGTCGGCGCGGCCGGAAACCAGTGCCGGGATTCGGTCAGGGAACGGCGTCTCGACAATCTCGGCTTTGACCCCGAGGGTTTTTGCCAGGTCATTGCAGTAGTCGACATCGAAGCCGGCCGGGGTGTTCTTCTCATCGCGAAAACCCATCGGCGGGAAGTCCAGGGTGACCGCACAACGCAAGCTGCCGGACTCGATGATGTCGTCGAGTTTGTCGGCCTGGGCCTGGGCGATGAACGCGCTGCTCAGCAGGGCTGTAATGAAGACGGCGGGTGCAGGATTTTTCATAAGGGGCCTCGTTGTCGGATGGTGTCGAGCGTTGGGCAGTTCTTATCAAATGTGTATTTAGAATTTCGTATACGATATTTGATATGCACTGGGTGTGCCAAAAAACCGCGAGCCACATCGGGTTAAACCTTCGACGGCCTGCAAGGCCCGAAACAGACGCCAGCCGCCAGCGACGCAGATTCCGGCCAGGGACATACGCGGCAAAGACGGACGCCTCGACGACGGGTGTCGTGTCACAAAAGGGAGCAGGGTTTGGCGGGGTGCGCAGTAACGGGTAACAGTCAGCGATGGTTGTCGCGGTACTGCGAAGGGGACACGCCGGTGAGCGCCTTGAACTGGCGGCTGAAGGCGCTATGGTCGGTGTAGCCGCAGCGCAGGGCGATCTCGGTGATCGGCAGTTCGCCCGACAGCAGTTGCGTGGCTGCACCCAAGCGTGCCTTGTGAATCATCTGCCGGGGTGTCAGCTGGAAGATCCGTTTGCACAGGCGCTCCAGTTGCGCCACGGAAAACCCGCTGAGGGCTGTGAGCTCACCGAGCGCAATGTGTTGTGCGTAGTGCTCGCGGATATGCCCGTCGACCGCCGCGAGTTTTTCGTAAGCCGGATGACTGGACTGGGGGGCGAGCAGATCGTAGGAAATCCCCGCCATGCCGATAATGCGGCCCTGTGTATCGCGCAGTGCCAGTTTGTGGGTCAGGCACCAGCCAGGTTCGCGTCCGGGATAAAGGTGCAACTCCAGCTGATCGCTCAACGGGCTGCCGTCACTCAGTACTCGCCGGTCCTGCTCGGTGTAATGCGGGCCGAAGTGCGAGGGGAACACCTGCTCAGCCGTTTTACCGAGAAGCGCGTTGGGCTCTTTGGCGCCACAGCGCTGGGCCAGGGTCTGATTGATCAGCACGTAGCGGGCGGCGGTGTCCTTGATGAAGAACACCACGCCGGGCATGGCATCGAGCAGCGGAGTGATCAGTTGCAAACTGCCCAATAGCTCGGGCAGGTCGCGGGGGCAGGGCAATGTCAGGGGGAACGTCATCTGGTGGCGGCCCGCAGGGATGAGGGCCTTACTCTACGGTGACGGACGCGCCATTGGGAAGCTCGGCAAGCTGCAACAGCGTGTCGATGCGCGTTGGGGAAAACGGCGGGCGTGGCGCCGGTTGTGGCCAGTCGAACAGGTAACGGGTCGCCGCGCCACAGACTCGCCCCTGGCAGGCGCCCATGCCGCAGCGGGTGTGCAGTTTGGCCTGGTTCCAGCCATTGCAAGTCTTGAGCGCCGACAGCGCCACGTCTTCACAACGGCAGATCAGCGTGTCGGGCGTTGCCAGCTGTTTGAGTTCATCGCGCAAGGCAAAGCTGCGCCGTAACTGATCGGCGAACGCTTGCCTGCGCTGTCGTTGTGGCCAGAGTGCGCGGGCCTGCTGCACCTCGCCGACGGCCATCAGCCCAGCGATGGCACCTTCGACCAGCGCCAGCTCACTGCCCCCGAAACCTGTACATTCGCCCGCGGCATAGTGTCCGTTCAGGCTGCTGAGCTGGCTGGTGTCGACGGCAATTGCGTCGTCCTTTAATTCGCAGCCCAGGGCTTGGGCCAATTGGGTATTGGGGATCAGGCCGAAGCCGCAGGCCAGTCGCTCGCAGGGGATGTCGACGATCCGCCCCTGACGGTTCAGGCGAACGCCTTGCAGGTGACTGTCGCCATAGGCTTCGAGGACATGACTGTCGCAGCGGTAGTGACGATCAAACAGTTGAACCGCTTGCAGGCCTTTGGCCGGCCATTTGCGCAGTTGCAAGGCGAACCTGGCGACCGCACTCAGTGGCGCTTGTTCGGCAATCTGCAAAACCTGAGCGCCAGCCTTTTTCGCGGTAGCGGCGCTGGCCAGCAGCAGCGGGCCACTGCCGGCAATCACCAGCCGCTCGCCGGCCACCGGCATGCCGCCCTTGATCAGCGCTTGCAGCCCGCCCGCGCCGGTGACGCCGGGCAAGGTCCAGCCAGGAAACGGCAGCAACAGTTCACGGGCACCGGTGCACAGAATCAGTTGTTCGTACTCGATGATCCAGCCGTGCTCGGGGTCTTCCAGCAACAGTTTTTTCGGGCCGGCCAAGGCGACTACACGTGTTGAGTTGAACACCTGCACGTTGCTCGCCGCTGCCAGTTTCTGGCGATGAGCCTGGGCATTGGCCGGCAAGTGTGCGTTAACCCCATCACGCCAGATTTGCCCGCCAGGTGCGGGGTTGTCATCGATGATGGCGATGCGTGCGCCGCTCGGTGCGGCGGCCAACGCGGCCGCCATGCCTGCCGGTCCTGCGCCGATAATCAGCAGCTCGACGTTCATGGCCGGGTCTCCACGCGCATGCCTGTGCGGCAGGTGGTTTGGCAGGCGAGGCGGCGCTGCCCGTCGATGTTCACCCGGCACTCCTGGCAAACCCCCATCCCGCAAAAAGGTGCCCGACGCTTGCCGCTGACCGAGGTTCGGCTGCAGCCGTCGCCTGCCAGATAGAGCAGCGCCGCAACCGTCGTGCCGGCATCGACCGCTACCGTGCGGCCGTCGAGACTCACTTCAATCATGCGCGTAACCCTTGTGCAGTGGACAGGAAGCGCCCCGGCAGGTAAGGCGTCGGGTCGATGGCCGGAATGGTTTTACACAGCTGCGCGGCCAACAGCTGTGCGCTGCCGGGGGCGGTGGTCACGCCCAATCCTTCATGCCCGGCCGCCAGCCACAAACCTGCTTGCTGTGGGTGTTCGCCGAGCAGCGGCAAGCCATCGGGCGTGGCCGCGCGCAGGCCGGTCCAGCTGCGGATAGCGTTCATCCCGGCCAGTTCCGGCAAATAGTCGATCGCCCGGCGCAGCATGCGCGCCAACACGGCCGGTTCGACGCTCAAGTCGGTGGTGTCGAACTGACGCGATGAGCCGAGAAAGAGTTGCCCGGTCGGACGTGGCTGGGCATTGAAGGCCACCGAGGTGCCTTCGCTGGCGTGAGCACTGGTGACATAGCCTAGTTCGACCAGCTGATGATGAATCTTGCCGGGGTAACGGTCGGTGATCAGCAGATGCCCCTTCTTCGGCCTAATCGGCAGGTCGGGGCACAGCTCGGTGGCGTGAATACCATTGGCCAATACCACCGCTTCGGCACGCAACCGCTCGCCGGAGCTCAAGCGCAACTGGTTGCCGTCGACCTGCGTGACCTCCACCGTGCGCCGCGTGATCCGCCCAGCGCTCTGATTGAGCAGCCAGTGCGCGGCGTTTGGCGCATAGAGAATGCCGTCGCCGCTGACCTTCAGCGCACCGCTCAGGCCGGGACGGAGCATCGGTTCGGCCTTGTAGAGGGCGTGCGGGTCGAGCATTTCGCAGTCGATGCCACGGGCCTTGAGCATCTGACGTTTGTGCTCGGCGCCGGCCATTTCCTCGTCATTGGCGGCCAGCCACAGCGTGCCGCAATTGCGGTAGGCGCAATCGGGGTGAAGACGCGGCACCCATTGCCGCCAGAGCTCGATGGAGTATTGGCTCAGCGCCAGCTCCGCCGGGTTGTCATCCATCGCCACCAGATGGCCCATGCCGACTGCCGTGGCACCGCCGCGCTGGCTGTCGAGCACCAGCACGTCGAGCCCGCGTTGCGCCAGCTCGAAGGCACAGGCACTGCCGACAATGCCGGCGCCGATGACGATAACGTCGGCATTCATGAACCGATGCCCCATACGAACGGGTCGTCTTCCTCCAGCAACAAGTGATTCTCGCCACTCATGTGGGCGCGACCGCGAATCGTCGGAATGATGCGCTGTTCGTCGAGCCGCTCGTAGCTGGCTTCGAACTGGCTGCCGATCACACTGGCCTGGCGCCAGACTTCACCGGGCTGCAATTTGCCGTCGGCTGCCAGGCACGCCAGCTTGGCGCTGGTGCCAGTGCCGCAAGGCGAGCGGTCGTAGGCTTTGCCGGGGCAGAGGACAAAGTTGCGGCTGTCGGCCACCGGGTCGTCGGCAAACAGCTCGATGTGATCGATTTCGCCGCCGTCCTCGCCGCGAATGCCGTGGTTCTCCAGTGCTTCGCGGACTGCCCAGGTGTAGGCGGTCAGGGCTTCGAGGTTGTCGCTGGCGATGCGTTGGCCGTGGTCGGCGATCAGGAAAAACCAGTTGCCGCCCCAGGCGATGTCGCCGCTGACGAAGCCGTAACCCGGCAGTGTCAGTTGCACGGCTTTGCGATAGCGATAGGCCGGGACGTTGCGCACGCTGACCGAGCGATCCGCGTGCAACGTCGCCTCGACCGTGCCGACCGGGGTTTCGATCCGGTGCACACCAGGCTCGATGCGTTCGAGATACGCCAGCGAGGCCACCAGGCCAATCGTGCCGTGACCGCACATGCCGAGGTAACCGCTGTTATTGAAGAAAATCACCCCGGCACAGGCTTCGGGATCTTGCGGCTCGCAGAGCAGGGCGCCAACCAGCACATCGCTGCCACGCGGTTCAAGCACCGTGGCGGTGCGCCAGTGGTCGTGCTCTTCGGCGAGGCGGCGCTTGCGTTCGGCCATGGAGCCGCTGCCCAGTTCCGGGAAGCCGGCGATGACCAGGCGTGTCGGTTCACCGCCAGTGTGAGAATCGAGGACGTGGATACGTTTCATGAAGGGCGCCACCTTGCACAGGAAATGTCTGTGCAAGACTGGCGTTTGAGGCGCGGGATGGCTTGAGGGTTTTAACCGTTACCGATGACGAAATCGGCACACCCGATCAGATCCGCGCGGGGGCATTGGGCAGGTGTTCATAGAGCGTGCGGCACACGCCAATGATGTGTTGCTCGATCAGTTCGGCGGCTTTGTCGGCGTCACCGGCCCGGCACGCGGCGATAATCTCGCGGTGCTCGTGGTCCGCACGGTCCTTGCCTTCGGAAAAACTCATCTGCATGCGCAGGTAGCGTTCGACCTTGTCGTGAATCGAGCGAATCAGGTTGAGCAGGAACGGCCGCTGCGCCGGCTCGTAGAGGCAGGCGTGCAGCGCCCAGTTCAACTCGGCCCAGCGCCCGATGTTGTTTTCGTCGAGGAACTCGGCACAGATGCTTTCGGCGCGGGCGAACGTGGCTTCGGTCATGTTCGGCACGGCCAGGCGAATTGCCTGGACCTCCAGCAGCACCCGGACTTCAAAGATCTGCGCCAGCTCGGGCTCGGAAATCTTCGTCACCACCGCGCCCTTGTTGCGTTGAAACTGCACCAGGCCTTCCGCCTCAAGGCGTTTGAGCGCCTCGCGCACAGGGATCTTGCTGACGTTGAACAAGCGGGCGATGTCGTCCTGACGGATCGGCTCGTCTTCGGCAAAGTGACCGCCGATGATGGCCTCGCGCAGATGCTTGACGATGACTTCCGACGCTGAAGGCACAATCCCCAGATTGGGGGCATTGAAGCTGGGTAGAGGCACGTGAATGAATCCCGGCAGGCGTGATGGCGAATATTGTATACGAGCGCGTCAGCGCACCAAGCGCTTTTCCGCCAGGCGCATTGTCTGGGCGCACGCATTGAGTGCTGGTCGTTGAGGCTTGGGGCGGGGCGGGGGTAAACTGCCCGCCCCGTGAGATGTCTGCGAACTGGAGTCGGCAATGCGTAAAGATAAGAAGCAGGTGATTGGTGACGAGATCGGCGATGCGCAGATCAAATTGTTCCTCGATTTTGAACCGGTCGACGCGACATCACCGTCCTTGCACAAACTGATCAAGGCCTACCGTGGCCTGCGTATCGACGATTTCGAGCGTTTCCTGGCGTTCTTCATCGAGGCCGGTTACGACCTGGACGGCAAGGACGAGCACGGCAAGGACTTCGTTGCCCTGATCCAGGATCAGCGCAATGCCGCCGACTACATCGAGTTGATCCAGAAAGCTCGCGGCTGACCTGTGCCTGTAGGAGCGGGGGGGCGCCTAGCTCTTGCCGGCGATGGCGATCTCAAGGACGCCATCGCCGGCAAGCCGTGCTCCTACAGGTGGCGATAACAAAAACGCCCCGCTCTCAACGAGAACGGGGCGTTTTCTTTTTTGGGGGAAGGGGGGCGAGCCTCAAGCGAAGCTTGGGGTCTCGCTGCTTTCTTCAACCAGTTCCAGCGCGATGTTGTTCTGCGCATTGATCTTGCGATACAGCGCAGCATCGGTTTCCAGGACTTTTTCCCGGGCCGGGAAGATTTCGGCCAGCTTGGCTGCCCACTCACCCTTGGCTTTGTTCGGGAAGCATTTTTCGATCAGCTCAAGCATGATCGACACCGTGACCGAGGCGCCAGGCGAGGCACCGAGCAGCGCGGCAAGCGATCCGTCCTTGGCCGCAACCAGTTCGGTACCGAACTGCAGGATGCCGCCTTTTTTCGGGTCTTTCTTGATGATTTGCACGCGCTGGCCAGCGACTTCCAGACGCCAGTCTTCGGCCTTGGCCTGAGGGTAGAAGCGGCGCAGCGATTCCAGGCGTTGTTCCATCGATTGCATCACTTCGCTGACCAGGTACTTGGTCAGGTCCATGTTGTTTTTCGCCACGGCCAGCATCGGGCCGATGTTGCCGAGGCGAACCGACATCGGCAGGTCCATGAACGAACCGTGCTTGAGGAACTTGGTGGTGAAGCCGGCGTAAGGTCCGAACAGCAGGGACTTCTGGCCATCGACGACACGGGTGTCCAGGTGCGGCACCGACATCGGTGGCGAACCCACCGCTGCCTGGCTGTAGACCTTGGCCTGGTGGTGCTTGACCACTTCCGGGTTGTCGCAACGCAGCCATTGGCCGCTGATCGGGAAACCGCCGAAACCTTTGCTTTCTTCGATACCCGAAGCCTGCAACAACGGCAAGGCCGCGCCGCCAGCACCGAGGAAGACGAACTTGGCGTCGACTTCGCGGGTGTTGCCGCTGTTGACGTCCTTGATGCTGACGGTCCAGCCGTTGCCGTTGCGCTTGAGACCGGTCACGCGCTTGCAGTACTTGACCTGGGCGTCGGGTGCGCTGGTCAGGTGCTTGAGCAGTTGATTGGTCAGGGCGCCGAAGTTGACGTCGGTGCCGTTGATCACGCGGGTCGCGGCGATGACTTCGTCGGCCGGACGACCAGGCATCATCAATGGCATCCATTCGGCCATTTTTGCCTTGTCTTCGGTGTACTCCATCTCGGAGAAGGCGTGGTGCTTGCTCAGCACCTTGAAACGTTCCTTGAGGAATGAAACGCCTGACTCACCTTGCACGAAGCTCAGGTGCGGGACCGGGCTGATGAAGGATTTCGACGAGCCGAAGGTGCCTTTTCGGGTCAGGTAGGACCAGAACTGCTTCGACACCTCGAACTGGGTGTTGATGTGCACGGCTTTCTTGATGTCGACGCTGCCGTCAGCGGCCTGTGGCGTGTAGTTCAGCTCACATAGCCCGGCGTGCCCGGTACCGGCGTTGTTCCACGGGTTGGAACTCTCCGCGGCACCGGAATCCATCAGCTCGACGACTTCCAGCTTGATCGCGGGGTCGAGCTCTTTGAGCAATACAGCAAGGGTGGCACTCATGATGCCGGCCCCAACCAGTACTACGTCGACTGCTTCGTTATGCGCCATTTAACGCGTCTCCAAAATCTGCAGCACCAAATTGTCGGCATAGCTGCCAGGCGTGACGGGGCATGCTCTGTAGAGCCCCGGGTCACCCATGGCCAGGATCGCCATGTCCGAATCTTCGCAATTTTTTGCAACTTCGACAGACGCTACCTACCGGGCTCAGGGTTCCTATGAACTCACTTCAGCGCGCGGGAGGCAATTCGACTTATGGTCGATACGTCCGTTTGTGCAACCAAATCCGTAGTGGACAGGCTTCAGGCTCCAGTTCTTGAGGAGTACTCGGTCCTGTGTCGTTGGGCTGTTGTAGACGCTAATGGTGCATATTCAGACGCAAAACTATTCATTTGCTCGCCACACTCTTGTGAAGTTGTGAAAACCCGTTTTTTTCACGCTCTTTTGAAGACGTGAACCTCAAAAAAGGGCTGTCCCAGCCTGGCACCGTGTCCGCATGGATTGCCGCCATGGGATACAGGGCAGGCAAAACGGGCAAACAGCTCAGTGACCGAGCGTAACGACAGCTCTGGCAGATTCGCGAAAAGTGGTGGTTTGCAGGATAAACAGCAAGCTCGCCAGCTTCACTCGATCTGTGTGGGCGGCTCTCTGTGGGCGGTGCGGGGGTTGTCAATACAAGCGCATTGACGATGCTGCGAGGCCCGATCAGGAGACGTCCTTATAATCGGGGGGAGATTGTAGCGAAGAAACGCAGGGAAATGGTCGTGTTTAATGACTTTTATTAGCCGTTCGGTCAGGTGGGCTAAACGGCATGCAACCGTGCATGAGCATTGCGCGGGCTCAGACGGGCGCTGGCCGGCAGCGGCTGGTGCAGCCAGTTGAGACGAATCTCTTCGATTTCCACCCAACCATCGCCCTCTGGCGGCACGCGACAGTGCTTGAACGCCAGGCAGCATTGATTGCTGTCGAGCTGGGCGAAGTAGCGATATTTGCGGCGTGGAGCAAACAGCGACCAAAGAAATTGCATGGCAATGCCCTCGAGGTGAGACGGCCTTGAAGTTAGCAGTGTGGCATGACACTGGCGTTACGGAGCACCCGATACACGTGACATTGCGTATCTCTTCAGCAAGTGTTCAGGGTTGCTGGTTCGAAGGTGCTGCCCCCCGCTATACTGCGGGTCTGTCTGTATTTGTATCTGGAGAGTAGCGCATGTTGCAACGCCTGTTGTTCGGTTTGATCACTGTGACCAGCTTGACCCTGGTTGGCTGCGCCAACAGCCCGCAACAACTAGCCCCGGAGCCGAAACTGACGACTCAGTTGGCTCCAGTCGGACATGGTCAGCCGGTGGTGGTGAGGGTGGTTGATGGCCGTCCGTCGCCAACCTTGGGCACTCGTGGTGGCCTGTACCCTGAAACCAGCGCAATCACGGTGCAAGGTGCGCAAATTCTGCCGAAGCTGCAGGCCCAGGCCGAAGCGGCTGTGCGTTTGCTGGGTTTCACACCAACGCCTAATGCTTACAACGTGCCGCAGTTGACGGTGACGCTGGCGGAGCTGACGTATCAGTCGCCCAAAGAAGGCATGTATGTGACTGAGGCGACGATTGGCGCGGCTTTCCGCTCTGATGTGCAGAATGCCAACCATCGTTACAGTGGCCGTTATGCGGCGTCGCTGAATCAGCGTTTTGGTATGGCGCCGAATCAGGAAACCAACACCAAGCTGGTGAGCGATGTGCTGAGCGATGCGTTGACCCGGTTATTCAAGGATCCGACGGTGGGTCAGATGCTCGCCCAATAACGGCTGGTTATCCTCAAAACCCCGGTGTCGGTGATGGCTCCGGGGTTTTTTGTGCCTGCCGGTTTTTTGGGGGGAAGGCTTTCTGTAGGAGCCGAGCTTGCTCGCGATGGCGGCCTGACAGCCGACCAATCTCCCGCAGATGTACCCCAATCAAACCTGTGCCGGGCTTGCCCGCGATGGCGGCCTGACAGCCGACCAATCTCTCGCAGGTGTACACCAATCCATTGTGGGAGCCGGGCTTGCCCGCGATGGCGGCCTGACAGCCGACCAATCTCTTGCAGGTGTACATATCCATTCCTGCGGTAACGGCCACTTACGGTTTCGCTCTTACAGCGACTCCCTTTGGCAGACGCCCCAAAGGAAGCAAAGGTCTTCGCCCCAAGCGTACGGCACCTCGCTTAGGCTCGGCGTTCCCTCGCTACGGTGTCCATCAGGGGGGCATCGCCTACGGTCTGCTTCGCGACGACCTCCTCTCGATGTGTCCGGCTGCGCCGTACGGCGCTGCGCGCCCACCCCCTGATGAACACCTCCACTCGGCCTCCCGATAGGGGCGGGTGGATCAAGATCAACAGCAACAGCACGGCGGCCTGCCGGCCGGCCTGAGTGGGGGGGGGGGTGGTCTGAGTGGTTGGTTGGTTGGTTGGGGGGCGGCGGCTTGTATATTTTTTGAGCTGTGATAGTGTCCGGGTACGCCTCAACTCATCGAGGCCGGTGAAAACCCCGCCTATTTCTGGCGGGGTTTTGCTTTTGTCGTGCAGAAAAAAGGAGTCTGCCTTAATCATGACCGCACCTTCCATCATCCTTACCCGCCTGGACGTGCAACGTCTGGAGCGTTTGATCGACAGCCTGGATGACTCGCTGCCAGGTGTTATCGCGCTGCAAACCGAACTGGATCGCGCCGATACGCTGGTCGGTCACGATGAAGTGCCTGCCGATGTCGTGACCATGAACTCGCGCGTGCATTGCCGTGAAGAAAGCAGTGGCAAGGACTATCACCTGACCCTGGTTTATCCACAGGACGCCAATGCCGACGAAGGCCGGATTTCCATTCTGGCGCCGGTAGGCAGCGCATTGCTCGGTTTGAAGGTTGGCCAGCACATCGACTGGCCGGCACCGGGTGGCAAGACCTTGAAGCTGACCCTGCTTGAGGTTGAGTCGCAACCCAAGAATGGCGGCGACTGCGCGTTCTGACACGCCTCAGGCCTGTTCGAGCGCCTTGTTCAATGCGCGCTCCAGGTCTGCCTTGTAGCGCAGGTAAAGATTGCTCGAACCCTGACCATCACCGAGCAGGCCGGACAGGTCCAGGTCGGTGATGTAGCAGCGATAGTGTTGCGCCTCGCGACGCTGCCCGACGATCTCCTGCGCCACCACGGCAAATAGCTGGTCGCCATGCTCCAGCTCGGAAAACTCTCGCTGATTGCAATACAGGGTGACCTGGCCTTGCCCCGGTACGGCTTTGCCGACGATTGCCTGGACGTCGTAGAACGGCTTGTTCACCGGTGTCTGCGGCGCCGGGCGTGGCTCGACCCGGCGTGCACGATTAGTGCCCGATGGCAGCAGTTGGTAGTACAGGGTTTCCAGCACCGTCACCGGTTGGGCGGGGTCCATCGGCAACAGCGCGTCACGGCGAAACAGGATCGATTGCAGGAAACGTTGCAGTGGCACCAGCAGGCTTTGCTCGTCGTGATACGGCTGGCGCTGTTGCCACAGGGCATTGAATTCATCCAGCACGTACAGCTCGGCGTGGGCATCGTTGATGCGGTAAAACACCTGAATGCAGTCGGGCTGGCCCATTGGCAGGATCAGCGCCAGGTCGTGGTCCACCAGCGCCATCGGGTCCAGTTGCAGCGGGCTGTAACGGATCAGGTCCTGGTTCAGGTAATCGAGCAGTGCCGACGGGCTGGCCAGCGCGACATGATTGACCTGGCCGGGCACCAGTTCCAGTACGTGGTAATGCTGCTGGACCTGGATCAGGTAGCGATGATTGAGTTTGCTGAGCAACAGGTTCTGCGCGGTATCGAGGACTTCTTCGACACGTTGGGCGATGAACTGCGCACGGTTATGGCAGAAGCAGCGCACTCGCAGTCGAGGTTGCTGTGGGCCGCTTGGCAGATTGTTGAGGTAGTCGCGCAGGCAATCGAGCAGGGCGTGGGCGCCGTCGTAGCGGCTGACCAGCACTTCGTTCCAGCTATTGAGCGTGACCTGGTCAAGGGTCAGCACCAGATTTTCGCGCACCCCGGCGTAGCTCAGCGAGTCTGTGCGCTCGGTGGTCATCAGGATGTTCAGGTCGCGGTGATGCTTGAGCGGGTCGACGCCCACGTTCACCAGAATCAACACCTCGCTCGGCACGCTGGCATGCAGCAGTTGTTCTTCGCTGACGCTGGTCAGGGGCAGCGCGATGGTCTGTTGCAGGCTGCCCAGCAGATTGAACAGCTCGAACTCGCTCAGGTCGCTGCTGCCGGGGTGCAAGGCCAGGCGAGTGCTGCTGTCGATCACGCCGTTACGGTGGCACCAGGTCAGGAGTTCCAGCGGTTCGCGACAGCGCTTGATCGGCGCGAAATGTTCCCACTCCAGATTGCCCAGGTTGCCGTTGTACAAACCCCAGTGGCTCTGCCCAGGCTCTTTCTTGTTTGCTGACTGGACGAGGGTCAGTGTGTCTTCGGCAAGATCCGGTGCGATCCCGGGGTTGATGAACTCGATCTTGTCGGCCTTGCGTTCGAAGGCGGCATACAGCCTGCGACCCAGTACATTGAGGTCGCGCTTGTTGATCAGGCTGACGCTCTGCTCGGTACGGGCGAACTGGGTCAGGAAGCGGTAGCTGTAGTTGAGTTCATTCACCAGGGCCCGGCGTTCGGCGCTGACCTGACGGACCTTCCATTGGCTGCGGCTGTCGAGCATTGCCAGTTGGCGCTGATCCCAGCCCCATTCCTCAGCCAGCCGCTCCAGCAGCAGGCGCTGCCAGCTTTTGTTGCGCTGGCCGCTGTTGCCGGTCAGCTTGCGGTTGACCTTGAGGTACAAGGCGCGCCGAACCAGCTCCAGCCGTTCCGGCTCGCCTCGGGCCGTGAGGTATTCCTCAATGCGCCGGTAGACCACGATGTACGGGTCGAGCTCATCCAGATCGAGACGGTTGGCGAACACGGCTTGCTTGAAGCGCAGGCTCAGGCATTTGACGTTCGGGTGTTCGCTGGCGTAGACCTCGGTCAGCAGCAGCTTGAGCACCGATTTGTAGGGTGACTCGATACCTTTGAACAACTGCCAGAGCCCGGCGCCGATGAATTCGCCGGGTGGAATCCGCGCCAAGTGGCCGAGATCGAGGGTTTCATCGGCGCGGATAAAGCGTTTGGACAGCAATGTATGGGTGTACTGGTCGTAGCCGGTCTCTTCGTACACCGGCACCAGCCACCAGATCGGCGTGCGCCCCGCGAGCCAGATGGCGGTGCGATAGAACTCATCGAGCAGCAAGTAATGCTGGGTGGTGCCGCAGTCATCGGAGCTCAATTGGGTGTCACGTTCGCCGCGGACGAAACGTTGCGGGTCGATCAGAAAGAAATGCGCCTCGGCGCCCTGGCTGGCGGCCCAGATTTCGAGCAGTTGGCATTTTTTACGCAGTTCGGCGAGTTCGCTTTCGCTCAGGTCCGGGGCGTGGCAAACCCACACGTCCATGTCGCTTTGATCGGCCTGGGCGAGCGTGCCGAGGCTGCCCATCAGGAACAGACCCTGAATCGGCCGCGGCGGATTGCCGTGGCGGGGCTTGTAGGAGAAGGAGCGGGTCAGGCGTTGCGCTTCGGCAAGAGCCGTGGCGTCAGGTTCGAAATTCGACAGCCCGGCCGGCGTGCTGCCCGAGACGTAACCTGGCAACAGCGGGTGATTGACATGGAAGAACAGCGGCAGCAGGGTCAAAACCCCTTGCTGGCGGGGTGACAACCCTTCCATGGCTCGGGCCAGTCGGCCGTCATTGAGCTTCAGAAAGCGCGCACGCAACTGGCTGAGAACCTTGCGATCGATTCCTTCGTCCAGATCAGGGCGGATTTCATGGGTGCGGGTCATGTCAGCTCAAACCGGCTCGCAATGCTCGAACGTGGGAAGGTCTCAGGGCGATGGGCAGTTTACAGCCTGATGCTCAGGACTTTTAAGCTGAATTTTGGTTTCTGGCGTCAAATATCTATCGACGAGCGACAGTCTGCCCGCGGAAATCCCGTAGCAGGGGTTCCCGTGGGCGATACGGCAGCGATTATGCGGTTTCTTGGACAGACAGAATGGTCAGAACGGTCTGAATATTCTGTGCGGCATCACGGCCCAGGCTGGTCAGATAACCGCCATCAGGCTGGGTGATCAACTCTTTGTCGAACAGGCGTTGTGCGGCAGCAATGGCTTTCGGGGCAGCGGTCTGATGAATTTTCAAACCTTCCTGGGAACTGTCCAGGTTGAAGAGTGCAAGGATTTCCAGTTCGGCAACCAGCTCAGGGGTAAGCGACATAAGGACTCCAGACTTTCTAGGAATAGACGACAGCGCCCCTAAGGTGAACGCACTCGGGCGAGCTGTCCAGTGTTGCCTTAGAGCTTTTCGTTGCAGGCAGTTGAACGAGCTTGCAGGCGCAGTACCCGTGGCGAGGGAGCTTGCTCCCGTTGGGCTGCGAAGCTGCCCTAAACCCTGCAACCACATTTTACCAGTTGCACCGTATCCAGCGGTTTTGCGATTGCTGCGCAATCGAGCGGGAGCAAGCTCCCTCGCCACAATGAGAGCCGTGCCCGCGCGATAGGGGTTTAGTTCTTTTCTGGCGGCAACTCTGGCAGTGCGCGCAACGCGGCTTCATACCACTCGGTATTGAACGCGCGGTCTTCTTCGAGGAGTGCGTCAATTTCAATGGCCAGAACGTGAGCCATCAATTGCAGGATTTCTTCACGCTCGTAACCGACCAGGGTCAGTTTGTTGAACGTCGCCTTGGCTGCTGGCGGGTTGTCGCTTTCGATCTGGTTTTCGATGGCTTCGATCAGGGTGGTTTCGGCGAATTCTTCTTCGTCGTTGTCGATATCGCTAGGCTCGCTCATGGCAGGCTCCAAAAGGAAAGGTCGCCAGTTTACCTGCATTCAGCCGTGTGATGCTGCTGGCGAGAGTGCTCCCGACGTTCTATAACAGTGGCTGCCAACCCCCTGCACGGCCTGGAGGCTATGTGATGCTCAAGCTTTATGGATTTTCCGTCAGCAACTACTACAACATGGTCAAACATGCGTTGCTGGAAAAGGGCCTGCCCTTTGAGGAAGTAGCGTTTTACGCCGGTCAAAGCCCTGAGGCGCTGGCTATCAGCCCGCGCGGCAAGGTTCCGGTGTTGGGTGTCGAACAAGGGTACGTCAACGAGACCAGTGTGATTCTTCAGTACCTCGATGACACGCAGTCGGGGCCAGAGCTTCTGCCTAAAACACCGTTCGAGCGAGCCCAGGTTCTGGCGCTGGCCAAGGAAATCGAGCTGTACATCGAACTGCCGGCTCGCGCCTGTTTCCCTGAGGCCTTTTTCGGCATGACGGTGCCGGAAGCGATCAAGGAAAAAGCCAGGGCCGAGCTGCTGCTGGGGATTGCGTCACTGGGGCGTCACGGCAAGTTCGCGCCGTACGTCGCGGGCGCAACCCTGAGCGTGGCGGACCTGTACTTCCTGTACAGCGTCAGCGTAGCCTGCGCGGTTGGCAAAAAGCTCTTCGATCTGGATTTGCTGGCCGAGTTGCCAGCCGCCAAGGCGTTGCTTGAGCAATTGGAGCAGACTCCGCATGCCAAGCGCATTGCGGCAGACAAGGACGCGGCGATGCCAGGGTTTTTGGCGATGATCAGCGCCAAGAAGTAAGTTTGTAGCGTTCTTCAGGACGCAATCGCGGGCAAGCCTTGCTCCTACGGATTCGTGTCGTTCACGTGTTTGCGATACGACATAAATCCTGTAGGAGCAAGGCTTGCCCGCGATGCTTTTAGCGATTTAGCGGCTGGCCAACAGCGCCTGACCGCGAACCACAGCGACCTTCACCTGCGCCGGCGCGGTGCCGCCGATGTGGTTACGGGCATTCACCGAGCCTTCCAGGGTCAGGACGGCAAACACGTCCTGTTCGATCTGGTCGCTGAACTTGCGCAGTTCTTCCAGGCTCATCTCTGCCAGATCCTTGCCGGTTTCCACGCCGTACTTCACCGCGTGACCGACGATTTCGTGACAGTCACGGAACGGCAGGCCGCGGCGCACCAGATAATCCGCCAGGTCGGTAGCCGTGGAGAAACCGCGCAACGCCGCTTCACGCATGATGGCGTGCTTTGGCTTGATCGCCGGGATCATGTCGGCAAAGGCCCGCAGCGAGTCGCGCAAGGTGTCGGCAGCGTCGAACAGCGGCTCTTTATCTTCCTGGTTGTCCTTGTTGTAGGCCAATGGCTGGCCTTTCATCAAGGTCAGCAGGCCCATCAGCGCGCCAAACACCCGGCCGCTTTTACCGCGCACCAGTTCCGGGACGTCGGGGTTTTTCTTTTGCGGCATGATCGAGCTGCCGGTGCAGAAGCGATCAGGCAGATCGATGAACTGGAATTGCGCGCTGGTCCACAGCACCAGCTCTTCGGAGAAACGCGACAAGTGCATCATCGCGATGCTCGCAGCGGAGCAGAACTCGATGGCGAAGTCGCGATCCGAAACGTTGTCCAGCGAGTTGCCGCCAACAGCGTCGAAGCCCAGCAGTTGGGCTGTCAGCTCGCGGTCGATCGGGTAGGTGGTGCCGGCCAGTGCGGCGCTGCCGAGCGGCATGCGGTTGGTGCGCTTGCGGCAATCGACCAGGCGCTCGTAGTCGCGGCTGAGCATTTCGAACCAGGCCAGCATGTGATGACCGAAGGTCACGGGCTGTGCAGTTTGCAGGTGGGTGAAGCCGGGCATGATGGTGCCGGACTCACGCTCTGCCTGTTCCAGCAGGCCTTTTTGCAGGCGGGTGATTTCGCTCAGGATCAGGTCGATCTCGTCACGCAGCCACAGGCGGATATCGGTCGCCACCTGGTCGTTGCGGCTGCGGCCGGTGTGCAGCTTCTTGCCGGTGACGCCGATGCGGTCGGTCAGGCGCGCCTCGATGTTCATGTGCACGTCTTCAAGGTCGATGCGCCAGTCGAAGGTGCCGGCCTCGATTTCGCTCTGGATGGTCTTCAGGCCGTCGATGATGCTGTCGCGTTCGGCATCGGTCAGTACGCCGACCTT
This sequence comes from Pseudomonas sp. FW306-02-D09B, assembly GCF_058782685.1. NCBI lineage: Bacteria > Pseudomonadati > Pseudomonadota > Gammaproteobacteria > Pseudomonadales > Pseudomonadaceae > Pseudomonas > Pseudomonas sp. FW306-02-D09B. Next base: position 84,674 of record NZ_JBYSXY010000014.1, read on the forward strand.
GGCGAGCATGGTGGCGTGGGCTACGGAGCCCATGATGTCGTGACGATAGAGGCGCTGGTCGAAAGTGACGGAGGCGGTGAAGCGGGCGACGAAGGCGTCGACGGGTTCACTGAAGCGGCCGCCCCAGGACTGATTGGTCTTGTCAGTGCTCATGAATTCGCTCGTGATCGGCTGAAGGAAAATGGCGTTAAAACCTGCGGTGGATAATAACAGGGTTGCTAATCCTGTCGGTGACACTGGTCGCTACGTTTTTTTCTTATTTGACCGGCCATACTCAATCGAGTCGCTGCCGCGTTTACGCAACGATATTTGTCAAATGAGCACTGTCGTCGCGGCAAGCGTCTACAGTTGGACGTGAGGGTCAGCGCAATTGTCGATCATGTGCTGAGTCTCCTCGAAGCGTGCGACGTCAGTGTCGAAGCCGGCTATAAGAGAAGAGGGGTGTTCATATTGTGTAGCAGCAATCCCCACGGTGACGCCACGTCGCGGCTGGCTTCGAATGGAACTGCGCAGGCACCGATAAATATTGCAACCCGACGTACGGCACTTTTTGGCGCTCGCGCTAGTCTTAGCGTGGATCGCGGTGACGGATGTCACTTCACCTGTCTACGCTATCCTTGTGCGAGACTCACGCAGGAATCCAGCGCAATATGAATGTCCTGATCGTTGATGACGAACCCCAAGCCCGCGAGCGCCTGAGCCGTATGGTCGGCGAACTCGAGGGTTACAGTGTCCTGGAGCCCAGCGCCACCAATGGCGATGAGGCATTGACCCTGATCGACAGCCTGAAACCCGATATCGTGCTGCTCGACATCCGCATGCCTGGCCTCGACGGTTTGCAAGTCGCGGCAAGGTTGTGTGAGCGCGAGACGCCACCGGCGGTGGTGTTTTGTACGGCCCAGGATGAATTTGCCCTGGACGCCCTGCAAGCCAGCGCGGTGGGCTACCTGGCGAAACCGGTGCGTTCGGAGCAATTGCTCGACGCCCTGAAAAAAGCCGAGCGCCCCAACCGCGTCCAGCTCGCGGCGCTGACTCGGCCGGCGGCAGAAACCGGCAGTGGCCCACGCAGCCATATCAGTGCGCGAACCCGCAAAGGCATCGAGCTGATCCCGTTGGCTCAAGTGGTCTATTTCATTGCCGACCACAAATACGTGACCTTGCGCCACGAAAGTGGCGAGGTTCTGCTGGACGAGCCATTGAAAGCCCTTGAAGACGAATTTGGCGACCGGTTCGTACGTATTCACCGCAATGCACTGGTAGCCCGCGAACGTATCGAACGGCTGCAGCGCACGCCACTTGGGCATTTCCAGCTCTTTCTCAAAGGCCTCAACGGTGATGCGCTGATTGTCAGCCGACGTCATGTCGCGGGTGTGCGCAAGATGATGCAACAGCTTTAGTCCGCTGTTCGCGCACGGATTTCACTCTCCTTTACCGGACAGGTGAGGCCAGGGAGGCTGCGCTGTTTCTGATACAAGTCAAAGCGGATTTGGCTGAGCTGTTATTATCCGCTGTATCTATTCAGTACGGATTGATCCATGTCCCCTCGCGAAATCCGCATCGCTACCCGCAAAAGTGCCTTGGCCTTGTGGCAGGCCGAATACGTCAAAGCTCGTCTGGAACAGGCCCACCCGGGTCTGGTCGTGACGCTGGTGCCTATGGTCAGCCGCGGCGACAAGCTGCTCGATTCGCCGCTGTCGAAAATCGGCGGCAAGGGCCTGTTCGTCAAAGAACTGGAAACCGCGCTGCTCGAAAACGAAGCCGACATTGCCGTGCACTCGATGAAAGACGTGCCGATGGACTTCCCCGAAGGCCTCGGCCTGTTTTGCATCTGCGAACGCGAAGATCCACGTGACGCCTTTGTTTCCAACACCTATGCAAGCCTCGACGAGTTGCCTCAGGGCAGCGTGGTCGGCACCTCCAGCCTGCGTCGCCAGGCACAACTGCTGACCCGCCGGCCGGACCTGCAAATCCGCTTTCTGCGGGGCAACGTCAACACTCGGCTGGCCAAGCTCGACGCCGGTGAGTACGACGCGATCATCCTCGCGGCGGCCGGTTTGATTCGCCTGGGCTTCGAAGATCGCATCAGCTCATCGATCAGTGTCGATGACAGTCTTCCAGCAGGTGGCCAGGGTGCCGTCGGTATCGAATGCCGCAGCGCCGACACTGACATTCATGCCTTGCTTGCCCCTCTGCATCACCAGGACACCGCCACGCGGGTCACTGCCGAACGTGCGTTGAACAAGCATTTGAACGGCGGCTGTCAGGTGCCGATCGCGTGCTACGCAGTGCTCGAAGGCGAGCAGATCTGGCTGCGCGGCCTGGTGGGTGATCCGAAGGGGGGGCTGCTGCTTCGTGCCGAGGGTCGTGCGCCACGCAGCGATGCCGAAGCCTTGGGTGTACGAGTTGCCGAAGACCTTCTTGGCCAGGGTGCCAACGACATTCTGAAGTCGGTCTATGGCGAGGCAGGTCACGAGTGACGGGGTGGCGCCTGCTGTTGACGCGTCCCGTGGATGATTCGGCGATGCTGACCGATATTCTTGCCGAAAAGGGGATTTTCAGCAGCAGCTTGCCGCTTTTGGAGATAGAGCCGACTCCTGTCTCTGAGACAATGCGCGAGGTGATTCAGGGTATGGATCGCTATTGCGCGGTCATTGTGGTCAGCAAGCCGGCCGCCCGAATCGGTGTGGATCTGCTTGATCGGTACTGCTCGCAATCACTGCGCTTGAAATGGTTCAGCGTAGGCGCGGCGACCGCGCAGATCCTCCAGGATCATGGGTTGGACGTCAGCTTCCCGGTGGAGGGCGATGACAGCGAAGCATTGCTTGAACTGACTCCGTTGCGCGAGGCTATCGCCCGGCCCGATGCTCGTGTGTTGATCATGCGCGGCGAGGGTGGACGTGAACTGCTCGCAGAGCGTTTGCGTGAGCAAGGTGCTAGTGTCGATTATCTGGAGTTGTACCGTCGCGGCTTGCCGCGCTATGCCGAGGGGGCATTGCCTGAGCGGATTCAAGCTGAACGCTTGAACGGCGTCGTGGTCAGCAGTGGGCAGGGATTTGAGCACCTGCGCCAATTGGCGGGCAGTGCCTGGCCTGAGTTGGCGCGGTTGCCTTTGTTTGTTCCAAGCCCTCGGGTAGCCGAGATGGCGCTGGCCGCCGGCGCCCAAACAGTTGTGGATTGTCGTGGCGCCAGTGCCGCGGCTTTGCTAACGGCGTTGCGGGAAACCCGGCCCGTTCTCTAATGCAAAGGATGGATACGTGAGCGAAACAGCCTTGCCAAAAGATAACGTCCAGCCAGCGCTCGATGCGTCGGTTGAAACTGTAAAGAGCCCTGAGCCGCGCCGTGGCTCAGGGCTGGTGATCCTGGCAATGTTGCTGGGTGCCGCGGGGGTTGCCGCTGGCGGTTGGGGGATCTGGCAGGTACGTAGCCTGCAAGCCAACAACCAGCAACAATTGGGGCAATTGCAGGCCCTGAACGATCAAGCACAAAGCCTCAAGCTCAATGAGCAGCGTCTGTCAGCCCGGCTTGAGCAATTACCGCCAGCCAATGAACTGGAAGACCGACGACGCCTGGTGATCCAGTTGCAGGGCGACCAGCAGCGCTTGAATCAGCGTCTGGAAACGGTTCTGGGCGCCAGCCGCAAGGATTGGCGCTTGGCCGAGGCCGAGCACCTGCTGCGTCTGGCCAGTTTGCGTCTGTCTGCCTTGCAGGACATCAGCAGCGCTCAGGCACTGGTGCAAGGTGCCGATGAAATCCTTCGCGAGCAGAATGATCCGGGCTCTTTCGCCGCCCGCGAGCAGATTGCGAAAAGTCTTGCTGCGCTGCGCAGTACCGAGCAACCGGATCGCACCGGGTTGTTCCTGCAACTGGGTGCCTTGCGTGATCAGGTGGCTGAACTCAGCGAACTCGCCCCGGAGTTTCATGAGCGCGATTCGCTCTCGGCCCTGACCTCCGATGGCGATGGCGCCAGTCGCTGGGCCCAATGGTGGGACCAGATTTCGCGCTACATTCGCATCGATTTCAATGCCGATAAAAACATTCGTCCATTGCTTGCCGGGCAAAGCCTGACTCAGGTCCGTCTGGCGCTGAGCCTGGCGCTTGAGCAAGCGCAATGGGCCGCGCTCAACGGCCAGGCGCCGGTGTATACCCAGGCGCTGACCGAGGCGCGGGATGTGCTCAAGGGCAGCTTCAATCAGGACAACCCGCAAAGCAAAGTGATGCTCGAACAGGTTGCCGAGTTGAGCAAACAACCGGTAACGGTCATCACGCCTGACCTGGCAACCACCCTGAGCACGGTGCAGGCCTACCTGGAGCGGCGTAACGTCAGTGCCGAGGACTCGGTGAAACCTGCCGCGGGCACTACGCCGGTGACCAGCCCATGAAGCGACTCTATGTGATTGTGTTTTTGCTCATCGCCGCCGCCGGGGCGTTGGGACTGGCCATCGCCCAGCACTCGGGTTACGTGCTGATCGCCTACAAGACCTTCCGCTACGAATCGAGCCTGTGGGCGACGTTGGCGCTGGTGGCGGTGATCTGGCTGGTGCTATGGGGCATCAAGATGCTGATCGAGTTGGTGGCCACTTCCAGCGGTGTAGTCAATCCCTGGTCGAACCGCAACCGCAGTCGTCGTGTGCAAGTGGCGATCGAGCATGGTCAGCTGGACCTGGCTGAAGGTCGTTGGGCCAGCGCTCAGCGTCACTTGTCTCGCGCTGCTGAAGCCGAACGCCAGCCGCTGCTCTACTACCTGGGGGCTGCGCGAGCGGCGAACGAGCAAGGTCGTTATGACGAAAGCGACAGCTTGCTGGAGCGTGCGCTGGAGCGTCAGCCTCAGGCCGAGTTGGCGATTGCCTTGAGTCATGCGCAGTTGCAGACCGATCGTGGCGATACCGACGGTGCGCTGACAACGCTTCAGGCCATGCACGAGCGTCATCCTCACAGCGTTCAGGTCTTGCGTCAGTTGCAACGTTTGCATCAACAGCGTGGCGACTGGTCGGCGGTCATTCGCCTGTTACCGGAATTGCGCAAGGACAAGGTTCTGCCGGCCAGCGAGCTGGCAGAGCTGGAGCGTCGTGCCTGGGGTGAAAACCTCACCCTGGCAGCTCGCCGGGAGGAAGACGGTACGGTTGGATTGCAGGCACTCAATCGCGCCTGGCAACAGCTGACTTCCGCTCAGCGCCAAGAACCGCAACTGGTGCTGGCCTATGCCGAACAGTTGCGACAACTGGGGGCTGAGGTCGAGGCAGAAGAGGTTTTGCGCGGGGCGCTCAAACGTAAATATGACAGCCATCTGGCGCGGCTATATGGCTTGCTGCGTGGCAGCGATCCGGCGCGGCAACTGCACGTGGCCGAGGGTTGGTTGAAGGACCATCCTGGCGACCCAAGCTTGCTGCTGACCCTGGGGCGGTTGTGTTTGCAAAGCAGCCTGTGGGGTAAGGCACGGGACTATCTGGAAAGCAGCTTGCGGGTTCAGCGCAACCCCGAGGCCTGTGCCGAGCTCGCACGTCTGCTGGCTCAGTTGGGTGACACCGAGCGCAGCAATCAGCTCTTCCAGGAAGGCCTGGGGCTGCTGGACAAGCGCTTGCTGGCTTCGCCTTTGCCGGTGCCCGCCCGCGCGTAAGGTGCTGGACGACCGGGTCGCCCGAACGGGCGCCCCGGCGTTTGAATACCGTAAAATTCTTCCTCGTCATGCCGGGTATAGGCAGCGTCTTACAAGGGACTACATTTGATCCTGTCTCTTCTGTCGGGATTTCCCTACATCTTTGGCGAAGTCTCCGCACTGCCTTGCCTTGAAAGGCCAGAGGGCTTTCCTCTACCGTAACTGCCTGTCTCTTCTGTTACGGATAAGCCATGTCTTTGGCCTGCACACGTTCCTTGTTTTTCATGGCTTTCATAGCGGGCGCCCTGGCCTTGGGCGCTTCGTACTATCTGGAGTTCTCTATCGGGCTCAAGCCGTGCGGGCTGTGCCTGTTGCAGCGGCTTTTTCTCGCCCTGTTCACGATGGTCTGCCTGATCGCCGCGCTGCACGGGCCCAGGCGCCTGGGCTGTTTACTTTATTGGCTGCTCGGTCTGTTCTGCAGTCTGGCGGGAATGGTGACAGCGTGGCGCCAGGTGGTATTGCAAAGCGATTCGGTTCAACACGTGTCGGGGTGCTCTCCCGGTCTGGAAGGCCTGTTCACCGATATGTCCTGGCTGCGTGTTGTGGAGAGGGTTTTCAGCGGAACGGCTGACTGCGCGGAAATTTCCTGGACGCTGTTCGACCTGAGTATTCCGGAATGGAGTCTGTTGTTTTTTGTCGGAGTGACGATTCTCGGGGCTTATCAGATCGTGCGGCTTGTCTGGTATGCGTATCAGCGACCGCCCAGCGGCGAGTCGTCGCACCGGGGCAGGGCGGGTGATTAAACACTTGTATGAACTTTATCTCCTGCGTACCTTGAAGCTGTTGGCGTGCGGGCATAATCTGGCCCGCACGTATCATTGGAATTGTTGCTCGATGGTGCTCAGCCTGGCCAAAACTTGATTTTCAAGTCTTGCGGCGAGTGCGGGCGGCATTACCCATAAGGGAAGAGAGATCACCATGCTCGAAAGTTGTCAGAATGCTCAGGAACGCTGGGGTGGAGTGCATCTGCTGATCGATCGTTGGTTGCAGGAGCGTCACGAACTGGTTCGAGCCTATGATGCTCTCGGCGCCAAGCCCGAGACTCTGGGCGAAAACCGCAAGCCGTTGCAGGAGTTCTGTGGTGTCCTGGTCGATTACGTCTCTGCCGGCCACTTCGAAATCTACGAACAACTGACGGGCGAAGCCAAGGCGTTCGGTGATACACGCGGGCTTGAATTGGCTGAAACCATTTACCCGCGCATCGACGTGATCACCGAGAAGCTGCTGGCGTTCAACGATCTCTGCGATGCAGGCAAGTGCGTTGCCGAGAAATTCCAGGAGCTTGGCGGTCTGTTGCACGAGCGCTTCGAACTGGAAGATTGCCTGATCGAAGTGCTGCACACGGCCCACAAGGAAGAAACTCCAGAGCAAGCCTGAGTTTCTCCTCGATATAAACGATCCCTGAAACGGTGCGCATTGCGCACCGTTTTTCGTTTGGGCGATTGCTCAGCCCGTCGCGCCGAGCAGTTCGATTTCAAACACCAGCGGCGTGAACGGTGCAATCAGGTCCCCCGCGCCATCGGCGCCGTAGGCTTGCGCGGATGGAATCACCAGGCGCCATTTCGCCCCCACCGGCATCTGTTGCAACGCACTGCGCCAGCCACTGATCACGCTGTCGAGGCTGAACCATTGCGCCTGGTTGTTCTGATCGAACACCGTGCCATCGGGCAGCTTGCCAATGTAGCGAACCTGCACCTTGCCATTGGGTCCGGCCTTGGCGCCGCTGCCCGCGACCAGTTCGGTCAGGAGGATGCCATCCACCAATTCGCGAACCCCTGGTTTTGCCTTCTCGGCCGTCAGGAAACGTTGCTCCTTGTCCAAGGCAACTTCGCTTTGCGGCACGGCGGGTTGCTCGGCCATTTGTGCTTCGTGCTCGGCGAGAATCTGCTCGATTTGCTGATCCTTCAGCGCCAGTGGCTTGCCTTGATAGGCTTGTTGCAATCCCTCCACCAGTGCCTGGATTTGCAGATCGGGAGCCTCCAGCCGCAGACGTTCACCCAGGCTGGCACCGAGGCTGTAGGCGAGATCATGGGCGTCGGTTTCCGTGGCTTTTTCTGCGGCTTGAGCCATTGAAAAAAACACGCACAAGGGTAAAAAAAGGTAACGCGACATGGGCACTCTCCAGCCTGAGATGGGGAGGATTATGCCAGTGAGAATGCTGTGACCGGTGAACTGCTTTTAAGTGTGCGCAGAACATTTTCAAATCGCTGCAACGCCCGGCACTCGATACTGTCAACATGCCCTAGCGGCGGTAGCAGCAGAGGTCTAGTATGAGCCGCACTCACGTCAGCCAGGAGGTAAACCATGTCGGCCAATAAGAAGCCTGTAAATACTCCGTTGCACTTACTCCATCAGCTCTCGGGCAGCTTGCTCGAGCATTTGGAAAACGCTTGTTCCCAAGCCTTGGCTGATGCTGAAAAACTGCTCGCCAAACTGGAAAAGCAGCGCGGAAAAGCACAGGAAAAACTGCACAAATCTCGCACCAAATTGCAGGACGCTGCGGCGGCCGGCAAAGCCAAGGCACAAGCCAAGGCCAAAGATGCGGTTCAAGAACTTGAAGACCTGCTGGACGCGCTCAAGGAGCGTCAGTCCGAGACTCGCAGCTACATTCTGCAACTCAAGCGTGATGCCCAGGAAAGCCTGAAACTGGCCCAGGGTATTGGTCGCGTGAAAGAGGCTGTCGGCAAAACGCTGACCCTGCGTTCGGCCAAGCCAGCCGCCGCTGCTGGCACCACGAAAAAACCGGCTGCCAAACCGGTAGCTGCCAAACCGGTAGCTGCCAAGGCACCGGCCAAGGCTCCAGCGAAAGCCGCCGCCAAACCTGCAGCGAAAAAACCAGTCGCTGCCAGTGCTGCCAAACCGGCTGCCAAACCGACCGCTGCCAAACCAGCTGCCGCTAAACCAGCAGCCAAACCGGCTGCTAAAACTGCCGCCGCCAAACCTGCCGTAGCGAAAACTGCCGCAGCGAAACCAGCTGCAAAAACTGCTGCAAAAACTGCTGCCAAACCAGCAGCCAAAACCGCTGCGGTGAAACCGGCTGCCAAGCCAGCTGCTAAACCGGTTGCTGCAAAACCTGCCGCCAAGCCAGCGGCCAAAACCGCAGCTGCCAAAGCGCCGGCCAAGCCCGCAGCTAAACCCGCCGTCGCTGCCAAGCCAGCAACGTCCAGCGCTGCCAAACCGGCTGCTGCGAAACCTGCAACGTCTGCTGCCAAACCAGCAGCCAAGCCGGCGGTGAAAAAGCCAGTCGTGGCCAAACCCGCTGCCGCTAAACCAGTCGCTGCAAAACCGGCAACCGCACCAGCGGCTGCCAAGCCTGCGACGCCTGCACCGGCGGCTTCACCTGCTCCATCCGCGAGCACGCCAGCCGCTTCGCCTGCACCGGCAGCGGCTGCAAGCACTGCCAACACCCCGACCAGCGCTTCCTAAGTGCCGGTTACCGCGACGCGCAGCTGATTCAGCGCGTCGCGGTTCAGGTTGGCGGCGCTCGCCGCCAACCCTTCCAGCCACACGGCCAGGTCTTTGGCTTGACCCTGCGGCCATGCTTGCGCCGCATTTTCCAGACGCAACAACAGTTGCCGCTCCGCTTCCAGCTCCAGAGCTTTGACTTGCGTGCGTAACGTATTCAGTTCCTCGTCGTCGAGGGCAGCGGCTTTCCATTGCGTGCGCAGTTGTTGAAGCGGTTGCACGACTTCCGCATGCCATGGCCCGGCCAGGTGCTGGAGGTGTTGCAGGCGTTGTGCATTGCATCTCACGCCGCGCTGTCCGAGCCAGGCGGCGCACAACAACAGGCAAACGTCGGCGCCGGCTGCTTGCAGCTTCAGGCAGGCGTCCTCAACACCCGCTCGGGTGTAGAGGGTCAGGGAAAAGCTCCACAGGTCAGAGGACATAGTGCTACTCGCGCCAGTTGCGAGCGAAGCTGGTAGACTCCGCCGCCATTATGATTCGACTTCAGAACCTGACTTTACAACGTGGCCCGCAACGTCTGCTAGAAGACGCCGAGCTGACCCTGCACGCCGGTCACAAAGCCGGCCTGATCGGTGCCAACGGCGCCGGCAAATCCAGCCTGTTCGCCTTGATCCGGGGCGAACTGCACCCGGACTCGGGTGACTGCTTCCTGCCGGCCGACTGGCGCATCGCCCACATGCGCCAGGAGATCGAGACGCTCGAACGCCTGGCGGTCGACTACGTGCTCGATGGCGACCTGCGTCTGCGTGAGGTGCAACGCGACCTCGCCGCCGCCGAAGCGGCCCATGACGGCGCCGCACAGGCGCGTCTGCATGCAGAACTCGACAGCGCCGACGGGTACACCGCCGATGCCCGGGCGCGTAAGTTGCTCGCGGGCCTGGGGTTCACCAACGAACAGATGGATCGTCAGGTCGGAGATTTCTCCGGTGGCTGGCGGATGCGCCTGAACCTGGCGCAGGCGCTGATGTGCCCGTCGGACCTGTTGCTGCTCGACGAACCAACCAACCACTTGGACCTCGACGCCATTATCTGGCTGGAAGAGTGGCTCAAGAGCTACCCCGGCACCTTGCTGCTGATTTCCCACGACCGCGATTTCCTCGACGCCGTGGTCGATCACGTGGCTCACGTCGACCAGCGCAAGATTACCCTCTATCGCGGTGGTTACTCGGCGTTCGAACGTGCCCGTGCCGAACGTCTGGCCCAGCAACAACAGGCCTACGAGAAGCAGCAGGCGCAACGTGCGCACATGGAAAGCTACATTGCCCGCTTCAAGGCCCAGGCCACCAAGGCCCGTCAGGCCCAGAGCCGGATCAAGGCGCTGGAGCGGATGGAAGAGCTGTCCGCCGCCCACGTCGATTCGCCGTTCGACTTCGTCTTCCGCGAGTCGGTGAAAATTTCCAGCCCGTTGATCGACCTCTCCGACGCCCGTCTGGGTTATGGCGAGCGAGCCGTTCTGGAGAAGGTCAAGCTGCAACTGATTCCTGGCGCACGGATCGGTTTGCTCGGCCCCAACGGTGCCGGTAAATCGACCCTGATCAAAAACCTCGCCGGTGAACTCGAACCGTTGTCCGGCCGCTTGACCCGTGGTGAAAACACCGTGGTCGGTTACTTTGCCCAGCATCAGCTGGATTCGCTGGATTCCAAGGCCAGCCCGTTGCTGCACTTGCAGCGTCTGGCTCCGACCGAACGCGAGCAGACCCTGCGCGACTTCCTCGGCGGTTTCGACTTCCGCGGTGCAAGGATCGACGAGCCGGTGCTGAATTTCTCTGGTGGTGAAAAGGCCCGTCTGGCGCTGGCGTTGATTGCCTGGGGCCGGCCGAACCTGTTGCTGCTCGACGAACCGACCAACCACCTGGACCTGGAAATGCGCCTGGCGCTGACCATGGCCCTGCAGGAATTCAGTGGCGCAGTGCTGGTGGTCTCCCACGATCGTCATTTGCTCAAAAGCACCACGGATAACTTCTTCCTGGTGGCCGACGGCAAGGTCGAAGAGTTCGACGGCGATCTGGAAGACTACGCCCGTTGGCTGGTCGATTATCGCCAGCGCAATGCGCCGGTGAATAACTCGCCGGTCAATCCGGACAAGACCGACAAGAAAGCCCAGCGTCAGGCCGCTGCTGCGTTGCGTCAGCAACTGGCGCCGCACAAGCGCGAAGCCGACAAGCTCGAAGCCGAGCTGGGCAAGTTGCACGAGAAGCTGGCGAAGATCGAAACCAGCCTCGGCGACAGCGCCGTCTATGAAGCCGCCCGCAAGGACGAGTTGCGTGATCTGCTGGCCGAACAGGCCAAGCTGAAAGTGCGTGAAGCCGAGCTTGAAGAAACCTGGATGGAAGCCCTGGAACTGCTCGAAAGCATGCAGGCGGAGCTGGAAGCGCTGTCCTGACGGGGACGCTGCCAGCGTTCGGTATGACGCTGGCGCGGCAGCGAAGCGTTGTCGAGCAGCTTCGGAAAATAGGCCAGGCTGCCGCTAACGCTGGTCGGTATGGCCATTTTTCTGCAAAAAATCGATAGTCATTCGCAGGCCAGCGCATTAGCTTAGACGTCTATAACGAGTCTGAGTCGAGGTGTGCGATGGTGCTTGAGACATGGCTGGCGTTTTTTGCCGCCTGTTGGGTGATCAGTCTTTCCCCGGGCGCCGGTGCTATTGCGTCGATGTCCTGCGGTTTGCAGTACGGTTTCTGGCGTGGCTACTGGAACGCCCTGGGCCTGCAACTGGGGCTGGCGATGCAGATCGCGATTGTCGCTGCCGGTGTGGGCGCAATCCTCGCCACGTCAGCCACGGCCTTCTACGCGATCAAATGGTTTGGCGTGGCGTACCTGGTGTATCTGGCGGTCAAGCAATGGCGCGCACTGCCCAGCAACATGAGCGATGACGCGGCCATTCGGCAGATCGGCAAACCGCTGGCGCTGGTCTTTCGCGGGTTCCTGGTGAATGTCAGCAACCCCAAGGCGCTGGTATTCATGCTGGCGGTGCTGCCGCAGTTCATCGACCCGCACGCGCCGTTGGTTGCGCAGTACCTGATCCTTGGCGTAACCATGATCTGCGTCGACCTGATCGTGATGGCCGGCTATACCGGCCTCGCTTCCAAGGTACTGCGACTGCTGCGCACACCCAAGCAACAACGACGGATGAACCGGACGTTTGCCGGACTGTTCATTGGTGCGGCCGGGCTGCTGGCGACCATTCGCAGAGCCGCGGTGTAACACCCGCAACGCACAAAAAAGGCGACCTCAAGAGGTCGCCTTTTTCGTTCCCGCGAATGTTACTTAGCGCAGAATAACCGGCGCCGTATCCTGCGGCAGGTTATTGCGCAGTGGCGCTTGCCCCGGCTGTTGCTGAACGCCGCGACCGAGTTGCTCGCCTAACTGACGGGCCACGTCCTCACCCAGCGACTTGGACACATCACGTACCACCCGTGGGCGATTCAGCGACACTTTGACGTCGTTGCCGTTGACCAGCTTGGTGTCCTGGCCTTCACCCATGGCGGTGAACGCCGAGGTGATTTCAAACGTCCGGGTATTGATCAGGCTGAAGTCCGCCACCAGGTTCAGGCCGAGAATCGCCGAGTAGCTGTCGGTGTTGGCCAGCGAGGTGATGTCGCGGGTGAAGTCGATATCCGACAGGGTGCCGAACAGCACATAGTCGGCGCCCTTGTAGTTACCGGCCTTGATCCGCTTGATCACATCAAAGACGTCTTCCTTGGACTTGGCCGTGTACGGCGTGCCTTGCACCAGCTGGAACATCCCGGACTTGAGAATCTCGCCCTTGATGTCGCCGGTGAACTTGCGAAGCTCGCCTTGCTCGATATAGCTGCTGCTGGCCTCGACCTCGTTGTAGCTCGACGAGCCGCTGGCGTGGTACATGCCCGCCTGCATGTTGCTCTGTGCGGAGACAATGTGGATGTACTGCTCCACCCGCTCTTGGTAGGCGAGGTCGGTGACCGCGATTTTCGGGGCCGCCTGCGCGCCAAACGCGCAGGCCAGGGCCATGATGCCAATCCATGCACGCATTGCTTAACGCTCCGTGGTTTTGCGGATCTCTTTCTCGTCCATCCACTCGGCCAGGCCGCTTTCAACGTCGATCAGTTGCAGGCTGAACTTGTAGAAAACGTCCTTGTAATCGCTGCTGCGCTTGACGATCGAGCTGATCGAACCTTCAAGACGGTATTTGGCGGCGATCATGTTGCCGGTCTTGGCCACGGTACCTTTCTTGTACAGGCCGCTCTGGTTTTGCAGCTTGAGCTGGTCGACCTGGCTCTGCATCGCGGTGTTGTCGCTGGCAAAGCGGGCGGTACCGGACTTCATCAGTTGAGTCTTGATGCTGGTGGTGATTTCGCGGGTATCGATGTATTCGCTGGTCTTGTTCTTCACGTCGTAGACCTGCACGACCGGGCGGCCCTGCAAGATGCCGGACTGGGCCAGAGAGCGGGTCATGGATTCCGCGATCATCTGCAGGTCAGTGGAACCGAACTCGTTGGTCACCAGCTCCACAGCCTTGCTGTCGCCGTAACCGATGTTTTTCCCGCCCAGGACCGGCGAGTTGTTGGCGCAGCCGCTGGCCAGAAGGGCGACCACGGCGAGGAACGAAAAGCGTGCAAACATGGGAGTGTCTCTCTGTCACGAAATAGGGGGGCTTAAGGGGTTTTGACTTCAAGGCGGAAGTCGGTGGCCTTGGGGACAGGCGCGATGGCTGGCAGGAACGTGGCCTGCGCGGCATACAGGTTCAGGGTTTTCCAGCTTTCTTCATCGGCCACCGGGAAGCCGTCATCGCCCAGCCAGACGAAGCGGTAGTACATCGTCATGTTGGTGTGGCTGGTGTTGTTCAGCGCGACCTTGACGGTCAGGAAACCGTTTTCACGGGCGACCCGCATCGCGCCGATGGCGATGTTGTTGAACTTGTTCACCACCACGACTGTGCTCGCGGCACTGCCAGGCGCAGGTGGCGGTGGGGTGGCGCAACCGGCCAGCAGAGCCAGGGTGGCGACAGCAATCAGTTTGAAACGCATGGAGAAGCTCCGCTTAAGGTTGGTTGACGCTGGCCACGACTTGCGGGGTGGCGCTAGGGATCACGTGGGCGGCGGCGCCACTGGCGAACACCTGATTGCCCACCGTACGCAGGCTGATCACCTGGAAGCGCTGATCGACCTTGACCGTGATTCGCGAACCGCCCAGAGCGTTTGGCAGGCTCAGTTGATGCTCGCCTTTGGCCAGGCGTAGGCGCACCACCTGGGTGTTGTCGGGCAGGGTGCGCCAGGTGCGGGTATCCGCCCCTTCCATCACCGCCGACGAAATACCTACGGCCAGGCCGGCCAGTGGATTGGTCTCGTTGATCTTCTTTTGCGCCACAGCGCGAGTTATCGCGCGGACGGTGGTGCGCAGGATGATCCCGGGCATATCGTCACGCAGTGCGCGGCGGGACATGGCCGTAGTGCTGTTGAGCTGGGTCAGGTTCTGTTGCTGGCCGTCGACGCCGATCTGCGCGTACGTCACGGTCGAGGTGTCAGGCTTGATCACCGGGAATGACAACGGCGTGATCACCACGTTGTTGCTGATCGGCAGTGGCAGCGGGATGCGAATCGAGTCGCGGGCCGGCGCGAGGCCGCTTTGCACGACGATCAGAATGTCGCTTTCTTCGCTTTTGCCAGCCGGCTTGTCCAGGTTCAGCAGCGCTTGTTCGAGCAACGGCGTGTTGGGGCGCAGTTCGGCGGCTTTGCGATAGCCCGGCGCGGCCAGGTCTTTTTCACCCAGGGCTTCGTAGACGAAACCGGCCAGGTAATGACTGAATGCGCTCTGATAGCTGTTCTTCAGGCCGACCACTTCAGGCGCGTCGAGACTCGCCACCGGGTAACCCTGCAGGTCCTTGTACTGAGTCTTGACGCCTTGCTTCTCGGCCTCGTCCTCGCGCTTGAGGTATTCCTTGTCGCGCAGTTCGGCGATCACCGCTTCACGTTCGTGGGTTTTCTTGATTTCGGTACGGGCACCGTCGAAATCGTTCACCGCCAGCAGGTTCAAGGCCATTTGCGTGGTCAGCATGACTTTTTCGTAGTCATAGCCTTCGTAGCGGCGGACCTTGTCATTGACCAGAAAGCTGCCGAACTGGGTCAGGTATTTGTCGGTGTCCAGCTTGACCGACTCTTCCCAGGTACCGACGACCTGGTCCGCGCTTCTCCAGGCGGTCTGGCTGCCGGTCAGGTCACCCTTGGCGCGCAGCAGTTCACCTTTCTCGAAGTAATAGAGCAGGTCCTTGTTTTCACCTGTGTTGTTCTTTTCCAGCAGTGTCAGTGCGGCGTCGACGTGACCGCTGGCCAACTGCTGGTTGGTTTGCTGCAGTTCTGTGTCGTAGCTGCGAAAGGCCGAACAACCGGCAAGCAAAGTGACTGCGCTGAGCGCGATCGAGGTGAGGGCGCGGGATGCCATGAGTACTTCTTCCCTGAGTTTAAACAGCCGAGCGTGCTGGTCGGGCTGGGTGAACCAATCGACAGGGAAAATGGCTTTCCATGCCAAATCCTCATAAAAAGAGGAGCTTAAATGCCCGATCGCAATAACGAGGGCGCGGCATTATAGGCGCGGATACTGGCCATGTAATGGCTTTTTAATTTCATTTTTTCTAGAGGTGCCATCATCTGGGAGGTGTCCGAATCCTCGAACTGTGGACGACAAAGCTTGAGCGGAAAGCATTGAGAGTGAACAATGTGTTACTTCGTATTATCAATTGAGATTCATTCATGACTGCCCCGTCCCGTTTCCTGGCCTGGCTGGTGTTCCCTTTGTTTGCCCTGTGCAGTTTCAACCTGCTGGCCGACACGCTGGAAGGTGCGCCACAGGCACTGCATTTACTCGATTACATCGGTGCCGATTATCCGGCGACCGTGGAGGCGGGCCAGGTCATCGATGACGGCGAGTACCGCGAACAGCTGGAGTTTCTTGGCGTCTTGCAGGGGCTGATTGTTGCGCTGCCGGCCAAACCCGAGCGAGCGGAAATTGAGCAGGGCGTGAGCAATCTGCGCAACGCGGTGACCCAGCGTCGGGACGGTGCGGAGGTGGCCCGACAGGCGCGGCAATTGGGCGCGAAACTGGCGGTGGCGTATGAAGTCAGTCAGGCACCGATCATTACCCCGGATCCCACGCGCGGTGCGCCGTTGTACGCGCAGCACTGCTCGGTGTGCCATGGCGACGCCGGTGCCGGTGATGGTCCTGCAGGTGTTGGCCTGACGCCGCCACCGGCCAATCTGCGTGATGCCACGCGGCTCGACCGCCTGAGCCTGTACGCGATCTACAGCACGTTGGGGCAGGGCATCGAAGGCACGGACATGCCAGCCTTCGCCGATCAACTCGACGAGCGTCAGCGCTGGGATCTGGCGACCTACATCGCCGCGTTCAGCGCCGATCCGGCTGCGGCCAAAAGTGAAAAGAACTTCAACCTTGCCGACCTTGCCCGGCAGACCCCGATGGAAGTGCTGGCGGCCGAAGGCCCTCAGGCAGCCGCCACGTTCCGCGCTCAGCGCGCCCAACCGCCGCAGGTCAAGCGTGGCCCGGCGCAGTTGCTCGATTACACCGCCGCGACCCTCGACAAGAGTCTGGCCGCGTACCGTGCCGGCGAGCGCGAGCAGGCTTATGACCTCTCGGTAGCGGCGTACCTGGAGGGCTTCGAGCTGGTCGAAAGCTCACTGGACAACGTCAACGCCGTGGCGCGTAAAGACACTGAAAAATCCCTGATGGCTTACCGTCAGTCGTTGCAGGACGGGCTGCCGATCGAGCAAGTCGAGCAACGGCTGGCGTTTGCCAAAACCAAGCTGAAGGAGTCCGCGGACCTGCTGGGCAGCGATGGTTTGAGCTGGTCGCTGAGCTATGTCTCCGGCTTGCTGATTCTGTTGCGCGAAGGGCTGGAAGCGATTCTGGTCCTGGCTGCGGTGCTGGCGTTCTTGCGCAACACCGGTCAGCAGTCGGTGATTCGCAGCGTCAACATCGGTTGGGGATTGGCGCTGGTGGCCGGTCTGGCGACCTGGGCGCTGGCGGCGTACGTGATCGATGTCAGCGGTGCCCAGCGCGAGTTGCTGGAAGGCTGCACCGCGTTGTTTGCCAGTGTCATGGTGCTCTGGCTCGGGGTGTGGATGCACGACCGTCGCCACGCGGCGGCCTGGCAGGATTACATCAAGAGCAGCCTGGTCAGCGGCGGTGGGCGTTTCGGGTTTGCGGCACTGGCGTTTTTCTCGGTCTACCGCGAGCTGTTCGAAGTGGTGCTGTTTTACGAAACCCTGTGGCTGCAAGCCGGCCCGGCCGGGCATAACGCGGTATTGGCAGGTGGCGCCACGGCGCTGGTGCTGTTGATCGGTCTGGCCTGGGTGATCCTGCGCGGCTCGGCGAAACTGCCGCTGGCGCTGTTCTTCGGGATCAACGCCGGTTTGCTCTGCGCGTTGTCGGTGGTGTTTGCCGGGCATGGCGTCAAGGCCTTGCAGGAGGCCGGGATCTTCGGCACTCGTCCGGTGCCATTCTTTGACTTCGACTGGCTGGGGATTCACGCTGACGCCTATTCGCTGGGTGCACAGGCGGTGGCGATTCTGGCGATTGTCGTGCTGTATAGCCGTAGTCGCATGACGGAGAAGCGGCGGGTGCAAGTCTCTTAACCGTATTCGCTGCGCTCATTATCGCGGGCAAGCCTTGCTCCTACGGATTCGTGTCGTTCACGTGTTTGTGGCACGACAGGAAACCCTGTAGGAGCAAGGCTTGCCCGCGATGCTTTTGAAAGAGGTAAACACAATGCGTGTCTGGATCGATGCCGACGCCTGCCCTCGTGCAGCCAAGGACCTGGTGGTGAAGTTTGCGCTCAAGCGCCAGTTTGAGGTGGTGATGGTGGCCGGGCAGCCGCAGATCAAGCCGGGCCTGGCCCTGGTGAAGTTGATCGTGGTGCCGAGCGGCCCGGATGCAGCCGACGATTACCTGGTGGAGCACGCAGTCCCGGGTGAGTTGGTGATTTGCAGCGATGTGCCGCTGGCCGACCGCTTGGTGAAAAAAGGCGTTGCCGCGCTGGATCCGCGGGGCAAGGAGTTCGATGTGCAGAACATGGGCGATCGGCTGGCGGTGCGTAATCTGTTCACCGACCTGCGCGAGCAGGGTCAAATGGGGGGTGGGCCAGCGCCGTTTGGCGACCGGGAGAAGCAGGCGTTCGCCAATGCGCTGGACCGGATCATCACCCGGCTATCCCGAAAAACCTGATCAGCACACCGTTCTGTGGCGAGGGGGCTTGCCCCCGTTGGGGCGCGAAGCGGCCCTAATACCGGCAACGCGGTTTCTCAGGATGATTGCGTTGGGTGGTTTTACGACTGCTTCGCAGTCGAACGGGGCGGTGCGGGGGGCCGACAAGCCCCCTCGCCACAAAGCTCTCGACTGTCAGAGAAGGTTTACGCATTCTCGTGAGTCAGTTCCAGTACCCGATCAACCAGCTTGTTGATCCCTGAAGCCGCTTCGCTGATTGATTGCGCCAGCATGTAGGCCGGAGTGCTGACCAGTTTGCGTGCCTTGTCTTCGATGATCTCGCCGACGGCGCAATCGACATGGGTCGCGCCCATACGGGTCATGGCGGCGGCGGTGTCGGCGTCGTTGCCGATGGTGCAGGTCACGCCCGGGCCGTAGATTTTCGCCGCCAACGCCGGCGAGATGCAGATCAGGCCAACCGGTTTGCCGGCTTCGGCAAAGGCTTCGGCCAGCGCCAGGACATCGGGCTGAATGCTGCAACCGGCGCCTTCGATGGCGAAGTTGGACAGGTTCTTCGCCGCACCAAAACCACCGGGCACGATCAACGCATCGAAGTCTTCGGCGTTGGCCTCGCGCAGGTCTTTCACTTGCCCGCGGGCAATGCGCGCCGACTCCACCAGCACGTTGCGCGACTCGGGCATTTCTTTGCCCGTCAGGTGGTTGATCACATGCAATTGCGTGATATCAGGGGCGAAACATTGCACCTGCGCGCCGCGTTGGTCGAGGCGCAGCAGGGTCATCACGCTTTCGTGGATCTCGGCGCCGTCATACACGCCACAGCCGGAAAGTATCACTGCAACTTTTTTGCTCATGGGTTCTTCTCCAGTTTCATGGCGTTAAATGTCCACTAATTTGTCACTCGTTGCCATAGGGTTATTTCACGGCTACACCTAGGATCAGTCATCACCATTGCGATCAGGTCGCGTCATGGACTTCATTCTGTATGCGGTGCCGTTTTTCTTCGTGTTGATTGCCGTCGAGCTGCTGGCGGATCGTTGGCGCGGGGTGCGTAATTATCGCCTGGCCGATGCGATCAACAGCCTCAGCACCGGCGTGTTGTCGACCACCACCGGCCTGCTGACCAAAGGTGTGGGGCTGGTGACGTACGCGTTTGCGCTGAAGCACCTGGCGTTGTTCGAGCTGTCGGCCGAGAGCATTTGGGTCTGGGTGTTCGCCTTTGTCCTCTATGACTTCTGCTACTACTGGCTGCACCGCATGGGGCATGAGCGCAACATCCTTTGGGCGGCGCATTCGGTGCATCACCAAAGCGAGGACTACAACCTCTCCACGGCGTTGCGCCAGACCAGCACCGGGTTCCTGCTGAGCTGGATTTTCTACCTGCCGATGGCGGTACTTGGCGTGCCGCTGCTGGTGTTCGTCAGCGTCGCGGCGCTGAACCTGTTGTATCAATTCTGGGTTCACACCAAGCACATCCCCAAGCTCGGCTGGTTCGAATGGTTCTTCGTCACGCCCTCCAACCATCGGGCTCACCATGCGCAGAACGCGCTCTACATGGATCGCAACTACGGTGGGGTGTTCATTATCTGGGATCGGCTGTTTGGCTCGTTCCAGGAAGAGGACGACAACGAACCGGTGATTTTTGGCGTGACCACACCGTTGGCGAGCTGGAATCCGTTGTGGGCGAATGTGCAGTTCTATGCGCAGTTATGGGCCGATGCACGACGCGCCGAACGCTGGTGGGACAAGCTGCGAATCTGGTTCATGCGCACCGGTTGGCGGCCGGCAGACGTGGCGGCGAAGTACCCGATGAACAAGCCGGACCTGAGTCAGTTCCGCAAATTCGAGGTGCCGCTGGACGGACGACAGCAGGTGTATATCGCGCTGCAGTTTTGCTTGTACATCGCGCTGGGTAGCTACCTGATGAATCTGCAGCGAAGCTTGCCGACCGCGGCCCTGGTGTTGGGCTGGGGGGCGGTGGCGCTGGGTTTGTTTGTGCTGGGCGTGGCCCTGGAGAATCGCCCGCAGGCGTTGAAACTGGAGTTGCTGCGGCTGGCGCTGAATCTACCGCTGGTCTGGCTGGCGCCGCTGGTCGGGCTATGGCCGGCCAGCGCGGTGGGCTGGATCGGCCTGCTCAGTTACAGCCTGCTCAGCGGCATCGGTCTCTACTGCTGCAAAAACCGCATCACTCGACTGGCGTCGTAGGTTCGCTGCTCTTGGCCTTTTCAGCTTGCAGGAGCTGATCGTCTTCGTAGATCTGCTTGGCGAGGCGAGCATTCTTGAAACGCCGGCGCAGCCACAGGCAGAAGCCCAGCACCAGCAGGGCGCCGAGTACCCACAGTTCGTACTTCTTGACGCTGCCGAGCATGCCTTCGAGCACCGCGCCAAAGTGGTAAGCGGCAGCCGCCAGGGCACTGGCCCAGATCGCTGCACCAATACCATTGAGTATCAGGTAGCGTCCCGGCGGGTAACCCGACAGGCCGATGGCCACGGGCATCACCGTGCGCAGGCCGTAGACGAAGCGAAAGCTCAGCACCCAGATGTCCGGGTGCTTGCGGATATGCTCCAGCGCCCGATCACCCATCAGTTGCCAGCGTGGTTTGCGCGCCAGCAGTTTGCGGCCGTGCTTGCGCCCCAGGAAGTACCACAGCTGATCGCCGGCGTAACTGCCGAAGAACGCCACGATTACCACCAGGTTGATGTCCATGTATCCGCGGAACGCGAGGAAGCCTGCGAGTACCAGAATGGTTTCGCCTTCGAAGAACGTCCCGAGGAAAAGGGCAAAGTAGCCGAAGTCATGCAGAAATTGTTGGAGCATTGTCTGGGTGCTGGCGAAATGAACGCGCAGCCTAACCCTTCAGGCACATTCAGGAAAGTGTCGAAATGTGTCTCGACGTGAACATTTCCTACAAGGACAATGGTTGCGACTACAGGTCGCAGGGGTGCACATAACTGTAATGTGTTGGTCATAATGACCGCTTATAACTGTCACGCTCGCCCGTCAGCGCGGGCTCAGGAGTCTGCCGTGAGCTTTACCCCCGCCAATCGTTTGTTTCCTGCAACCCGCCTGCGTCGCAACCGTCGTGATGAATTTTCTCGTCGTCTGGTCCGTGAAAACGTCCTGACCACCAATGACCTGATTCTTCCGGTCTTCGTGCTCGACGGCGAAAACCGTCGCGAAGCGGTTACCTCGATGCCAGGTGTCGAACGCCTGACGATCGACCTGTTGCTTGAAGAAGCGGCCCGGTGGGTCGAGCTGGGCATTCCAGCCGTGGCGCTGTTCCCGGTGACCCCGGCCGAACTCAAATCCCTCGACGCTGCCGAGGCGTGGAACCCGGAGGGTATCGCCCAGCGTGCCACCCGTGCCCTGCGTGCACGCTTCCCGGAGCTGGGGGTGATTACCGACGTAGCGCTGGACCCGTTCACCACCCACGGTCAGGACGGTATTCTGGATGAAGAAGGGTATGTGCAGAACGACGTCACCGTCGATGCGCTGGTCAAACAGGCCTTGTCCCACGCCGCTGCCGGTGCGCAGGTGGTGGCTCCGTCGGACATGATGGACGGCCGCATCCAGGCGATTCGTGAAGCGCTGGAGCTGGCCGGTCACGTCAACGTGCGGATCATGGCTTACTCGGCCAAGTACGCCAGCGCCTATTACGGTCCGTTCCGCGATGCGGTGGGTTCGGCGCTGAACCTGGGCAAGGCCAACAAGGCGTCCTATCAAATGGACCCGGCCAACGGCAACGAAGCCCTGCACGAAGTGGCGGCGGACTTGTCAGAAGGCGCGGATATGGTCATGGTCAAGCCAGGCATGCCGTACCTGGACATCCTTTACCGGGTCAAAGAAGAATTTAAAGTGCCGACCTTTGTCTATCAGGTCAGCGGTGAATACGCGATGCACATGGCTGCGATCCAGAATGGCTGGTTGAGCGAAGGGGTTATTCTAGAGTCCCTGACCGCTTTTAAACGTGCTGGGGCTGATGGCATCCTGACTTACTTTGCCGTACGTGCCGCTCAATTGTTACGAGAGCAACAATAGCCCTCCCAGGAACATCCGATGAATACCGAAGGACTTACTGAAGTTGCCGTAAAAGAAGCTCAACCCCTGGTTGAGCCTGTCGTCGAAATCGAGCCTGCGCTGGAGCCTGCCCCGCCCGCGGTGGTGGTAGCCGAAGCTGCACCGGTGGCGCCGGCAGTCGCGATTCCGGGTCTGGATGACAGCAGCCTGTACATCCATCGCGAACTGTCGCAACTGCAGTTCAACATCCGCGTGCTGGAGCAGGCGCTGGATGAGTCCTATCCCTTGCTGGAACGGCTGAAGTTTCTGCTGATCTTCTCCAGCAACCTGGACGAGTTCTTCGAGATTCGTGTTGCCGGGCTCAAGAAACAGATCACCTTCGCCCGTGAACAAGCCGGGGCCGACGGCCTGCAACCGCATCAGGCGCTGGCGCGTATCAGCGATCTGGTGCACGGCCACGTCGATCGCCAATACGCGATCCTCAACGACATCCTGCTGCCGGAACTGGAAAAACATCAGGTCCGCTTCATCCGTCGCCGCTACTGGACCACTAAACTCAAGACTTGGGTGCGCCGCTATTTCCGCGACGAGATCGCGCCGATCATCACCCCGATCGGTCTCGACCCGACGCACCCGTTCCCGTTGCTGGTGAACAAGAGCCTGAACTTCATCGTCGAACTTGAAGGTATCGATGCGTTCGGTCGCGATTCCGGTCTGGCGATCATCCCGGCCCCGCGTTTGCTGCCGCGTGTGATCAAGGTGCCGGAAGAAGTCGGTGGCACCGGCGACAACTATGTGTTCCTGTCGTCGATGATCCACGCTCACGCCGACGACCTGTTCCAGGGCATGAAGGTCAAGGGCTGCTACCAGTTCCGCCTGACCCGAAACGCAGACCTGGCGGTCGACACCGAAGACGTCGAAGACCTGGCCCGCGCGCTGCGCGGTGAGCTGTTCTCCCGTCGTTATGGTGACGCGGTGCGTCTGGAAGTCGCGGACACCTGCCCGAAACACCTGTCCGACTACCTGCTCAAGCAGTTCAACCTGAGCGAGACCGAGCTGTATCAGGTCAACGGTCCGGTCAACCTGACGCGGCTGTTCAGCATCACCGGCCTGGACAGTCACCCGGAGCTGCAATACACGCCGTTCACCCCGCAGATCCCGAAACTGCTGCAGAACAGCGAGAACATTTTCAGCGTGATCAGCAAGCAGGACATTCTGCTGCTGCACCCGTTCGAGTCCTTCACCCCGGTGGTCGATTTGCTGCGCCAGGCGGCCAAGGACCCGCACGTGTTGGCGGTCCGTCAGACCCTTTACCGCAGCGGCGCCAACTCGGAAATCGTCGACGCCCTGGTCGACGCAGCGCGTAACGGCAAGGAGGTCACCGCGGTGATCGAATTGCGTGCGCGGTTCGACGAAGAGTCCAACCTGCAACTGGCCAGCCGCCTGCAAGCGGCCGGCGCGGTGGTGATCTACGGCGTGGTGGGCTTCAAGACCCACGCCAAGATGATGCTGATCCTGCGCCGCGAGGCTGGAGAGATTGTCCGCTACGCCCACTTGGGCACCGGCAACTACCACGCCGCCAACGCCCGCCTGTACACCGACTACAGCCTGCTGACGTCCGACGACGCCTTGTGCGAAGACGTCGGCAAACTGTTCAGCCAGTTGATCGGCATGGGTAAAACCCTGCGCATGAAGAAACTGCTGCACGCGCCGTTCACGCTGAAGAAGGGCATGCTCGACATGATTGCCCGGGAAACCCAGTTCGCCCTTGATGGCAAACCGGCGCACATCATCGCCAAGTTCAACTCGCTGACCGACCCTAAAGTCATCCGCGCGCTGTACAAGGCCAGCCAGTCCGGGGTGCGGATCGATCTGGTGATACGCGGCATGTGCTGCCTGCGGCCGGGTATCGCCGGGGTTTCGCACAACATCCACGTGCGCTCGATCATCGGTCGCTTCCTGGAACACACGCGGGTCTTCTACTTCCTCAACGGCGGTGAAGAGCAGATGTTCCTGTCGAGTGCCGACTGGATGGAGCGCAACCTCGATAAACGCGTCGAGACCTGCTTCCCGGTGGAAGGCAAGAAGCTGATTACCCGGGTCAAGAAAGAGCTGGAGCTTTACCTCACCGATAACACCCACAGCTGGAGCCTGCAGCCGGACGGCCGTTACATCCGCAACACACCGACCGGCAACCAGAACCCGCGCAGCGCCCAGGCAACCTTGCTGGAGCGTTTGGGTAGCCCGATTCTGAGTGTGAGTTAACGCCGTAGGAGCACGGCTTGCCGGCGATGGCGATCTCACAGACGCCATCGTCGGAACGCCCCCCGCACCAAGCCGTGCTCCTACGGGATCGTGTTTTAACGGGCCTTTAGCGAACGTTAAGCACGAAGTTAACGCGGGTCAGCCATTCCGCTTCCAGCGCGAAGTCGGCCTGGGTCAGCTGGTTTTCGTCCAGCCAGTTCTCCGGGAACAGCACATCCAGGGTGTCGCCGTTGGCCTGCAAGGTGACCTGCGGCATCTTTTGGGTGCCGCGGATGTGATGGAACAGAATCGCGAAGCGCAGCAGCACGCAGAGGCGAATCAGCTTGATGCCGTCATCGCCGAACTCGGCAAACCTGTCCTTGGGAATGTTGCGGCGGTGGCCGCGTACCAGCAGCGCCAGCATCAGCTGGTCTTCACGGGAAAAACCGGCCAGATCGGAGTGCTCGATCAGGTAGGCGCCGTGCTTGTGGAATTGATAGTGGGCGATATCCAGCCCGACTTCGTGGACTTTGGCGGCCCAGCCCAGCAAGTCGCGCCAGACGCCGTCATTCAGGTCCCAGTCATCGGCCACCTGGTCGAATGCGTGAAGCGCTTTGCGTTCGACGCGGTCGGCCTGTCCCACGTCGACGTGGTAACGCTCCATGAGCGAGCTGAGGGTGCGCTCGCGGACGTCTTCGTGGTGATGACGGCCCAGTAGGTCATAGAGCACGCCTTCACGCAGAGCGCCTTCACAGTGATCCATGCGCTGCAGTTCGAGAGCGTCGAAGATTGCTTCGAGAATCGCCAGGCCAGCCGGAAAAATTGCCCGGCGATCCGGTTTGATGCCTTCGAAATCGATTTTTTCAACGTCGCCGAGTTTGATCAGCTTGCGCTTGAGCCAGGACAGACCTTCGGCATTGACCTCGCCAGTCCCGTGGCCACCCGCCTTCAGCGCCAGACCAATGGCACGGATGGTGCCCGAGGAGCCGATCGCTTCATCCCAGGTCAGGCGGTGCAGGGCGTGCTCGATGCTCATGATCTCCAGCCGCGCCGCCGTGTAGGCCTGGGCGTAACGGGCCGGGGTGATCTTGCCGTCGCGGAAATAGCGCTGGGTGTAGCTGACGCAGCCCATTTGCAGGCTTTCGCGCAGCAACGGCTCGAAGCGCTGGCCGATGATGAATTCGGTACTGCCACCGCCGATGTCGGCCACCAGACGCTTGCCCGGTGTGTCGGCGAGGGTGTGGGAGACGCCAAGGTAGATCAGGCGGGCTTCTTCACGACCGGAGATGACTTCTACCGGGTGACCGAGGATTTCTTCGGCGCGGCGGATGAATTCGCCACGGTTGCGCGCCTCACGCAGGGCGTTGGTGCCGACGATCCGCACGGCGCCCGGTGGCATGCCGTTGATCAGTTGGGCAAAGCGCTTCAGGCAATCGAGCCCGCGCTGCATGGATTCCTCGGTAAGTTGGCGCTCTTCGTCGATCCCCGCGGCCAACTGAACCTTCTCGCCAAGCCGCTCGAGAATACGGATTTCATTGTGCAGGGCCTTGGCCACGACCATATGAAAGCTGTTCGAGCCCAGGTCTATAGCGGCGATCAGGGACAGATTCTTGGCTTGGGATTGAGGCATGGTGAGGGGGTCTCGGTCGATAACCTCGACATCCTGCCACGATCAACCGCTGCCGCCAACGCGCACGAATTAAAGCATTGATATGACGCACGAAACTCGGTGGCTCGAGCGTCTATCCCCTGTGGCGAGGGAGCTTGCTCCCGCTGGAGCGCGAAGCGGTCCTCAATGGTGGGCCCGATTTCTACCAGGCAGACCGCATCTGCAGGCCTTACGACTGCTGCGCAGTCGAGCGGGAGCAAGCTCCCTCGCCACAAGGCT
Source organism: Pseudomonas sp. FW306-02-D09B (assembly GCF_058782685.1). NCBI lineage: Bacteria > Pseudomonadati > Pseudomonadota > Gammaproteobacteria > Pseudomonadales > Pseudomonadaceae > Pseudomonas > Pseudomonas sp. FW306-02-D09B. The sequence goes on from NZ_JBYSXY010000014.1 coordinate 111,152, forward strand.
TCAGGCAGTCGCCTCAACGGTGCCGATGAAATTCGCCAGCTCTGGCGTCTTCGGATTGGCAAACAACACTTTCGGATCGCCCACCTCATGCACCTTGCCCTGGTGCATGAACACCAGTTTGTCGCCGACTTCACGGGCGAAGCGCATTTCGTGGGTGACCATGATCAGCGTCATTCCATCCCTGGCCAGTTGCCGGACCACGCTCAGCACCTCGTTGACCAGCTCGGGATCAAGTGCCGAGGTGATTTCGTCGCACAGCAGCACTTTCGGCGACATTGCCAGGGCCCGGGCAATCGCTACACGCTGTTGCTGACCGCCGGACAGTCGATCCGGGAACGCATCGAATTTCTCCGCGAGCCCGACCCGCTCCAGCATCTGTCGCGCCAGTTCGGCGGCTTTGGTCTTGGAGACTTTCTGCACCACCTGCGGTGCGAGCATGACGTTTTCGCCCACCGTCAGATGCGGGAACAGGTTGAATTGCTGAAACACCATGCCGACCTTCTGCCGCAGGCTGCGCAGGTCGGCGCGGGCGGCGTCGAGGTATTCGCCGTCGACTTCGATCACCCCGTCGTTGATTGACTCCAGGCCGTTCAAGGTGCGCAGCAGGGTCGATTTCCCCGAGCCGCTACGCCCGATGATCGCCACCACCTGGCCTTCGTCGACGCTCAGGTCGATGCCTTTGAGCACATGGTGATCACCATAATATTTATGCAGGGCGGAAATTCTAAGCAGAGGCATGCAGTCTCCTTTCCAGGTAGCGGGCACTGAGGGACAACGGGTAGCAGAGCAGGAAGTAACCGAGCGCCACGAGGCCGTAGACCATGAAGGGTTCGAAGGTTGCATTGGCGAGCATGCCGCCGGTTTTGGTGAGTTCGGTGAAGCCGATGATCGAGGTCACCGCCGTGCCCTTGACCACCTGCACCGAGAAGCCCACGGTCGGTGCCACGGCAATGCGCAGGGCTTGCGGCAGGATCACGTAGCGCAGTTGTTCAAAAGGATTGAGCGCCAGGCTCGCCGACGCTTCCCACTGCCCGTTGGCGATCGAGTCGACGCAGCCGCGCCAGATCTCCGCCAGGTAAGCGCTGGTAAACAGCGTCAAGGCAATCGCCGCCGCCAGCCACGGCGAAATCTCGATCCCCAGCAGCGCTACGCCGAAAAACACCAGGAACAGCTGCATCAGCAGTGGTGTGCCCTGGAACAGCTCAATGTAGGTACGGGCGAAGCCTCGTGGCAGAGAGTTTTTCGAGATACGCAGGGTCATGATCAGCAAGCCGATCAGCCCGCCACCGATAAACGCTACCAGCGACAGCGCCAGGGTCCATTGCAGGCCGGTGAGCAGGTTGCGGACGATGTCCCAGAAGGTGAAATCGCTCATTGGTCGTTCCTCGCAATGTAGCGTCGCCCAATCCAGTTCAGTAGCTGGCGGATCAACAAGGCCATGCACAGGTAGACCAGCGTGGTCAGGGCGTAGGTTTCGAAGGCGCGGAAGTTGCGCGACTGAATGAAGTTGGCGGCAAAACTCAGCTCTTGCGTGGCGATCTGTGAGCACACTGCCGAACCGAGCATGACGATGATGATCTGGCTGCTCAGGGCTGGCCAGACCTTGCCCAGCGCCGGCAGCAGCACCACATGGCGGAAGGCTTCGAAGCGGCTCATCGCCAAGGCTGCCGCAGCTTCCAGCTGGCCACGCGGGATCGCTTGAATGCCCGCGCGGATGATTTCCGTCGAATAGGCGCCGAGGTTGATCACCATCGCCAACACCGCCGCCTGCCATTCGGAGATTTGCAGGCCCAGCGACGGCAAGCCGAAGAAGATGAAGAACAGTTGCACCAGAAACGGTGTGTTGCGGATCAACTCGACGTAAATCCCGAAAATCCCGGCAAACGGACGGATGTTCCACGCCCGCACCACGGCGCCGACAATCCCCAGGCTCACCCCGAGCAGTGCGCCGATGGCCGTCAGCTCAAGGGTGAACAGCGCACCGCGCAGCAGCAGGTCGGTGTTGTGCACCACCGGTAAAAAGTCGAACTGATAGGCCATGGACAGTTTCCTCGATTAAGCGCCGTCGCGACGATCAGAGATCGGCCGGTAGCGGCTGCTTGAGCCAGGTTTGGGCATTTTTCTCGAGGCTGCCGTCGGTCCTGGCGGTGGCGAGGATCTGGTTGACCTTGTCCAGCAGCGCCGGCTCGTTCTTGTTCACGCCGACGTAGACCGGCGAATCCTTGAGCTTCAGTTTCAGCGCCGGAATGCGTTTCGGGTTGCGCTCGCTGATGGTCACCATCACCACGTTGCCGCTGGCGATCAGATCGACTTGCCCTGCGAGGTAAGCGGCGACGGTCGAGTTGTTGTCTTCGAAGCGCTTGATGGTCACGCCTTGCGGGGCCACGGCAGTCAACTCGATGTCTTCGATGGCGCCACGGGTGACGCTGACGGTTTTACCCTTGAGGTCATCCAGGCCGTTGATGGCGACGTCTGGCGGGCCGAACACTGCGAGATAGAAGGGCGCGTAGGCGCGGGAGAAGTCGATGACCTTCTCGCGCTCAGGGTTTTTGCCGAGGCTGGAGATCACCAGGTCGACCTTGCCGGTGGTCAGGAACGGGATGCGGTTGGTGCTGTTGACCGGCGTCAGTTCGAGTTTGACCTTGAGCTGGTCGGCCAGCAGTTTGGCGGTGTCGATGTCGAGGCCGCGGGGTTTCATGTCGGGACCCACCGAGCCAAACGGCGGGAAGTCCTGAGGCACGGCGACCTTGAGCGTGCCGCGCTTGACCACATCCTCCAGGCCGTCGGCATGGGCGGGGAGCTGACAGAGCATCAGGCTGGCGAACAGGGCAGTGAGCAGGGCGCTGCAACGCTGGGTCATGGCAAATCTCCGGATTCGGCTAGTGATTTCTGCGAATCGACAGAGCACAGGCCATGCCAACCCTCGGCGAAATGCCTGTAAGGCCACGGATTTACTAGCGTTGGTCGGTCTTACTGGTCTGAACAGTTGCTGATGTTTTCGCACCTTGATCGGGCATCGCCCAAAGCGCTCGAACCCCCGTGGGGCACGACTTGCCTGACTCGGCGATTAGCTTTACAACTAGCCGCTCACTGGTCTGGCTCGTCTGAAAAACCATGAATTCGATCTCCCGCGCCGTACCCGAAGTGGCGCTGCACGCCATCCGTAAACTGATTGCCGAACAAGGTTTCGGGCCGGGGGACGTGCTGCCTTCGCAGCGCGACCTGGCACTGCAACTGGGCGTGAGTCGGGCGTCGTTGCGTGAGGCGTTGTCATCCTTGAGTGCCTTGGGGGTGATCAGCGTGCAGCCCGGCAAAGGGGTTTTTGTTCAGGCAGGCGAGCCATCCCCAGCAGTGTCGGGAGTCAGTTGGCCGTTCGCGGCTCAAGCCTCGCCTGTGGATATCTTTCAGTTGCGCTATGCCCTGGAAGGTTTTGCGGCGGGGTTGGCGGCGGTGACATTGAGCGCCGATGAGCTCGATGCCCTTGAAGATAACGTCGCAGCGATGCGCGACGAGTTGCGTGCCGGGGACTTCGATGCGGCGGCGCGGCTGGACTTCGAGTTTCATCGGCGAGTGCTGCTGGCCAGTGGCAATCAGGCAATGTTGAGCATTCTGACGGCGAGTGCCGAGCTCTTTCTGGAGAGCCAGAAACTACCGTTTATCCGGGCCGAACGGGCCATGGAAACCTGGCAGGAACACCGCAAGATCCTCCGGGCGCTGGCCCGCCGGGCTTCGGGGGGCGCGCAGAAGGCTATGCAGGAGCATGTGCGCAACGCGGCCTTGCGCACTGGAATCTCCTTCGTGACCCCCGCCACGGCGTGACTTGAGCTATACCCAAACTCATGCACCACCATAGCGAGACTCAATCATCTGCGGCTTCCTGAACGAGGGAAGGGCGGCTATGATGGGCCACGTTTTTTTGCTTACAACCTGGAGACTTCCATGAGCAGCGATCTTATCAAACACGTTAGCGACGCTAGCTTCGAAGCTGACGTACTCAAGGCCGAAGGTGCTGTACTGGTCGACTACTGGGCTGAGTGGTGTGGCCCATGCAAGATGATCGCTCCGGTTCTGGACGAAATCGCTGAAACCTACAAAGGTAAGCTGACCGTTGCCAAGCTGAACATCGACGAAAACCAGGAAACCCCGGCCAAGCACGGCGTACGTGGTATCCCGACCCTGATGCTGTTCAAGAACGGCAACGTCGAAGCGACCAAGGTTGGCGCGCTGTCGAAGTCGCAACTGGCTGCCTTCCTTGACGCCAACATCTAAGCGTTGTTGCAAGCGTCATCCAAAAAGCCCCGCAAATAGCGGGGCTTTTTCGTTATTCAGGGCTAGACGCTCCGAAACTCAGGTGTTACATTCGGCCCCGCACTGGTTTCTCCAGCGCCCCCTGCAAGCCGTCGCCGACGCTCTCCTTTTCGAATAAGTACGCGATCCTGTCGCCTTCTCTGCGGCGCGGCCTCATTAAGCCAAAAGCTTAATTTCCCCCCCTCCATAAATGATTACGTCATTCCTATATGAATCTGACTGAACTCAAGCAAAAGCCGATTACCGAACTGCTCGAATTGGCCGAACAGATGGGCATAGAAAATATGGCCCGTTCGCGCAAGCAGGATGTGATTTTCTCCTTGCTGAAAAAGCACGCGAAAAGCGGCGAGGAAATCTCCGGTGATGGCGTGCTGGAGATTCTCCAGGACGGCTTCGGCTTTCTCCGCTCTGCAGACGCCTCCTATCTTGCCGGCCCAGACGATATCTACGTCTCGCCGAGCCAGATCCGTCGCTTCAACTTGCGCACCGGTGACACCATCGTTGGCAAGATCCGTCCTCCAAAGGAAGGCGAGCGTTATTTCGCACTGCTCAAGGTCGACACGATCAACTACGATCGTCCCGAGAACGCGAAAAACAAGATTCTCTTCGAGAACCTGACCCCGCTGTTCCCGACCGTGCGCATGAAGATGGAAGCCGGTAACGGTTCCACCGAAGACCTCACCGGTCGTGTCATCGACCTGTGCGCCCCGATCGGTAAAGGCCAGCGCGGTCTGATCGTTGCTCCGCCAAAAGCGGGCAAGACGATCATGCTGCAGAACATCGCTGCCAACATCGCGCGTAACAACCCTGAAGTTCATCTGATCGTGCTGCTGATCGACGAACGTCCGGAAGAAGTAACCGAAATGCAGCGCACCGTGCGCGGCGAAGTGGTTGCCTCGACGTTCGACGAGCCGCCAACCCGCCACGTGCAGGTTGCCGAAATGGTGATCGAGAAGGCCAAGCGCCTGGTTGAACACAAGAAAGACGTGGTCATCCTGCTCGACTCCATCACCCGTCTGGCACGTGCCTACAACACTGTGATCCCGAGCTCCGGCAAGGTCCTCACCGGTGGTGTCGATGCCCACGCCCTGGAGAAACCAAAGCGTTTCTTCGGTGCCGCACGGAACATCGAAGAAGGCGGCTCGCTGACCATCATCGCTACCGCGCTGGTTGAAACCGGCTCGAAGATGGACGAAGTGATCTACGAAGAATTCAAGGGCACCGGCAACATGGAACTGCCTCTGGATCGCAAGATCGCTGAAAAGCGCGTCTTCCCGGCGATCAACATCAACCGGTCCGGCACCCGCCGCGAAGAGTTGCTGACTGCCGACGACGAGCTGCAGCGCATGTGGATCCTGCGCAAGCTGCTGCATCCTATGGATGAAGTGTCTGCCATCGAGTTCCTGGTCGACAAGCTGAAACAGACCAAGACCAATGATGAGTTCTTCCTGTCGATGAAACGCAAGTAAGTCGATCAGGCCAGCAAAAGCCGGGGAAACCCGGCTTTTTGCTATCTGACCGTTGATGATTTGCCTGGTCACTCTTCTGAATGGGTGGGTTCGAGGCTAAACTCATGCCCCCGAACGCCATGGCCAAAACGAGGCTAACGCATGCAGTATCGCGACTTGCGCGACTTTATCAGCGGCCTGGAACAGCGCGGCGAGCTCAAGCGCATCCAGGTTCCGGTGTCCCCAGTGCTGGAAATGACCGAGGTCTGCGATCGCACCTTGCGGGCCAAGGGCCCGGCGCTGCTGTTCGAAAACCCGACCGGTTATGACATTCCCGTGCTTGGCAACCTGTTCGGTACGCCTGAGCGCGTTGCCCTGGGCATGGGCGCCGAAGCCGTCAGCGAACTACGCGAGATTGGCAAACTGCTGGCCTTCCTCAAAGAGCCCGAGCCGCCAAAGGGGCTGAAAGATGCCTGGTCCAAGCTGCCGATCTTCCGCAAAATCATTGCCATGGCGCCGAAAGTCGTCAAGGACGCGGTCTGCCAGGAAGTGGTCATCGAAGGCGATGACGTCGACCTGGCAATGCTGCCGGTGCAGACCTGCTGGCCCGGCGACGTCGGCCCGCTGATCACCTGGGGCCTGACAGTCACCAAAGGCCCGAACAAGGACCGCCAGAACCTCGGCATCTATCGCCAGCAGGTGATTGGCCGCAACAAAGTCATCATGCGCTGGTTGAGCCACCGTGGCGGCGCGCTGGACTATCGCGAGTGGTGCGAAAAATATCCGGGCCAGCCATTCCCGGTGTCCGTGGCATTGGGTGCCGATCCTGCAACCATTCTCGGCGCGGTAACGCCGGTACCGGACAGCCTGTCCGAGTACGCCTTCGCTGGCCTCTTGCGCGGTAACCGTACCGAGCTTGTGAAGTGCCGTGGCAACGACCTGCAAGTGCCGGCCACCGCCGAGATCATCCTTGAAGGTGTGATTCATCCAGGCGAAATGGCCGATGAAGGTCCGTACGGCGACCACACCGGCTATTACAACGAAGTCGACAGCTTCCCGGTGTTCACCGTCGAGCGCATCACGCACCGTATCAAGCCGATTTACCACAGCACCTACACCGGCCGTCCACCGGATGAGCCGGCGATTCTCGGTGTGGCGCTGAATGAAGTGTTCGTGCCGATCCTGCAAAAGCAGTTCCCGGAGATCACCGACTTCTACCTGCCGCCTGAAGGCTGCTCGTACCGCATGGCTATCGTGACCATGAAAAAGCAGTACCCCGGCCATGCCAAGCGGGTAATGCTCGGTGTCTGGTCGTTTTTACGACAGTTCATGTACACCAAGTTCGTTATCGTCACTGACGACGATATCAACGCCCGCGACTGGAACGACGTGATCTGGGCCATCACCACGCGCATGGACCCCAAGCGCGATACGGTGATGATCGATAACACGCCGATCGACTACCTCGACTTCGCCTCGCCGATTTCCGGCCTGGGGTCGAAGATGGGGCTCGATGCCACGCATAAATGGCCCGGCGAAACCACCCGCGAGTGGGGCCGGGTAATCGTCAAGGATGAGGCGGTAACACGCCGGATCGATGCCATCTGGAATCAATTAGGAATAGATTGATGCGTGTAACCTTGCAGCCGTCCGGAGCAGTGCTTGAGATACTGCCCGGCGAGCGGATTCTCGATGGGGCGCGGCGTTTGGGCTATGAGTGCCCGCAAAGCTGCCGTAATGGCAACTGCCACGTTTGCGCGGCGTTACTGGTCGAAGGTCGGGTCAAGCAGACCGGCGATGTGCGCGATCACGGTGAGTTCTACACTTGCATAGCAGAGCCGCTGGAAGACTGCATCGTATTGTGGGATGGCGTCCTTGCGCTGGGAGAACTACCGGTGCGCAGCCTGTCGTGTCAGGTCACTGAATGCGTAGACGTCGGCGGTGATACCTGGCGGGTTCGACTGCGGGCACCGGCTGGCAAGCCGCCGCGCTATCACGCCGGGCAGTACCTGCTGATCGAGCGCGAGAATGGCGAGAAATCCGCCTTCTCGCTGGCCTCTGCACCGCATTCAGGACGAGATCTGGAACTGCATGTGCTGGCGCGCGAAGCCAGTGCGCTCAGCCTGATCGAGCAGTTGCAGCGCAATCGCATGGTGCGCATCGAAATGCCCTTCGGCGATACGCATCTGGCCGAGTTGCCTGACTGCCCGCTGGTGTTGATGGCGGCGGGTACCGGCATGGGGCAAATCCACAGCCTGATCGAGCATTGCCGGGCCAAGGGCTTCAAGCATCCGGTGCACCTGTACTGGGGCGTGCGGCGGCCGGAAGACTTCTATCAGATCGAACATTGGGATGAATGGCTAAAGCTGCCCAACCTGTTCCTGCACAAGGTCGTCAGCGATCTGTGCGGTTGGGAAGGGCGCTGCGGCATGCTGCACGAGGCGGTTTGTGAGGATTTCCCCGACCTGAAGTCCCTGCATGTGTACGCCAGCGGTTCGCCGGCGATGGTTTACGGCACGCTGGACGCCCTGGTCAATGCCGGGATGGACGCGCATCAGATGCGCGCTGATGTCTTCGCCTACGCGCCCCGTCCACAAGCCAACAACCCTGCCTAGAAGCGCACGCCGGTGGTGATCATCGCGGCGTTAAAGCCGAGCAGAACCAGCTCGGCGGCGACCGGGCCGTAATGAGCGCCCAGTGATGGAATGATCACGGGCGCGACACCGAAGTGGTTGAGCGGAATCTTGTCCTTGTACTCGCCGCTGTAACCCTGGAGTAATCCACCGGTCAGCTTTATATACACCGGATAGTCGGCGCTCTCGTAACGCTTCCCCGCATAGGCGTAATACGAGCGCTGACTGAACGAGTTACGAAAAGTCACTGCACCAAACAGCCAGCCGGATGCTTCATTGCGTTCAAGGCCGATCAGGTCCTGATTGTTATTGTGATCGGGGTCTGGCGAATAGTGTTTGGTGTAGAGGCTACCTTGCAGGTACCAGAAGCCCTTGTCTGCTTGAGTCGGGCTTTCGACTGCCAGCGCCGGAGTGGCCAGCGCCAGTAACAGCAGCCCGTACATTTTCAGGTTTTTCATCTTGCGACCTCTATTGGTAATTCGGCTTGCGCCTCTGGAGGCTGCTATACGCCTGCATTCAAAGAAGGGGCGGCAGGGTATCAGACGAATACGTCAGAAAGATCTGTTAAATGACGGTTGATTCTGAACGGCCGCAAGGCTTATGCATATTTCATTCGGGTATTTAAGATATTTCCCAAAGAGTATTAGGCTATATATCAGACTCCTTAATTGGCGCAGTCCTTGATATAGAAGGGTCATACGTCCTTTAGCACTTTTCGTTTTACGTTTACTGCTATATGTTCTATGACATTAATCTTGCTTACATCTTGTAATACTTGTGGGACTGAACACCCTTTGCCATGACCGCCATTGAATCTGCTTGTTTGAATCTGGCTTACCCTCCGCGGCTCGATCTGGGCGCGCAGCTGACTCACGAACAATTGCTCAGCTCGATGCAGGCCACCATGGCCCGGCACAAGGGCGGGCCGGTCTGGTTATTCGCTTACGGTTCATTGATCTGGCGCCCGGAATGCACAGCCGTCGAGCGGGTGCGCGGACGCGTGCATGGTTACCATCGCGGTTTGTACCTGTGGTCTCACGAACACCGTGGTACGCCGGAAATGCCGGGGCTGGTGTTTGGCCTGGATCGCGGTGGGTCTTGCAGCGGCTTTGCCTATCGGTTGCCCGAAGAGCAATTGGAAGCCTCGCTGTTTGCCTTGTGGCAGCGCGAAATGCCGGTGCCGTCTTATCGCCCGCACTGGCTCAATTGCCGGCTGGAAGACGGCAGCAAGGTTCAGGCATTGGGGTTTGTGTTGGAGCGGCACCTGCCCAGCTATGCCGGCAATTTGCCGGACCATGTGCTGAGCCAGGTGTTCGAAAGCGCTTGCGGGCGTTACGGCACCACTCGCGATTATGTCGAGCAAACCGTACACGCCCTGCGCAGCCACGCCATGCCAGACCGGAATCTGGAGGCGCGACTCAAGCGCTGCAAGGCTTAAGCGAGCGCTTCACGACCCTGACTGGCGACTTGCTTGTGCCACAAGGTCGGTGCCAGGCAAGCCATCGCCAGCAGGCACGCGCCAACCAGCAGCACGAAACCGCCATCCCAGCCAAAGTGGTCCACGGTGTAGCCCATCGCTGCACTGGCCGCGACCGAGCCACCCAGATAACCGAACAGACCGGTGAAACCCGCAGCCGTGCCGGCGGCTTTCTTCGGCGCCAGCTCCAGCGCTTGCAGACCGATCAGCATCACCGGGCCATAGATCAGGAAGCCGATGGAGAACAGCGCGATCATGTCGATGGTCGGGTTGCCGGCCGGGTTCAGCCAGTAAACCAGAGTCGCCACGGTCACCAGTGCCATGAACACCATGCCGGTCAGGCCACGGTTGCCGCGGAAGATCTTGTCAGACATCCAGCCGCACAACAGCGTGCCCGGAATACCGGCCCATTCGTAGAAGAAATACGCCCACGAGGTTTTATCCACGTCGAAGTGCTTGGCTTCCTTCAGGTAGGTCGGCGCCCAGTCCAGCACGCCGTAGCGCAGTAGGTAGACGAAGACGTTGGCCATGGCGATGTACCAGAGCATTTTGTTGCGCAGCACGTACTTGACGAAGATTTCCTTGGCGCTGAATTCGTCTTCGTGGCTGGCGTCGTAGCCTTCCGGGTAATCGTTCTTGTACTTCTCGATGGGCGGCAGGCCTACCGACTGCGGGGTATCGCGCATCACCATGAAGGCGAACACGGCCACCAGCAACGCTACGGCGGCGGGGACGTAGAACGCCGCGTGCCAGTCGTTGAACAGGCCCATGCCAAGCAGGAACAACGGGCCGATCAGGCCACCGCCGACGTTATGCGCGACGTTCCAGACCGACACCACGCCACCGCGTTCCTTCTGCGACCACCAATGCACCATGGTCCGGCCACTCGGCGGCCAGCCCATGCCCTGGGCCCAGCCGTTGATGAACAACAGGATGAACATCATGGTCACGCTGGACGTTGCCCACGGTGCGAAACCGAAAATGAACATGACTCCGGCCGATACCAGCAAGCCGAAGGGCAGGAAGTAGCGCGGGTTGGAACGGTCGGACACCAGCCCCATCAAAAACTTCGACAAACCGTAGGCAATCGCGATCGCCGACATCGCCAGACCCAACTGGCCACGGGTGTAGCCTTCGTCAATCAGGTACGGCATAGCCAGGGAGAAGTTCTTGCGCAGCAGGTAATAACCGGCGTAGCCAAAGAAGATCCCGGCGAAGATTTGCCAGCGAAGGCGCCGGTAGGTGCTGTCTACGTGTTCTTCAGGCAATGGAGCCTGATGGGCGGCGGGACGAAAAAAAGCAAACATTCAAGAGCTCCAGATTTCTTGTTTTGACTGCGGATGCGAATGTTACAGTTTCGTTACCGAAAAAAGCACCGCTTGTTGTCAAGGAAATCGAGAGAAATGAACGAGAACGCATGTTCTTTTATGAACATGCGCTCTTCAGATACAAGAGAGGGACGATCCGGATAATCAGCTGCCATCTCCGGGCAACAGATGCTCCTGGACCTTCTGGCTATGGGATTCGACCAATTGCCCCTGGTCGTCGAAGCGCAAGACGATCAGCCAGTCATACACATCCTCCGGCCAGGATTTCTGCCCGGTCAATGCTTGGCCGTTGCCGCCGAACGCTGCGATCAAATTGTCGATATGCCCGTGATGCCAGGCGATCAATACGACCGCGGCCTGGTTATTCTTGTCCAGCGATTTGACCAGTTTGTCGACTTCTTCATCGGCATAGGGTTGCTCGATCGGAAGGTGCAGACGCTGCGACAGCGGTGTCAGGGTCAGCCGTGGTCGCGCGCTGGACTTGCTGTCGCTGGTGGCGATCAGGCGTTGCGGTACCAGGCTCTTGCTGCCCAACTGCAGCGGGTCGAAATAGTGCGCATACGCCTCGGCGCGCTGCTCGCCACGAGGGCTGAGTCCCATGCCCTGGTCGGGTTTTTCCGCGTGTCGGACGATCAGTACGGTGACATTTTTCAAGCCCGGAACCTCCTTGTTATTCTGATTTGCCAATGTCTGCATTGAAATCAACAGTGCAGGCAAGACCGCCAGACTCAATAACAGCTTGCGCAGCATCATGCTCATCCTCCGTCCTGTGATGGGTAAACAGACTCGAAGCGTAGCAGGGAGTCGTGTTCACCGTACCCGCACCACCACCTTTCCAACGGCCTTGCGCTGGCCCAGATCATTGATGGCATTGGCCGCCTGAGCCAGCGGGTAAACCTGCGACACCAGAGGCTTGAGCTTGCCTTCGGCGAACCAGCCAAACAGTTGCTGGAAGTTGGCGGCGTTGTCTTGTGGCTGGCGTTGGGCAAAGGCGCCCCAGAACACTCCGAGTACGGCTGCACCCTTGAGCAGGGCGAGGTTCACCGGCAGTTCCGGGATGCGTCCACTGGCGAAACCGACCACCAGCAGGCGGCCGTTCCAGGCAATGGCGCGGATCGCCTGGTCGAACAGGTCGCCACCCACCGGATCGTAGATCACGTCGGCACCGTTGCCATCGGTCAGGCGCTTGATTTCGTCCTTGAGGTTGGCTTCGCTGTAGTTGATCAGCTCATCGGCGCCGGCAGCCTTGGCCACGGCGAGTTTCTCGGCGCTGCTGGCGGCAGCGATGACCCGGGCACCCATGGCTTTACCGATTTCCACGGCGGCCAGGCCGACACCACCCGAAGCGCCGAGCACCAGCAGGGTTTCCCCCGGTTGCAGGTTGCCGCGCTGTTTCAACGCGTGCATCGAGGTGCCGTAGGTCATGCTGAAGGCAGCGGCAGTGTTGAAGTCCATCGACGGCGGGATAGGCAGCACGTTGTAGCCCGGCACCGCGACTTGCTCGGCAAAACTGCCCCATCCGGTCAGTGCCATGACCCGGTCACCGACCTTGAGGTGGCTGACTTTTTCGCCCACCGCGCTCACCACTCCAGCCGCTTCACCGCCCGGCGAAAACGGGAAGGGTGGCTTGAACTGGTATTTGCCCTCGATGATCAGCGTGTCCGGGAAGTTCACCCCGGCCGCATGCACGTCCAGCAGGATTTCGTTCTTCTTGGCGACAGGACTCGCGACTTCTTCCAGCACCAGCGATTCGGCAGGGCCGAAGGCTTTGCACAGCACGGCTTTCATCAGGGCTATTCCTTTGGGAGTGATGGCCGATAAGTGTAGGTGTGTGAGTCAACGGGTCAACGAGCATGCCCGGCCCTGATAGGCAGCCATAAGCTTTGTGCTTGGGCTGCGGGTGGTTATGCTAGGCCGCAAACCGGATGAGGAGCGAATTGTGAAAGCGTGGATCATGTTGATGCTGGCCCTGTCTCTGCCTGTGGCAGCGATGGCCGAAGAAGCCAAAGAAGGCGAAGCGCCGAAAGTCAGCTATATCAGCCTGAGCCCACCGTTCGTGGGTAACTATGGGCTCGATGGCACCCAGAAGCTCAAGGTCTACAAGGCCGATGTGGCGTTGCGGGTAACCGGCGAGGACGCGGTCAAGGCCGTGAAGGCCAACGAACCGTTGATTCGCAATCAGCTGGTGGCGTTGTTTTCTCAGCAGACCACTGAAGCCATGAACAACGTCGAAGCGAAAGAGAAGCTGCGTCAGGAAGCCTTGAAGCAGACCCAGCAAGTGATGAATGACGAGACCGGCAAGCCGATGGTTGACGATCTGTTGTTCAATAACCTGATCATCCAGTAAACAGACTGTGGCGCAGGGGCAAGCCCCTCGCTGCATGAAGTGTTCAGGACGCCAGGCTTTTGCGAAACCGCTTCAGTGCAATCGCAAAGAACAGCAAGCCAATGGCGCTCAGCGCCAGTAAGTCCGGCCAGACCACGCTGACTCCGGCGTCGCGAAACAGTATTGCGGCGCTGAGACTGACGAAGTGCGTCGACGGCGAGCCCTGCATCACCCATTGCAACCATTGCGGCATGCTGTCCAGCGGTGTACTGCCGCCGGACAGCAGCAACATCGGAATAATCACCGGAATGGCCAGCAGGCCGAACTGGGGCGTCGAACGAGCCAGGGTGGCGAGGAATATACCCAGCGCCGTGCTGGCGAACAGATACACGGCGGTCACCAGCAAAAACAACGTCATGGAACCCGCCAGCGGCACTCCCAGCGCGCCTTTGACGATGATTTCCAGCGATGCCCAGGTGCACAGCACCACCACCAGCATGTTGCTCCAGATTTTCGCCAGCATGATTTCCAGTGCTGTCAGCGGCAGCACCAGCAAGTGGTCGAGCGTGCCATGTTCGCGCTCGCGCAGCAGTGCCGTGCCAGTCAAGATGATGGCGAGGATGGTGATGTTGTTGACGATCTGAATCACCGCCAGGAACCAGCCGCCTTCCAGATTGGTATTGAACAGCGAACGGGTGGTCAGCAGGGCCGGGGCTTTGCCGGTCGGGTCGCTTTGGCCGCTGTAGTTCAACAGTTCGCGCTGGAAAATCCGTGCGATGTAACCCGCACCCATGAACGCCTGGCTCATGGCCGTGGCATCGACATTGACCTGCACCGCAGGCTGGCGCCCGGCCAACATATCCGCCTGGAAACTGGCTGGCACGTTGATGACAAAGGTGTACTGGCCGCTGTCCATCACCTGATCCAGTTGCCCGTAAGGTAACAACACCGGACGCTGGAATTCCGGGGGTTGCAGGCTCTGGGCCAGTTGTCGCGACAGGTTGCTGTGATCTTCGTCCACGATGGCCACACTGGCGTTATGCACACCGATCACCGAGCCTGCGGCCGGCATGTAGATCGCCACCGTAAAGGCGTAGAACAGGAACAGCAGCAAGACGCTGTCATGCTGCAGGCTGCTCATTTCCTTGAGGCCAAGGCGCAGTATGTGCGCGAGCTTGTGCATCAGGCCTCCTGCTTTTTCAGCATGACCAGGCTGAGCCCGGTGAACCCGACAAAGAACCCGAACAGCGCCAGGCATTGCGGCCATAACTGCCGTATATCCAGCGCCTTGGTGAAGGTGCCGACGGCGATATCGAGGAAGTAACCCGCCGGAAACAGCATGCCCATGACCGCTGCCGCGCCATCGAGGGATGAGCGCGGCACGATCAGCCCGGAAAACTGGATGGTCGGCAGGCTGGTGATGATCATGGTGCCGAGGATGGCGGCGATCTGGGTCCGGGTGAACGCCGAAATCAGCAGGCCCATGCTGGTGGTTGCCAGCACGTACAGCAATCCGCCGAAGGCCAGGGTCAACGCACTGCCCTTGAATGGCACGCCAAAGAGCCAGCGGTTCATGGCCGTCAGGACTGCGAGGTTAATCAGGCTCAACACCAGATACGGCGCCTGTTTACCCAGCAAAAACTCCAGGCGGGTCAGGGGCGTGGCGTAGAAGTTGGTGATCGAGCCGAGCTCTTTCTCCCGCACGATCCCCAGCGCAGTGAGCATGGCCGGAATGAACGCGAGGATCAGCGCCATCACCCCGGGCCCGATGGCGTTGACGCTCACCACATCCTGGTTGTAGCGGAAACGGGTTTCCAGTTTGGCGGCTGACTGTCGATTCAGCGCAGGGCTGCTCTGCTCGGCCAGTTGTTCAATGTTGGCCAGGTGCACGGCCTCTACATAGTTGCGACTGGTCTCGGCGCGAAACGGCATGCCGCCATCGAGCCAGGCCGCCACGGTCGGTTGGCGACCGGCGTACAGGTCGCGACCAAAGCCTGGCGGGATCTCCAGTGCCAATTTGATTTCCGAGCGCTGAAGACGGCGATGCAGCTCTGCGGCATCGCGGATCGACGGCTGCTCGCTGAAGTAGCGAGAGCCGCGAAAAGCTTCCAGGTAGGCGCGGCTTTGCGGCGTCTGGTCCTGGTCGTAGACGGCGAAGGCGAGTTTTTCCACGTCCAGGGAAATGCCGTAGCCGAAGATCACCATCATGAAAATCGCCCCCAGCAGGGCGAAGGCCATTCGTACTTTGTCCCGCAGCAATTCCTTGCCTTCGCGACTGGCGACCGCCAGCAGGCGTCCGAGGCTGAAGCTGCGCTCCTTCAATGGCATGACCGGGTTGATCGTCGCGTCGGCGGGGACAGCAGGCGTCGGTGACTCGGCCGGGCCTTGGGCTTGTTCCAGGCAGGTAACAAATGCCGCTTCCAGGGTCTGCCCCCGGAACTGCTGTTGCAGCGCCTCCGGGGTATCGCAGGCCAGTACCTTGCCCGCGTGCATCAGCGAAATGCGGTCGCAGCGCTGGGCTTCGTTCATGAAGTGGGTCGAGAGGAAGATCGTTACACCTTGCTCACGCGACAATTCGATCAGCAGCCGCCAGAAATCGTCCCGTGCTGCCGGGTCCACGCCGGAGGTCGGTTCGTCGAGGATCAACACTTCCGGGCGATGCAGCACCGCCACCGCCAGCGACAAACGCTGGCGCAGGCCCAACGGCAATGCGCCGGATCGTTGTTCGGCGACGCTGCCGAGGCTGAAGCGCTGGATCAGCTCGTCGATGCGCCGGGCGCTGTCGGCTTTGGGCAAGTCGAACAGCCGCGCATGCAAATCGAGGTTCTGCCGCACGCTGAGCTCGCCATACAGCGAGAAGCTTTGAGACATGAAACCGACCCGTTTGCGGGTGGCCAGGTCCTTGGCATTCACCGGGTTACCCAGCAGCGAGGCGCGGCCTTCGCTGGCCGGTATTAGCCCGGTGAGGACTTTCATGGTGGTGGTTTTGCCGCAGCCGTTGGAGCCCAGGAAGCCGAAAATCTCCCCGCGTCCGATAGCAAAGCTGACCTTGTCTACCGCGGTGAAATCACCGAAGCGCAGGGTCAGGTCGTGGGCTTCGATGGCAATGTCGGTGCTGGCACGGGTTCTGGGGGCAATGACCAGCGGTTGCTTGTCGTGGTCGCGGCTGCCTTGAAAATGGGTGAACGCTTCATCGAGTTTGCCGCTGGCGGTGACAGCGGCCAGTTCGTGCGTCATGCCGGTAGCGATCAGCTTGCCGCCGTCGAGCATCAGGCAGTGTTCGAATTGCTCGGCTTCTTCCATGTAGGCAGTGGCGACCAGCAACGTCAGCTGCGGACGTTGGCGACGCACGTCATCGATCAACTCCCAGAAGCGCCGTCGTGACAAGGGATCGACGCCGGTGGTGGGTTCGTCGAGGATCAGCAAATCCGGCTCGTGGATCAGCGCACAGCAGAGTCCGAGCTTCTGTTTCATGCCGCCCGACAGCTTGCCGGCAGGGCGATCGGCAAAACCCAGCAGATCAGTGGCCAGCAACAGACTACGCATGCGCTGCTCGAAGTCGGCTTTCGAGAGCCCGAACAGGGTGGCAAAAAAGTGGATGTTCTCGCGGATCGACAGCTCGGGGTACAGATTGCCGCCCAGGCCCTGGGGCATGAACGCAATACGAGCGTAGAGGCTGTTGCGATGAAGGCGATCCTGGATTGAGCCGCCGAGTACTTCAAGTTGGCCTTGTTGCAGAGTCTTCACGCCGGCGATCAGCCCCAGCAGGCTCGATTTGCCTGCACCATCCGGGCCGATCAGCCCGCAGCGAGTGCCGGCCGGCAGGCTGAACGCGATGTCGGTCAGTGCCTGCTGCTTGCCATAACGGTGCTGGAGGCCGGAGATGTGCAGCGCCGGAGCGGTCATTGCAGATTGGCCGGCCAGTCAACAGGGGCGGTGCGCACATAGCCGGCACCGGGCATGCCCGGTTTGGCCTGGGGCATGGCGCTCGGGTCAGTCAGTCGCAGCTTGACGCGAAACACCAGCTTTTGCCGCTCGTCGCGCGTTTCGACCTCTTTGGGTGTGAACTGCGATTTGGCCGCCACGAAACTGATTTTTGCCGGCAGTGGATGGCCGGGCAGGGCATCGAGCAGGATCCGGGCTTCATCGCCGACGGTCAGGCGCCCGGTCACGGACGCTGAGAGGTAAAGATTCATGTACTGATCATTCGGATCGATCAGCATTAATACGCGTCCGCCCGCACCGAGCACTTCGCCGGGCTCGGCCATGCGCAGCTGGATGACGCCGTCGATCGGTGCCCGCAAACTGCTGTCGTCGATTTCGCTGGTCAGTTGGGCGACCTGTGCCTGAGCTGCGCCAATGGCGGCCCCGACGGCCGAAACCTGGGCGCGGGCCGCTGCGACGGCGGCATTGGCGGTGTCGAAGCGCGCCTGTTGTTGATCGATGATCTGGCCGCTGGCGTAACCGCGCCTGAACAGTTCCTGGGAGCGTTTGAGTTCCTGTTGGGCGAGCAATAGTTCGCTCTGGCGCAGTTGCACATTGGCCTGGGCGGCAGAAAGGTTCTCCCGGGCGCGCAGTACTTCGGCCTCGGCCTGGTTGCGCTGGGCTTCAAGGGTGCGGGTGTCCATGCGCGCCAGCAATTGCCCCTTGATCACCTTGTCGCCTTCATTGACGCGCACTTCGGCCAGTCGCCCGGGCGTTTTACTGGCGATCTGCACTTCGGTGGCTTCGAGGCGTCCGTTGCCGACATACAGGCCTTCAGGCAGGCGGTCATGCATTGATTTCCAGTAACCGAAACCCCCGGCGGCCAGCAGCAGAGCGATCAGGGAGCTGGCGAAAAAAATCGAAGAGCGGCTGTGTGTTGGCATTCGAGCATCCTGCGACAGTAGCGTCCTAGTCTGAACGGGCGATCGCCGAAGCGACTTGATGTCCGTCAACTGAGGGCCAAGCCTAACCCGATTGACCGGGTGACCGGTCGGTTCTGCATTATTTAGTGCAAGCCGAGCACCGCCGCCCACTGCTCGGCTGTCACTGGCATCACCGACAGTCGCGAGCCTTTCTGCACCAGCGGCATCTCTGCCAGTGCCGTTTGCTGTTTCAGGTAATCGAGCTTCAACACCTTGGAGAACGTCTCGACATGGGCGACGTTGATCGCGCTCCAGGCATTTTTCTCAGGCGTGGCCTTCGGGTCGAAGTAAACACTCTCGGGTTCCAGCGCCGTAGGGTCCGGGTACGCCGCTTCGATGATTCGGCCGATCCCGGCGATGCCCGGTTCGGGGCAGCTGGAGTGGTAAAAGAAGAACTCGTCGCCGACCGCCATGGCCCGCAGGAAGTTGCGTGCCTGATAGTTGCGAACGCCGTCCCAGCGGGCTTCGCCGAGCCTCTCCAGGTCATTGATCGAAAGCTCGTCAGGCTCGGATTTCATAAGCCAGTAGGCCATCTTTTTTTGCTCCGAAAGCGGTGGTCGGGAACGTTGTCCGGCGATTTTATGACAAACCGACGGTCGGTTGACGCCAGCGTTTGCGTGTCGCTTCACGTTACCGCAAAATGCCGGACTTTTAAGCGAGACGCGGCAAGCACGGCCTATTTCGGTACCGTTGCTGTCATCGTGTGCGACATGCCTTGAGGGGGGCAATCGATGAAACGCAAACCGGATTTACTGTGGATTTTAGTGATTGTGTTCGGCCTGGGCGTCGTAACCACGGGTTATGCGCAAAGCCTGTGGGCGAACAAGGCTGATGCACAGATTGAAGTCGCGCAACAACAGCAACAACCGCTAAAGCCGCACAAGCGCTAAAACCGCTGCAAGCGACGCCGCTGATGGCAGTGGCGTCCAGATCTAGTCCGCGAAATACCACTTCCTGTCAGTTACCGTTCCTTGCATCGGTACATCCCAGCTCGCTTGATCCAGTTTTTCGACTTTCTGGCATTCATGGGCCAGCCCCAGCAGCGTCGGCTTGCGCCAGGTCTTGCGGCGCGCCAGATAGGCCAGGCTGCGATCATAGAAGCCGCCCCCCATCCCCAGGCGTCCGCCGTGTTCGTCAAAACCGACCAGCGGCAACAACACCAGATCCAGTGCCCAGACCTTGCGTTGCTTGGCCTGGTTGACCCGTGGTTCGAGAATGCGAAAGCGGTTGGGCCGCAGCTTTTCACCGGGGCGAATGCGCTGAAAGACCATCTTGGTTCGCGGCCAGGCGCTGAGTACCGGCAGGTAAGTCGCCTTGCCCCGGCGTTGAGCGGCGCGCAGCAACAGGCGCGGATCGATTTCACCGTCGGTAGGCAGGTACAGGGAGATGTGTTTTGCGCGGCGGAACAACGGATGTTGCGCCAATTGCCGATACAGCCCGCGAGCGGCCTGGCGCTGCTCACTGTTACTCAGTGCGCGACGGGCCTGGCGGAGCATGCGTCGAAGTTGCGGGCGGGATAGCGGCGCAGGTTCGGTCATCGTCATAGGCTGTTCGAGTGTCGAGGGCACCAGGGCGGTGACATCGTAAAAAGCCGATGCCGGCAAAAACCGGCATCGGCTTGAATCAGGCTCCCCGGATGAACCGCTGTCGACTTAGCCCTTGAACCCGAAAGTTCAAGGTGGAAGATGCAGTAGGCTTTAAGGCTTTCCGTCTAGCGGACATGCACACCAGCCCAACGTGCAACTTCCAGGGTAGTGCGAATCGGCTCAGGGACATCGTCAACTGGCAAGCACCCCAGGGAGTGGCGCGAGTATACCGCAACCACCTTCGGGAATCAGCCCTTGCTGACATCCGGATCGGTGGCGAGCACCAGATCCACTCGATCGAGCAGGTCACGCACCTGCTCGCGGGTCGAGCCACTGGCCTGCACATCAGGACGTTCCCGTGTGTGCAGCAGATCGTGGGTGATGTTCAGCGCGGCCATCACGGCGATGCGATCGGCGCCGATGACTTTGCCGCTGCTGCGGATTTCGCGCATTTTTCCGTCCAGATAACGGGCGGCGCTCACCAGATTGCTGCGCTCTTCCTGGGGGCAAATGATCGAGTACTCTTTATCGAGGATCTGCACGGTAACGCTATTGCTTGAACTCATGAGTCTTGCTCCAGGGCCTTGAGGCGCGAAATCATCGATTCGACCTTACGCCGAGCGATTTCGTTTTTTTCAATGAGGTGCGCGCGTTCCTCGCGCCAGGTCTTTTCCTGAGCTAATAAGAGTCCGTTCTGGCTCTTAAGTTGCTCGACTCGGGTAATTAGCAGTTCGAGTCTGGCCATCAGCGCTTGCAAGTCGGTGTCTTCCATACGTGTTCCACGGGATTTGTCTGATGGGCGGTAACTGGCGGACAGCCTTTAATAGTCTTGGCGAGTCTGTCGATGTAGGATACAAGGCCTTCATTCTAGACATAGCGCCGTCTGGCGCCTAGCTGCCCATGCCCATTCAGAATTCTCCGTATCAAGCCTTCGCCACCCTGCTGAGTACCAGCGGCCATCCTGTATCGCCTGCCGAACTGCATGGCCTGCTGCTCGGACGCAGCTGCGCTGGTGCAGGCTTTGAAGCCGATGGCTGGCTGGTCGACGCCGCCGAGCTGCTCGAAGGCGAACCACAAGACAACGTCCGCAACGCCCTGATCGGCCTGCAAGAGATGGTCAAGGGCGAGCTGACCAGCGACGACATGACCGTCGTTCTGCTGTTGCCGACCGATGACGCGCCGCTGACCGAACGTGCCGTCGCACTGGGCCAGTGGTGTCAGGGCTTCCTCAGCGGTTTCGGCCTGAACTGCCGTGACAGCAGCATGTTGAGCGCTGAAGCCACCGAAGTCCTGCAGGATCTCGCGGCTATCGCTCAGGTGCAAGATGCGCTGGAAGAATCCGACGACGGCGAAAGCGACTATATGGAAGTCATGGAGTACCTGCGGGTCGCGCCATTGCTGCTGTTCACCGAGAACAACAAAGCTGCCGCACCGGCCGCCAAACCTTCTCTGCACTGATCGTTTGCTAGGGACTTCCATCTGCCCATGATTCATATCCCTAAATCGGAATACACCCGCCGCCGCAAGGCGTTGATGGCGCAGATGGAACCCAACAGCATCGCAATCCTGCCGGCCGCCGCCGTGGCGATCCGCAATCGCGACGTCGAACACGTTTACCGACAGGAGAGCAATTTCCAGTACCTCAGCGGTTTTCCCGAGCCTCAGGCCGTGATCGTGCTGATACCTGGTCGTGAGCATGGCGAATACATCCTGTTCTGCCGTGAACGCAACGCCGAACGCGAACTGTGGGACGGCCTGCGTGCCGGGCAGGAAGGTGCGATCCGGGATTTCGGCGCCGACGACGCCTTTCCGATCGCCGACATCGACGACATCCTGCCGGGCCTGATCGAAGGCCGGGACCGGGTGTATTCGGCCATGGGCAGCAACCCGGAATTCGACCGCCACCTGATGGACTGGATCAACGTGATTCGTTCCAAGGCGAACCTGGGCGCCCAGCCGCCGAACGAATTCGTTGCGCTGGATCATTTGCTGCACGACATGCGCCTGTATAAATCGGCGGCAGAAGTGAAGGTGATGCGCGAAGCCGCACGGATCTCCGCGCAGGCTCACATTCGCGCGATGCAGGCCTGCCGTGTCGGCTTGCATGAGTTCAGCCTGGAAGCCGAGCTTGATTACGAGTTCCGTAAAGGTGGGGCGAAAATGCCGGCTTATGGTTCGATCGTCGCCGCCGGGCGCAACAGCTGCATCCTGCATTACCAGCAGAATGACGCGCAGCTCAAGGACGGCGATCTGGTGCTGATCGACGCCGGTTGCGAAATCGACTGCTACGCCAGCGACATCACCCGCACCTGGCCGGTCAACGGCAAGTATTCGCCGGAACAGAAGGCGATCTACGAATTGGTGCTGGAGTCGCAAGCTGCCGCGTTTGCCCAGATCGCTCCCAACAAGCACTGGAACCAGGCGCACGAGGCGACGGTTCAAGTAATTACCGCAGGCCTGGTGAAGCTCGGTTTGTTGCAGGGCGATGTCGATGAGTTGATCGCCAGCGAAGCCTACAAGGCATTTTACATGCACCGTGCCGGTCATTGGCTGGGCATGGATGTGCATGACGTCGGCGAGTACAAGGTCGGCGGTGAATGGCGGGTGCTGGAAGTCGGCATGACGCTGACCGTCGAGCCGGGTATCTACATTGCCCCGGGCAATCTGAACGTGGCGAAGAAATGGCGCGGCATTGGCGTGCGCATCGAGGATGACGTGGTGGTAACCAAGCAGGGCTGTGAAATTCTGACCAACGGTGTGCCGAGAACGGTCGCCGAGATCGAGGCCTTGATGGCCGCTGCACGGACCCAGGCGGCATGAGTCGAGTCAATCTGGCAATCATCGGTGGCGGTCTGGTGGGCGCCAGTCTGGCGTTGGCGTTACAGGCCGGCGCCCGCGCCCGTGGCTGGAAAATCGTGCTGATCGAACCGTTCGCCCCCGGCGACAGCTACCAGCCAAGCTACGACGCGCGCTCTTCGGCGCTGTCTTTCGGCGCTCGGCAGATTTATCAGCGGTTGGGCCTGTGGCAGGAAATCTCCCGCCGCGCCGAGCCGATCAAACAGATCCATGTGTCCGACCGCGGACGCTTCTCCACCGCGCGCCTGTCGGCCATGGAAGAGGGTGTTCCGGCCTTGGGCTACGTGGTGGAAAACGCCTGGCTGGGCCAATGCCTCTGGCAGGGCCTGGACAAGGACGTGATCAGCTGGCGCTGCCCGGCCGAAGTCACGCGCATGGAGCCGCTGGAAGACGGCTACCGCCTGACCCTCAACGATGAAACCCTACTGGAGTGCGAGCTCGCGGTGCTGGCCGATGGCGGCCGTTCGGGCTTGCGCGAGCAGTTGGGGATCGGCGTCAAAAAGCGTCCATACAACCAAAGTGCGTTGATCGCCAACATTACCCCGAGCGAGGCCCACAACGGCATGGCGTTCGAGCGTTTCACCGATGACGGCCCGATGGCTTTGCTGCCGCTACCGGAAAACCGCTGCGCGCTGGTCTGGACTCGCTTGGGCATGGACGCGCAGCGTCTGGCGGCACTCGATGAGCGTAGCTTTCTCAGCGAGTTGCAGGGGGTGTTCGGCTATCGCCTCGGCACGCTCAAGCAGGTCGGTGCGCGGAATCTATACCCGTTGTCGTTGATCGAAGCCGAGGAGCAGGTACGTCCGCATCTGGCCGTGCTGGGCAACGCTGCCCACAGCCTGCACCCGATTGCCGGTCAGGGCTTCAACCTGTCGTTGCGCGACGCCCAGGCCCTGGCCGAAGCGCTGCTCGCCAGCCCGAGTGCACCGGGCGACTTCGCCACCTTGCAGGCTTATCGCGAACGCCAGCGTTTGGACCAGAACCTCACCGTGGGCTTCTCCGATCAAGTCACCCGGTTGTTCGGCAGCACCCAGCCGCTGGTTTCGCTGGGGCGCAACATCGGCCTGTTGGGCCTCGATCTGTTGCCGCCGGCCAAACGCTGGTTCGCCCGGCAAGCCATGGGATTGGGAACACGCTCCGATGGTTGAGTGCTTACCCCGGCGTTTCGATACTTACGACGGCGCTGGCAGCGTGGTCGATAAACCCCTTTACGTGCGGCTCACGCCGCAAGCGAGACAGGCTTAAAGCATGGAAATGCGCGCAGATCTGCTGATTGTCGGGGCCGGAATGGTCGGGAGCGCGTTGGCGCTGGCGTTACAGAACAGCGGGCTGGAAGTCCTGCTGCTCGACGGCAGCCCCATGAGCGTCAAACCCTTCGATGCGCAGTCGGCATTCGAGCCTCGAGTGAGCGCCTTGTCGGCCGCCAGTCAGCGGATTCTGGAGCGTCTGGGGGTGTGGGACGGCGTTGTCAGCCGGCGTAGCAGCCCTTATTCCGACATGCACGTCTGGGATGGCAGCGGCACCGGGCAGATTCACTTCTCGGCCACCAGCGTCCACGCCGAGGCACTCGGGCATATCGTCGAAAACCGGGTGGTGCAGGATGCGCTGCTCGATCGCCTGCATGATTGCGACCTCGGCCTGCTGGCCAATGCGCGTCTGGAGCAGATGCGCCGTTCCGGCGATGACTGGCTACTGACGCTGGCCGATGGCCGCACGTTGCGCGCACCGCTGGTGATCGCGGCGGACGGCGCCAACTCGGCGGTGCGTCGTCTCACCGGTGTCGCGACTCGTGAGTGGGATTATCTGCATCACGCCATCGTCACCAGTGTTCGCAGCTCGCTGCCGCATCAGATGACCGCCTGGCAGCGTTTTACCGATTACGGCCCGCTGGCATTCCTGCCCTTGGAGCGGGATGGCCAGCAGGACTGGTGCTCGATCGTCTGGTCGACCACCCCGAGCGAAGCCGAACGCCTGATGGTGCTGGATGACGAAGGTTTCTGCCGAGAGCTGGAGCGCGCTTTCGAAGGGCGTTTGGGCAAGGTGCTAAGCGCCGACCCGCGACTTTGCGTGCCGTTGCGCCAGCGCCATGCCAAGCGTTATGTGGCTGAGGGGCTGGCGCTGATCGGCGATGCCGCGCACACCATTCACCCGCTGGCCGGGCAGGGCGTCAACCTCGGTTTCCTCGATGCCGCAGTGTTGGCTGAAGTGCTGCTGCAGGCAGCCAGCCGTGGTGAGCGCCTGGCGGACGTGAAAGTCCTCAGCCGCTACGAGCGTCGGCGCATGCCGCACAACCTGGCGTTGATGGCGGCGATGGAAGGCTTTGAGCGTTTGTTCCAGGCCGATCCGTTGCCGCTGCGCTGGTTGCGTAATACCGGGTTGAAAATGGTCGACCAGATGCCCGAAGCCAAGGCGCTGTTTGTGCGCGAAGCGCTTGGATTGATCGGGGATCTGCCGGCATTGGCCAAGGCCTGACATTTTGCATCAGCGCTGATGCCCTCTTCGCGAGCATATTCACCATCAATCCCCGGTGGTGCAACATCTGGTAACTCCTCCAGGGCAGGATCGGTTGAGAAGCTAAATGTGAGTCCTTATCATTTCGACTCATTTTTGATTTCGAGAGACCGCTCCCATGTTGGCACCGAAGCGTCTACTGACAGCCCTCGCCCTGACTCTGGTCGGCACCACCGCCCAGGCCGCCGACGAGGTGGTGGTCTACTCCTCGCGTATCGACGAGCTGATCAAACCGGTCTTCGATGCCTACACCCAAAAAACCGGCGTAAAGGTGAAATTCATCACCGACAAGGAAGCGCCGTTGATGCAGCGCATCAAGGCCGAAGGCGAGAATGCCACCGCCGACCTGCTGCTGACCGTCGATGCCGGCAACCTTTGGCAGGCCGAGCAAATGGGCATCCTGCAGCCGTTCACCTCCAAGGTGATCGACACCAACATCCCGCTGCAATACCGCGCCGCGTCACACGCCTGGACCGGCCTGAGCCTGCGGGCGCGGACCATCGCCTATTCCACCGACCGGGTAAGACCCTCGGACCTGAGCACATACGAAGCGCTGGCTGACAAGCAGTGGGAAGGCCGGCTGTGCCTGCGTACTGCGAAGAAGGTCTACAACCAGTCGTTGACTGCAACCCTGATTGAAACCCACGGCGCGGAAAAAACCGAAGAGATCCTCAAGGGTTGGGTGCGCAACCTGTCCACAGACGTGTTCTCTGACGACATCGCCGTACTGCAAGCGATCAGCGCCGGGCAATGCGACGTCGGTATCGTCAACACGTACTACTACGGCCGTCTGCACCAGCAGAAGCCGGATCTTCCGGTCAAACTGTTCTGGCCGAACCAGGCCGACCGTGGCGTACACGTGAACCTGTCGGGCATTGGCCTGACCAAACACGCTCCGCACCCGGAAGCCGCCAAGGCGCTGGTGGAATGGATGACCACATCTGAAGCGCAAAAGATCTTCGCCGACGCTAACCAGGAATTCCCGGCCAACCCGGCGGTGAAACCGTCCGCGGAAGTCGAGGCCTGGGGCACGTTCATCCCGGACACCCTGCCGGTTGAAGTGGCTGGTCTGCGTCAGGCCGAAGCCATCCGCCTGATGGACCGCGCCGGCTGGAACTGACTCCACTGTTGTTGTGGCGAGGGGGCTTGTCGGAACGCCGCACCGCCCCGTTCGAGCGCGAAGCGGTCGTAATATTGGCTGACACGCTTTGACTGAAGAAATGAAGTAGCTGACCAAGGGCTGCTTCGCAACCCAACGGGAGCAAGCTCCCTCGCCACAGAATGGGGCCGGCTGCATTACTGCGTCGGTTCCGCACTTTTTAGAGACTTTCCTTGGCCCATCCCGCCCAACGCCGTTGGTATCCGCTGGTTTTCGTCGTTGCCGCCCTGGTGCTGCTGCCGCTGAGTGTGTTGCTGCTGTCGTGGCAAACCGTCGATATGCAGATATGGTCGCACCTGTGGGACACCCAGATGCCACGCCTGCTGGGTAACACCTTGACGCTGATCCTCGGCGTCGGGATTGGTGTAACGCTGTTGGGCGTGAGCCTGGCGTGGTTGACCAGCCTCTGCGAATTCCCCGGGCGACGTTGGCTGGATTGGGCGCTGATGTTGCCGTTTGCGATCCCTGCCTATGTGCTGGCGTTCGTTTTTGTCGGGCTGCTGGATTTCGCCGGCCCTGTGCAAACCCTGCTCCGCGAGTGGTTCGGCAGTGGTTTGCGGCTGCCGCGCGTGCGCTCCACCGGTGGGGTGATTCTGGTATTGGTGCTGGTGTTCTACCCCTACGTCTACTTGCTGGCACGCACGGCGTTTCTGGCCCAGGGCAAAGGCCTGATGGAGGCTGCGCGCGTGCTCGGCCAATCACCGTGGCAAGCATTCTGGCGCGTGGCCTTGCCGATGGCCCGGCCGGCAATTGGTGCCGGTGTGGCCCTGGCATTGATGGAGACGCTGGCGGATTTCGGCGCTGTGTCGGTGTTCAACTTCGACACGTTCACCACGGCGATCTACAAAACCTGGTACGGCTTTTTCAGCCTGTCGAGCGCCGCACAACTGGCCAGCCTGTTGCTGCTGGTGGTGATGTTGCTGCTGTACGGTGAGCGGCGTGCGCGTGGTGCCAGCCGGGCGAGCAACGAGCGGCCACGGGGCAAGGCGCTTTATCACCTGCGCGGGTTCAAGGCTGCGGTCGCCAGCAGTTGGTGCGGGCTGGTATTTGCCTGCGCGTTTGTCATTCCATTGCTGCAACTGGTGGCGTGGTTCTGGCAGCGCGGGCGCTTCGATCTGGATGAGCGTTACGCCGGGCTGATCATCCATACGTTGTACCTGGGCGCCATGGCTGCGCTGATCACCGTCAGCGTCGCGTTGTTGCTGGCATTTGCCCGGCGCCTGGCTCCGACCCGGACGATTCGTTCCGGGGTCAGCCTGGCCAACATTGGCTACGCCTTGCCCGGATCGGTGCTGGCGGTATCGATCATGCTGGCGTTCAGTTACCTGGACCGTGAACTGGTGGCGCCGCTATCGGACTGGCTTGGCGGCGCGGGTAAACCGTTGCTGCTGGGCAGCCTGTCGGCGTTGTTGCTGGCGTATCTGGTGCGCTTTATCGCGGTAGCCTACGGCCCGTTGGAAAATAGCCTGGCGCGGATCCGTCCGTCGTTGCCAGAAGCTGCACGCTGTTTGGGTGTCAGTGGGCCACGACTGTTTTTCAAAGTGTATCTGCCGTTGCTGCTGCCCGGCACGTTGAGCGCGGCGCTGCTGGTGTTCGTCGATGTGCTCAAGGAAATGCCCGCAACCTTGCTGATGCGCCCGTTTGGCTGGGACACGCTGGCGGTGCGGATCTTTGAAATGACCAGCGAAGGCGAGTGGGCGCGGGCGTCGTTGCCGGCGCTGACACTGATTCTGGTGGGCTTGTTGCCGGTCATCGGCTTGATTCGACGTTCGGCACATCAAAACGGCTAGGTGCCAGTCCTACACCTTGCGGCTACAATGCGCGGCATTCGGTGCGGATCGTCCTTCAGACCGGGTCGCTGAAATAGGCTGAAAGCCTTCTACTTCAAGGCTTTCAACCATACAGCGCCTGTCCGTACCTTCGCCACGCCCGGAAGGAGAAACCCATGGGACAGCGTACGCCTCTGTATGACCTTCATCTCGCACTTGGCGCGAAGATGGTCGATTTTGGCGGTTGGGATATGCCATTGCATTACGGCTCACAGGTCGAGGAACACCATCAGGTGCGCCGCGACTGTGGGGTTTTCGATGTTTCCCATATGACCGTAATCGATGTCAGCGGCCCTCAGGCCAAGGCCTGGCTCCAGCATTTGCTGGCCAATGATGTCGAACGCCTGCACAGCGTCGGCCGTGCCCTGTACAGCACCATGCTCAATGAGCGGGGCGGGGTGGTCGACGACATGATCGTTTATCGCCTGGAAGATGCTTACCGCTTGGTGGTGAACGCCGCCACCCGTGATCAGGACATGGCCTGGATGCAGGCCCAGCTCGGCAATTATCAGGTGCAACTGCACGAGCGCAGCGAGCTGGCGATGCTGGCGATTCAAGGTCCTCAGGCGCGGCAAAAGATCGCCGAACTGGTGACCCAGTCCCGTGGCACTCTGATCCAGCAGCTCAAACCGTTTGAAGGTCAGTGTGACGGCGACTGGTTCATCGCCCGTACCGGTTACACCGGCGAAGATGGTCTGGAGATAGCCCTGCCGGCCGAGCAGGCGCCGGGATTCTTCAACGATCTGGTCGGTGCAGGCATATCGCCCATTGGCCTCGGCGCCCGCGACACGCTGCGTCTTGAGGCCGGGATGAACCTCTACGGCCAGGACATTCATCAGGATGTCTCACCGCTGGCGTCCAATATGGCCTGGAGCATTGCCTGGGAACCGGCCACTCGTCAGTTCATTGGCCGGGCCGCGCTGGAGGCTGAACGGGCAGCAGGGGTGAAGCAAAAACTGGTCGGTCTGGTGCTCGAAGAGCGTGGGGTTTTACGTGCCCATCAGGTGGTTCGCATCGCTGATGTTGGCGAAGGGGAGATCACCAGTGGTAGTTTCTCTCCTACGCTTAGCAAATCGATTGCCTTGGCGCGGGTGCCGATGGCGACCGCCGACCGGGCTGAAGTGGAAATTCGTGGCAAGTGGTACCCGGTTCGGGTGGTCAAGCCGACTTTCGTGCGTCATGGCAAAACCCTGATCTAACTTTTTCTGGCGGGCCAACACCGCTGACATTTCTTCTTGAGGACACAGAACATGAGTGAAATTCCTGTAGACCTGCGTTTTGCCGAAAGTCACGAATGGGCCCGTCTGGACGAAGATGGTGGCGTAAAGGTGGGTATTTCAGACCATGCTCAGGAAGCCTTGGGCGATGTGGTGTTCGTCGAGCTGCCGGAAATCGGCAAAGTCTTCGCTGCCGGTGAAGCGGCGGGCGTAGTCGAGTCGGTCAAGGCCGCTTCGGATATCTACTCGCCGGTCTCCGGTACAGTCATCGCCGTTAACGAAGAGTTGGCCAACAGCCCGGAGCTGGTCAACAGCGCGCCATACGACAGCTGGTTCTTCAAACTCGAGCCGACTGATACCTCTGAGCTGGACAAGTTGCTCGACCCGACTGGCTACAAGCACGCCATCGGCGAGTAATGCTCGCCCCGTAGGAGCACGGCTTGCCGGCGATAGCGCTCTCAAGATCGCCATCGCCGGCAAGGGCTAGGCGCCCCCCCGCTCCTACAAAAGCGTTGCTCTCAAGCCTGCAATACAGCCTTCACCGCCGCCACTGAACGCTCGACATCGCTTTTGCTCATGGCCGTGAACATCGGCAGCGAGACGATCAGGCGACCGACACGCTCGGACACCGGGAACATGCCTTCCTTGAAACCGCGTTCGCGGTAAAGGCTCAGCAGGTGGATCGGCGGGTAGTGGTAGCCGATGCCGACGCCCAGTTCCTGCATTTGCTCCATGAAGGTCGCACGGGCCGGTTTGCCGTCCTTGCGCTCTGGCAGTACCAGCTGGAACAAGTGCCAGTTGCTGTTGGTGAAGTCTGCCGGTGGCAGCTGCGCACCGTATTTGGCCTCGAAATCGCTGCCGAAGCAGGCGAAGTAATGCTTGGCCAGTTCGCGGCGGTGAGCGGTGATGGCTTCGATGTGGGCGAATTGGCCCAGGCCAATGGCTGCTGCCACGTCGGTCATGTTGAACTTGCCGCCCAGTACATCGACATCCAGGCCGTCGAAGCCGGTACGGGTCACGCCTTGCAGGCGATATTTTTCGGCCAGGCGCACTTCTTCCGCGTTGTTCAAAACCAGGCAGCCACCTTCCGAGGAGGTGACGTTCTTGTTCGCCTGGAAGCTGAACGACACGAAGTCGCCGGTGGCGCCGATGCGCTGCCCATTCCAGCTCGAACCCAATGCCTGGGCGGCGTCTTCGATAATGCGCAGGCCGTGTTTCTTGGCGATCGCGTACAGGCGGCTCATGTCCACCGGCAAACCGGCGAGGAACACCGGGATAATGGCCTTGGTACGCGGGGTAATGGCCGCTTCGAGCTGGTCCAGGTCGATGTTGCGGGTGATCGGGTCGATGTCGGCAAACACCGGGGTGGCGCCGACTTCGAGAATCACGTTGGCTGTGGCGACCCAGGAAATCGGCGTGGTGATGACTTCGTCACCGGCACCGATCCCGGCGATGCGCAGGGCGATCTCCATGGTGCAGGTCCCGGAGTTGAACGTGCGCACCGGACGGCCGCCAAAAAACTCCGAGAGCTGGGCTTCGAACGCCTGAACCTTGGGCCCGCTGGTGATCCAGCCGGAGCGCAAGACATCGCCGACCGCGGCAATTGTGGCTTCATCGATAGTAGGTTTGGAAAACGGCAGAAAAGGCAGTTGGCTCATGACGATCAGTGCACCCGATTGGCTGACGGTAGATATATGCGCCGCACATGATGAGCCTGATTGAGCAAAGACGCCATGCCGAGTGCACAGGGGGAGCTATGCTGCTTTGATCGAGTTGCATCGACGTTGAGCGCCATTCAAGAGAGAGCCCGTCATGTCCCAGTTGCCATCCTTGAGCCAGTTACGAGACCCGAATGCTTTTCTGCGGCGCCACCTGGGGCCGGACACCGCCGAGCAGCAGGCGATGCTCGACAGCCTCGGGCTTGGCAGCCGTGTCGAGCTGATCGAGCAGACGGTACCGCCGGGAATTCGCCTCAATCGCGTACTGGACTTGCCGCCTGCGCTCGATGAAGAGGCCGCGTTGGCAAAGCTGCGCGGCTATGCCGAACAGAATCAGGTTTGGACCAGCCTGATCGGCATGGGTTACCACGGCACCCTGACACCTGCGGTGATCTTGCGCAACGTGCTGGAAAACCCCGGTTGGTACACCGCCTACACCCCCTATCAGCCGGAAATTGCTCAGGGGCGACTCGAAGCGTTGCTCAATTTCCAGCAATTGACCATCGACCTGACGGGCCTGGAGCTGGCCAACGCCTCGCTGCTCGACGAAGCCACGGCGGCGGCCGAAGCCATGGCACTGGCCAAGCGTGTCGCGAAGTCGAAAAGCAATCTGTTCTTCGTCGACGAGAACTGTCATCCACAAACCATTTCCGTGGTGAAGACCCGCGCTGAAGGCTTTGGCTTCGAACTGATCGTCGACACTGTGGATAACCTGAAACAGCATCAGGTGTTCGGCGCGCTGCTGCAGTATCCCGATACCCATGGTGAAATCCGCGACCTGCGCCCGCTGATCGATCACTTGCATGCGCAGCAGGCACTGGCCTGCGTTGCAGCTGATCTGCTGAGCCTGTTGTTGCTGACGTCGCCAGGTGAAATGGGCGCTGACGTGGTATTCGGCTCGTCCCAGCGCTTTGGCGTGCCGATGGGCTATGGTGGCCCTCACGCAGCGTTTTTCGCCAGCCGCGATGAATACAAACGAGCGATCCCCGGGCGGATCATTGGCGTTTCGAAAGATGCTCGCGGCAACGTCGCGCTGCGTATGGCCCTGCAAACCCGCGAGCAACACATCCGTCGCGAGAAGGCCAATTCGAACATCTGCACGGCCCAGGTATTACTGGCCAATATCGCCAGTTTTTATGCGGTCTACCATGGCCCGCAGGGGCTTAAACGGATTGCGCAACGGGTACACCGGCTAACGTGCATTCTCGCCGCCGGGCTTGAGCGCAACGGCATCACCCGGCTCAACCAGTACTTCTTCGACACCTTGACCCTGGAAGTCGGCGGCAGCCAGACCGCAATCATCGACAGCGCCAAAGCAGCGCAGATCAATTTGCGGATTCTTGGGCGCGGGCAAGTTGGCTTGAGTCTCGACGAGAGCTGCGATGAACACACGGTGGCGAAGCTGTTTGATGTGTTCCTGGGCGCAGATCACGGGCTTGATGTCGCCGAACTGGATGGCGAACAGCTGATCTCCGGGGTTCCCGACGGCTTGTTGCGGACCACGCCGTATTTACGGCATCCGGTGTTCAACGCCCATCACAGCGAAACTGAAATGTTGCGTTACCTCAAGCAACTGGAAAACAAGGACCTGGCACTCAACCAGTCGATGATTCCGCTGGGCTCCTGCACCATGAAGCTCAATGCCAGCAGCGAAATGATCCCGATCACCTGGCCAGCGTTCGCCAACCTGCACCCCTTTGCGCCGAAAGAGCAGGCGGTGGGTTATTCGCTGATGATCAGCGAACTGGAAAGCTGGCTCTGCGCGATCACCGGTTTTGATGCGATCTGCATGCAGCCCAACTCCGGCGCCCAAGGTGAATACGCCGGGTTGCTGGCGATCCGCAAATACCATGAAAGCCGCCAGCAAGGCGCACGTGACATCTGTCTGATTCCCGCGTCTGCCCACGGCACCAACCCGGCCTCGGCGCAGATGGCCGGGATGCGGGTGATGATCGTCGACTGCGACGATGCCGGTAACGTTGATCTCGATGACCTGAAAGCCAAGGCGACGGCTGCCGGCGACAAGCTCTCCTGCCTGATGGCCACTTACCCTTCGACCCATGGGGTGTACGAAGAGGGCATCAGCGAAATCTGTGAAGTTATCCACAGCCATGGCGGTCAGGTGTACATGGACGGCGCCAACCTCAATGCACAGGTCGGGTTGGCTCGCCCGGCGGATATCGGCGCCGATGTCTCACACATGAACCTGCACAAGACTTTCTGCATTCCCCATGGCGGAGGCGGGCCGGGGATGGGGCCGATTGGTGTGCGGGCGCATTTGGCGCCGTTTGTTGCCAATCACCCGGTGGTGCCGATCGAGGGACCCCATCCGCAGAATGGCGCAGTCAGCGCGGCGCCTTGGGGCAGTGCGAGCATTTTGCCGATCAGCTGGATGTACATCGCGATGATGGGGCCGCAGTTGGCGGATGCCAGTGAAGTGGCGATTCTTTCGGCCAATTACCTGGCAAAACATTTGTCCGGTGCGTTCCCGGTGCTCTACACCGGGCGCAACGAGCGGGTGGCGCACGAATGCATCCTCGACTTGCGACCGCTCAAGGCGCAAACCGGTATCAGTGAAGAAGACGTCGCCAAGCGACTGATGGATTACGGTTTCCATGCACCGACCATGTCTTTCCCGGTGCCGGGTACGTTGATGGTCGAGCCTACTGAAAGCGAATCCAAGGCGGAACTGGATCGCTTTATCAGCGCGATGCTGAGTATTCGCGCGGAAATTGCCGAGGTGCAGAATGGCAATTGGTCTGCCGAGGACAATCCGCTGAAACGCTCTCCGCATACGTTGGCGGACATTACCGGCGTCTGGGATCGGCCCTACAGCATCGAACAAGCGGTGACCCCGGACGCGCACACCAGGCTGCATAAGTACTGGCCGACGGTGAACCGCGTGGACAACGTTTACGGGGATCGCAACCTGTTCTGCGCCTGCGTGCCGGTGGACGAATACCGCTGAGAGATACCACTTGCGTGAGCGCAGTGATTGCCCACCTGCGATACATAGTTGTGGCGAGGGAGCTTGCTCCCGCTCGGCTGCGCAGCAGTCGTGAAGCTGGTACACGCGTTCTACCTGAAGGTATGTGGTGTCAGGTTTTGGGGCCGCTTCGCACCCCAGCGGGAGCAAGCTCCCTCGCCACGAGTGTTGCGTCCCACCGGTTTCACAAATGAACAGGCAAAAAAATGCCGCTCTTGAGAGCGGCATTTTTACAGCAACAGAATTATTCCGGGGCGACCGCGTTCTTGGCCAGGATTGCGTTGGCCAATTCCATGTCGGTAGCCTTCAAACCCGGGTTGTCGGCACGGACTTTCTGCATGGCGGATTCCAGGTACGGACCACGGATATTGCCGTCACTGGCCACGAAGCTGCTGGCGTCGTCCTGAGCGGCGACGACCAGCTTGTGATCCCTGGAGGTCAGGTAGGTGGACGCGGTGGTCGCACCTGAGGAAATAACTTCTCGCAAGATGCCATCATCATGATCACGGGCCATTGCTGAACCTACGGACAGGGAAAGCAAGGCAAACGTAGCGGCAGCAAGTTTAAAACGCATTATGGGTGACTCCAGTGGGATTTCTGGCACCTTGGATTGCCAATACCCCAAACGAGTTCCGTAGCCTTCAATCGGCGTGTTCGACCAGGATGACCACCCCGTCCAGCCCCGTGACGCGAACCCTGGAACCCGCTGGAGCGTCAGGCCCCCTGGCCATCCAGACGCCGTCGGCGACCTTGATTTTGCCGCGTCCATTGATGATCGCCTGATGCACCACAAAGACCCTGCCGATCAGATCCTGCCCGCGCAGGTTGAGGTTCGGCTGATCACTGGTCCGCACCGCGCTGCGCTGGCGTTGCCACCAGTACAGGGCGGTGAGGATCGACAACACGCCGAACAGCAGGAGCTGTAGTTCCCATGGCAAGCCCGGAATCAGGAACGTCAGCACACCTACTGCCGCAGCTGCGAGGCCGATCCACAACAAATAGCCGCCAGCGCCGAACACCTCGAGAATCAACAGGATCGTGCCCAGTGCCAACCAGTCCCAGAACGATAAATGTTGCAGGAATGCCCACATAAGTCGCGCCTCAGGCCTTCTTGCCGTCGAACGTGGCCTTGACGATCTCGCCGATACCGCCGACTGCGCCGATCACCTGGCTGGCTTCGAGCGGCATCAGGATCACTTTGCTGTTGTTGGCCGAGGCGAGCTTGCCCAGGGCGTCGATGTATTTTTGCGCGACGAAGTAGTTCACCGCCTGCACGTTGCCGCTGGCAATCGCTTCGGACACGACTTTGGTTGCGCGCGCTTCAGCTTCGGCCTGACGTTCGCGGGCTTCGGATTCGAGGAAGGCGGCCTGACGGCTACCTTCTGCTTCGAGAATCTGCGCCTGCTTCTTGCCCTCGGCGGTGAGAATCGCCGAGGCTCGCAGGCCTTCGGCTTCGAGAATTTGCGCTCGTTTGATCCGTTCGGCTTTCATCTGGCCGGACATCGCAGCCATCAGGTCGGCTGGCGGGCTGATGTCCTTGATCTCGATCCGGGTGATCTTGATGCCCCATGGCGCGGTCGCTTCATCGACCGTGCGCAGCAGTTTTTCGTTGATGGCGTCACGTTGACTGAGCATCGCGTCCAGTTCCATCGAGCCGAGCACCGTACGGATGTTGGTTTGCAGCAGGTTACGGATAGCATGCTCAAGGTTATTCACCTCGTACGCTGCCTGAGCCGTGTTGACCACCTGGAAGAAACACACGGCATCGATCTGCACCGTGGCGTTGTCGGCGGTAATGACTTCCTGCGGTGGGATATCCAGCACGTTTTCCATCACGTTGATCTTGCGCCCGATGCGGTCCATCACCGGAATGATGATGTTCAGACCCGGCTTGAGGGTGTCGGTGTACCGGCCAAAACGCTCGACCGTCCACTGGTAACCCTGAGGCACGACCTTGAAACCCATGAACAGGATGGCGACGACAAGGCCGAGGAAAAGTAAAAGTACGCTACCGGTTTGCATAACGATTCCCTGTTGATGTGTGGACCAACGAAGTTGCATTCACAGGAGTGTAGCGGTGCGGGTCGGGTATAAAAACCGATGAGTCGCCCCTTGCATCATCGAGCGACATAAAAGCTTTCATTTCGGCAACTGATCCACGTTGACTGGAACGGCTCAGGGTTGTTTGACACCATGACCGATTGTTATTGATGCACGGATGCTTCCCTTGATTTTTGGCGCAATGATTTATGTGACCCTGTTGAATGTGGTGTTCCTGTCCTTTATCGGGCTGCCCGCGTTGTTGATCGCTTTGCTGTTGCCTGGCTGGCGCCGTCAGATGTTGCGCCAACCCCGTAGATTCGGTTTTCTCGCGCTAGTCTGCGCGGCCGTCGTTATCTGCACGTTGTGGAAAATACATCGAGACGCTGAGCGGGATAAGGCCCTCAACCCGCGACTTGAGCAAGACGCGCAGCTCGATGGTTTGCAATTACCTGCGGGCACGCAGCTGCATCTGAAGGCGCTGGAACCATTGGGCCCGGACGGTCAGCCGCAACTCCACGGATTGCGAAGCCTCGATTACGCCGAGTTTGCCGCGCCGCACATGATCATGGGCGTACAGATCACGGCGTTACAGATGTATGGCAGCGGCCCTTTATCAAAGATGTTGCTGGCTAGCGATCAAGTCGTGGATGGTTGGCCCTGCGCGGGTGGTACCTGGGTGATGCTGGACATCGCCGATGAAGATCGCCTGCAACCCAGTCGCTGGCGTTTCACTTCTTGTACATTGGCGCACGGTGCCAAGGTGGCCGGGGTGACATGGCCCTACCGCAGCGAAGTGAACCGGTACGACGGCCAATACAGTGTGCAAACCGTAGGTTTGGCGTCACCTTCGGTGGTTGTCCAGGGCATAGCGCTGTCGGTCGTGACCCTAAAACTGGACGAGAGTCGGCAACCCGAGCGCTGGGACGGGCAACTGGCAGAAGAAATGACCCTGGGTGATTGGCAATACCCTAAAGGAATGAGGGTTCGTCAGGATACGCCGCACACCCTGATGTTCAGCCCTAGCAAGTCATATTCCGCGCTCAACCGGCGTACGGGTGAAACGTTGAGGGCTGGGCGCTCGATATTGCAACGCAGCACCGACGGTATCGTGAAGTGGATCAAGCCCAATGCCGGATTGGGTGTGCTCGACTGGTAATGCCTTATTTTTGCTCACTCTGCGGCGTCACTCGCAGTACCTCCTCAATCGTCGTCAGCCCCGCCGCGACTTTTTGCGCACCCGATAGCCGCAGGCTGCGCATGCCTTCCTTGAATGCCTGGCGACGGACTGCGAGCAGGTCGGTGTCGGGGTTGATCAGGGCTTTGACGCTGTCGGTCATTTGCATGATTTCGTAGACACCGGCGCGTCCGCGATAACCGGTGTCGCGGCATTCCAGGCAGCCAATCGCGCGTTGGGCGTTGCCTGGCAGCGGTGCTTGCCAGGGACGGGTCAAGGTTTGCCAATCGTCTTCGCCCAGCGTCAGCGGTGCCTTGCAGTGCGGGCACAGCGTACGGACCAGACGTTGCGCCATGACTCCCAGCAGGGTGGCTTTGATCAGGTAATGCGGCACGCCGAGTTCCAGTAAGCGGCTGATGGCGCTCGGTGCGTCGTTGGTGTGCAGGGTCGACAACACCAGGTGCCCGGTGAGTGCCGCCTGAATAGCCATTTCGGCGGTTTCGAGGTCGCGGATCTCGCCGATCATGATGATGTCCGGATCTTGTCGCATCAGCGCGCGCACGCCGCTGGCAAAGGTCAGGTCGATGTTGTGCTGGACCTGCATCTGATTGAACGCCGGCTCGACCATTTCAATCGGGTCTTCGATGGTGCAGAGGTTGATCTCTGGCGTCGCGAGTTTTTTCAGTGTGGTGTAGAGCGTGCTGGTCTTGCCCGAACCGGTCGGCCCGGTGACCAGAATGATGCCGTTGGGCTGGCGGGTCATGTCCTGCCAGCGGCGCAGATCATCGGCGGAAAACCCGAGCTGGTCGAAGTCCTTGAGCAGCACTTCCGGATCGAAGATCCGCATGACCATTTTTTCCCCGAATGCCGTGGGTAGCGTCGACAGCCGCAACTCTACTTCGCCGCCGTCTGGAGTCTTGGTCTTGACCCGGCCATCCTGGGGTTTGCGCTTTTCTGCAACGTTCATCCGCCCCAGGCTCTTCAGGCGACTGACGATCGCCATGGTCACCTGCGGTGGAAATTGATAGACGTTGTGCAATACGCCGTCGATGCGAAAGCGCACGGTGCCTTGCTCACGCCGTGGTTCGATGTGGATATCACTGGCGCGTTGCTGGAAAGCGTACTGGAACAACCAGTCGACGATGTTGACGATGTGCGCGTCGTTGGCGTCCGGTTCCTGATCGCTGGCGCCGAGGTTGAGCAACTGTTCGAAGTTGCCCAGGGTGTTCATTTGCTGATCGGCATTGGTCGCGCCGCTGACCGACTTGGCCAGGCGGAAGAATTCCACGCTGAAGCGCTGGATATCCGCCGGGTTGGCCACTACCCGTTTGATCGGCAACTGTAGAACGTGGGTCAGGTCGGCTTCCCAGCTGCGCACATAAGGCTGCGCGCTAGCGACAGTGACGGCGTCGCGGTCGATCGCTACCGCGAGGATCTTGTGGCGCTGGGCAAAGGCGTAAGACATCAGCGAGGTAATTTGCGCGACGTTTATTTTCAGCGGGTCGATGCGTAAGTAAGGCTGGCCGGCCTGCTGCGAGAGCCACAGGGTCAGGCTTTCCAGATCCAGGCGTTTACCGGGGCGGCTGAGGTCGTCGAGGTGTTGGCTGGCAAGGAACTCCAGCGGGTGCAACTGGCTGTTGCTGGCATTGCGGCGAGTGGTCAGCGCGTGTTCGGCCGAGTCCTGGCTGATGAAGCCTTGGGCGACCAGTTCGCGCAGCAGGTCATTGAGATCCAGCCAGCGATCCTGAGTGGCGAGTTGAACGGGCATCCGGGCTCCTTATGGAAACGATCCTGCACGTGCGGTGTAGACAGGTGCGTCTCTGACCACAGATGCCAAGAATAGTCCCCGCAAGGACCGGCCGTTCGGTTGTCGGCCGATTCATCGTTGCGAGTCTTTACCGGGGCGCTTCAACCGGTGGCTTGGGCAAGCTGAACCCGTTGCGAATCAGCCGCTTGCAGTTCCACCGAGCAGACACTGATCAGGTTACGTAATTTTTCCGCGATGACCTGGGCGCGGTGCCAGCTCAAGCCGTCCATGACAATACCGATCGACAGCAGGTCGTCGTCGCGCAGCACATTGACCTGTTGCGGCACCAGAAACTGCAACGCGAACAGATTCAGCGCACGACACAACACGTCCGGTTCGGCCTCGGCCAGCAGTTGGTAGTGCACGCGACAATGCGCATTACTGACATTCCATACATCGGCGCGGGTAGGGGTGTTGCTGACGGCTTCGAGCGGGGGCATGGTCGGTCTCCAAAACACTGGAGAAATTTTTACATGTGGTACCGGGTATTTCTTATCTATGATGGGGTTAATTGGCTTTAAATCGACTTGTTCAATTCTCAAATAATGTCTTTACGGGTTTTTCTATGCATAGCGAGCTTGACGCGTATGACCGCCGGATTCTGGCACTGCTGCAAGAGGATGCCTCGCTTTCCAGTGCGCAGATTGCCGAGCAGGTCGGGTTATCGCAGTCGCCGTGCTGGCGGCGCATTCAGCGGATGAAGGAGGAGGGGGTTATTCGTGGGCAGGTGACCTTGCTCGATCGCAAGAAAATCGGCCTCAACACGCAAATCTTCGCCGAAATCAAACTCAACGCCCACGGGCGTTCGAACTTCACGGAGTTCACCGAGGCGATTCGCGGTTTTCCGGAGGTGCTGGAGTGTTATGTGCTGATGGGCGCGGTGGATTTTCTGTTGCGGATCGTCACGGCAGACATCGAAGCCTATGAGCGCTTCTTCTTCGAGAAGCTGTCGATGGTGCCGGGGATTCAGGAGGTCAACTCGATCGTGGCCTTGTCGGAGATCAAGTCCACGACGAGTTTACCGGTGTTGCGCTGAGGCGGTGTGAGTGTGTGGCTAAAGGGTGCTTGTGGCGAGGGGGCTTGCCCCCGTTGGAGGCCGCAGGACTCCCAAACCCGACCAACGCGGTGAATCAGGCATTACACGGACACCGGGTTTGCGGCCGCTGCGCAACCGAACGAGGCGGTGCGGCGTTCCGACAAGCCCCCTCGCCACAGGTATTCACTCGCCTCAGGTGGGATTACATACGCAACAACATCTTCCATGCGCGGTTCTGATACACCGCAATTGCCTGCTGCTTGCGTGCGTCCAGCACTTCGTCGGTGATCGGCTCATTGGCCAGTTGCGCGAGTTTGTTCAGTTCACCGTACAGGCGATCCATTTCCGGGATGTCCAGCACGTTGCGGGCATGGTGCAGCCAGGCCTGGATGCGTTCAATACGCGGCAGTTGCTCGGCCAGATCTTCCGGCTGTTGCTGATAGCGCTGCAATTGCAGGGACGTCGCTTCTTCGCCCAGCAGGCGCGGCAACCAGTTACCCAGTTGCGCAGCACCTTGGCGATTGCCGCGAACGTTGCGATCGGCAGTCCAGGTGCGGGCCAGCAACCAGCGCGAGGTGTTCAGCGAGAACTGGCCCCAGCGCGGGTCTTCGAGTTCTTCAAGGAACTGCTCCGGCGCGGCTTTGCGCACGTCTTCGTCGTCCAGGCCAGCCTGTACCAA
This sequence comes from Pseudomonas sp. FW306-02-D09B, assembly GCF_058782685.1. Classification (NCBI taxonomy): domain Bacteria; kingdom Pseudomonadati; phylum Pseudomonadota; class Gammaproteobacteria; order Pseudomonadales; family Pseudomonadaceae; genus Pseudomonas; species Pseudomonas sp. FW306-02-D09B. The sequence continues at coordinate 152,180 of NZ_JBYSXY010000014.1, forward strand.
CGGACGCCAGTCTTCCAGCAAGGCATCCAGCGCCACGCGCAAGTCGTGAGTCGACTGACGTGGTGCGGCTTGACCCAGGCTGCTGAGCAGCGCACGCAATTCAGCCAGGTTTTCGACCCAGTCCTGCAGCAGGCGCCAGTGGCCGTTGAAGCGATATTGCTCGGCCAGACGCTGGCTGCTGCCCAGCAAGTGCCAGCTCAATGCGGCGAACGCGTCGTCCAGCGGCAGTTCGAAGGTCAACTCCGGCGCCGGCAGGCTCAATGAATAACTGTTGGCGTCGAACAGGCGGTAGCCGCGCTCGGCTTTGCTGATATCGCATGGCATCAGCGCCAGGGTCGCGGCCAGTTCGGCGGCCAGTTCCAGCAATGCCGCGGGCTCGCCTTCGCGCAGCTCCAGCTCGAGTTCGCAGATCTCTTCTTTCTGCTTGCCGGCAATCACGTTGCCCAGGTCCAGTGCGGCTTCGATGACCACTTTGGTCTTGCCACGGCCCCAGGCGATTTCTGCGCGTTCGCGCACGAAATCAGTGGTGAAAATGGCCTTCAGGGTTTTCTTGTCCAGTTCGGCCAGCTCTTCGGGCCAGCATTCGCCGTCGAGTTTCTTCACGTCGAGCTTGGCTTTGGGCAGATTCCAGTCGTATTCGTTACGCTCGGACAGACCGGCGACACTGTGGCCGCGGGTCTTGAGTGTTTGAATGACTTCTTCGCCATCGCGGCGCAGGCGCAGGGCGACCTTGGCGCGGGCCAGGTCACGTTCTGGCGTGTCGAAGTACTGGTTCATCAACTCACGGCGTTCCCAGCCACTTTTGTTGCGTTTTTTCAGTAGCGGGTGCTCGCGCAGGGCGGCGAGGGTTTCGCGGCTGACGCGGAGTTTGATTTCGGTTTCTTTCTGCATGGCCGGAAAATCCAGGATCGGGAGCGCAGCCGGGGGAATGTGTGGCTGCCAAGGCCGTGCAGTGTACAGCACTCATTAAACCTACGCGCCGCGACGGTTTATTCCTGCCGCAGGATGGCTCTATGATGAGGGTTCATCTTGGGAGTTGGGAGTCAGCGATGCCTTTGCCGTCCATGAAAGATCAGTTCGCTGCGCTGATCGCCGCACCGTCCGTCAGCTGCACCCAACCCAGCCTCGATCAATCCAATCGCGCGGTCATTGATTTGCTGGCGACCTGGCTTGGTGACCTGGGCTTTTCGTGTGATATCCAGCAAGTCAGCCCCGGAAAATTCAACTTGCTCGCCAGTTTTGGCAGCGGTCCCGGCGGGCTGGTACTGGCCGGGCACAGCGACACGGTACCGTTCGACGGCGCGCTGTGGCAGACCGATCCGCTGAAACTGACCGAAGTCGATGGTCGTTGGGTCGGCCTCGGCAGTTGCGACATGAAGGGTTTTTTCGCGCTGGTCATCGAAGCCGTGTTGCCGCTGCTGGACAAACCGTTCAAGCAGCCGCTGATGATCCTCGCCACCTGTGATGAAGAAAGCTCCATGGCGGGTGCCCGGGCCTTGGCTGCTGCCGGCCGTCCATTGGGCAGGGTAGCGGTGATCGGTGAGCCAACTGGCTTGAAACCGATCCGTATGCATAAAGGCGTGATGATGGAACGCATCGACATTCTCGGTCAGAGCGGCCATTCGTCCGACCCGCGCCTGGGCCATAGTGCTCTGGAGGCCATGCACGATGCGATGGGCGAGTTACGCGGCTTGCGCCTGCAATGGCAGCGCGAGTTTCACAATCCGCAGTTCAGCGTGCCGCAACCGACACTGAATTTCGGCTGCATCCACGGTGGCGACAACCCGAACCGGATCTGCGGTCAATGCTCGCTGGAATTTGACCTGCGGCCCTTGCCGGGCATGGACCCGAACGCATTGCGTGCGGCGATCCGGCAGAAACTCGAACCGGTCGCCGAGCTCCATCAGGTAAAGATCGATTACGCTCCGCTGTTCCCTGAAGTGCCGCCGTTCGAGCAGGCGGCCGACTCGGAACTGGTGCAGGTCGCCGAAAGACTCACCGGCCACCTTGCCGAAGCAGTAGCGTTCGGCACTGAAGCGCCTTATCTTCAGCGTCTTGGCTGCGAGACATTGGTGCTTGGCCCAGGCGATATCGCCTGCGCCCACCAACCTGGGGAATACCTTGAAATGTCACGTTTGCAGCCTACCGTGCATCTATTACGTCAACTGATCGAACACTACTGCCTGACCCCGGCTTGATAAATCCCGGGGCACCCAACCTGTATTCATGAGGAGAACGCGCGTGTCGCCAAGCCTGTTCCGACGATAACCACCAGCCCGCTGTGCGTTTTGCTTCGTCCTTTTTATCGGCTGCTATTTGTTACAGGCGCAGGTGTTATGCCCGAATACGTTAACTGGCTTCGTCACGCTTCCCCTTACATCAATGCTCACCGCGACTGCACCTTCGTCGTCATGCTGCCCGGCGACGGCGTCGAGCATCCGAACTTCGGCAATATCGTCCACGACCTGGTGCTGCTGCACAGCCTGGGTGTGCGGCTGGTATTGGTTCACGGTTCGCGTCCGCAAATTGAAACCCGTCTCGCCGCACGTGGCCTGACTCCGCATTACCACCACGGGATGCGCATCACCGATGCGGCGACCCTGGAGTGCGTGATCGATGCGGTGGGGCAACTGCGTATTGCCATCGAGGCACGCTTGTCGATGGACATGGCGTCTTCGCCGATGCAGGGCTCGCGTCTGCGGGTGGCTGGCGGCAATCTGGTGACCGCACGGCCGATCGGTGTGCTCGAAGGTATCGACTATCACCACACCGGCGAAGTGCGTCGGGTCGACCGCAAGGGCATCAACCGTTTGCTGGATGAGCGCTCTATCGTATTGCTGTCACCGCTGGGCTACTCGCCGACCGGGGAAATCTTCAACCTGGCCTGCGAAGACGTCGCCACTCGCGCCGCCATCGATCTGGGCGCCGACAAGCTGCTGCTGTTCGGCGCGGACCCGGGGCTGATCGATGAAAACGGCCGTCTGGTCCGCGAGCTGCGTCCACAACAGGTGCCGGCGCACTTGCAGCGTCTGGGCTCGAACTATCAGGCCGAGTTGCTGGATGCGGCGGCCGAAGCTTGCCGTGGTGGTGTGGGCCGTAGCCATATTGTCAGTTATGCCGAAGACGGCGCGCTGCTGACTGAACTCTTCACCCGTGACGGTGGCGGGACGCTGGTGGCCCAGGAGCAGTTCGAGGTAGTACGCGAAGCGGCTATCGAAGACGTCGGTGGTTTGCTGGATCTGATCAGTCCGCTGGAAGAGCAGGGGATTCTGGTGCGTCGCTCACGCGAAGTGCTGGAGCGCGAAATCGAGCAGTTCAGCGTGGTTGAGCGTGAAGGCATGATCATCGCCTGTGCGGCGTTGTATCAGATCGCTGACTCGGATGCCGGGGAACTGGCCTGTCTGGCGGTAAACCCGGAATACCGCCATGGCGGCCGTGGTGATGAATTGCTGGAACGGATCGAGACCCGGGCTCGTGCTCAGGGGCTCAAAACCCTGTTCGTCCTCACTACCCGGACTGCGCACTGGTTCCGCGAGCGTGGCTTTGTGCCCAGCAGCGTCGAGCGCCTGCCGTCGGCCCGGGCCTCGCTGTACAACTATCAGCGTAATTCGAAGATCTTCGAAAAGACTCTGTAACCTGCGGCGCCTAGACTTTGCCCCAGGTACTAACCGACCAAGGTAATGAGTCGATCGTTTCTGCCTTTTTGTTGCCCGTTGCAGTGCTTGCCGGACGGGCGGTAAAAAAAATCACAACGGTATACAAACTGTAACAATTTGACGGGAAGATGCACGTTTCGCCATGATGGCGTCGCTTATTTGATCGTGATTGACGTAAGAGGAATTACGTGAGCACGAATGGAACTAAAGAAGCGTTTGTAAATACCATTTAGGAATTAGCTCATGGGCCGATACCTCAGCATCCGGTTCGGTTCAGGCGTGTTGATCTATATTCCCGAATCGTATGAAAAATGAATAAATAATTCTTTTTGGGTTTATGAGAAATTCACTAACCTGAACGGACCAAACACGGCGATTAGACCAAGGTCGTAGACGTGACTGCTTACGATTGACTTATCGGTCACGGTCTTGCGCTAATCGCGCATCGATGGGAACCGGGGCGTCAGATCCTGGACCAAAGTGCACAAAAATTAGAAACGTAGAGGAGCGAAACATGAATAAGTCCACCTTGGCCCTGGCTGTGGCCGTAGGGGTTTTGGCGCAGCAGGCAAGCGCCGCCGGTTTCATCGAAGACAGTAAGGCGACCCTGGGTCTGCGTACTTTCTACATCAACACCGATAACCGCGACTCCAACACCAAAGCCGCAAAAGCCCCAAGCAAGATTGAAGAGACTGGGCAAGGCTTCCAGCTCAACTTCACCTCGGGCTTCACCCAAGGTACTGTCGGCTTCGGTGTTGATGCCATTGGTCAGTACGGCGTGAAACTGGATTCCAGCCCGGAGAAGCACGGTAACCCTACCGGTAACGCTTCTGGTGGCAGCGTGTTCCCGAGCCAGGGCAACGAAGCCGTCAACGACTTCGCCAGCCTGGGCCTGACCGGCAAGGTCAAGGTTTCGCAGACCGTGCTGAAAGTCGGCACCCTGCAGCCTAATAACCCGGTCATCAAGTACAACGATGGTCGTATGCTGGCGCAAACCTTCACCGGCGGCGAGCTGGTCTCGAACGAGATCAAGGACCTGACCCTGACTGCCGGCGAGATCAATGAAGCCAAAGGCCGTAACTCCAGCAACGACGAAGGTCTGTCGCTTGCCGGTGCGAACGGCAGCCCCGCCTCCAACTACAGCAATGGCAAGTTCAGCAACAAGTTCTACTACGGTGGTGCTGACTACAAAATCACCAAGGACTTGACCGCGTCGTACTACTACGGCGAGCTGAAGGACTTCTACTCGCAGAACTTCCTGGGTCTGGTGCACAACTGGTCCATCGGTCCTGGCGTGCTGAAAAGTGACCTGCGCTACTACCGTAGCCGCGACAACGGTTCCAACGGCAGCGACCCGGCATTCTTCACTTCGGGTGACTACGGCACAGGTATCACCAAGGGTAAAGTCGACAACAATCTGTACAGCTACCTGGCTCTGTACTCGGTTGAAGGTCACACCTTTGGTGGTGGCTATCAGTACAGCAACGGTGACAGTGACTTCCCTTGGTTGAACCAGGGTGACGGCTCGTCCAACAGCACCATCACCGACATGCAGATCCAGAAATTCGCCCGTGCCGGCGAACGTACCTGGCAAGCTCGCTACGCCTACGACTTCGCTAAAGTCGGTGTTCCAGGCCTGACCGCGGGTATCATCTACCTGCGCGGCAACAACATCGACACCGCTGGTAAAATCGGCGCAGACAAGACGGCTACCGTGGGCACTGGCACCACCGAGTGGGAACGTGACCTGACCCTGGCTTACGTTGTTCCACAAGGCCCGCTTAAGAACCTGGGCGTGGCGTGGAAAAACGCTATGTGGCGCAACGACATCCCGGGTCAGCGCGACCAGGACGAAAACCGCCTGATCGTCAGCTACTCGATCCCGCTGTTGTAATACCCAGGCGTTTGTAAGCCTGTATAAAAAGCCCCGCTCGGCGCAAGCCTGGCGGGGCTTTTGCGTTTCAAGTCGGGCCCACCCCCGCAGGCCCGCCTTCACTTCCCTCTTTGCAGCAACTCAAGGCCTTCTCGAACCCTGGTTCCAAGAGTGGTCTTTACTCATGTATGCGTCCAGTGAACAGATGTTTAATATTCACTTTGGATCTAAATAAATCGATATTTATTCTTTTTCATAGCTGCCGACACTAGGCACAGTAGGCTCATCACGCACTCACCAGGAGCAGCACCATGAGCCTCAGACTGGGCGATATTGCCCCCGATTTCGAACAGGATTCCAGCGCCGGCACCATCCGTTTTCACCAGTGGCTGGGCGATAGCTGGGGCGTGCTGTTTTCCCATCCGGCGGACTTCACGCCGGTGTGCACCACGGAGCTGGGGTTCACCGCCAGGCTCAAGGATGAATTCGCCAAGCGCGGCGTCAAGGCCATTGCACTCTCGGTCGACCCGGTGGACTCGCACCACAAGTGGATCGAAGACATCAACGAAACCCAGAACACCCTTGTCAACTTCCCGATCCTCGCCGACGCCGACCGCAAGGTCTCCGATCTCTATGACCTGATCCACCCGAATGCCAACGACACCCTGACCGTGCGTTCGCTGTTCGTCATCGATCCGAACAAGAAGGTTCGCCTGACCATCACCTATCCGGCCAGTACCGGACGCAACTTCCACGAGATCCTGCGGGTGATCGACTCGTTGCAACTCACCGACAACTACAAAGTGGCCACCCCGGCTAATTGGCAGGACGGAGATGAAGTGGTGATCGTGCCGTCGTTGAAGGATGAAGAGGAAATCAGCAAACGCTTCCCTAAAGGCTACCGCGCAGTGAAACCATACCTGCGCCTGACGCCACAGCCGAATCGCTAATTTGAAATACCACCCCTGTAGGAGCAAGGCTTGCCCGCGATGAGAACGACTCGGTGTTTCTGTCGTCAGGGATGACGTCATCGCGGGCAGGCCTTGCTCCTGCAAGGGTTTGTCCGTATCCACAAAGCAGGGGATTTCAGGCCGTTTCGACGGCCTTTTTTTTCGCCAGGAAAACGTTTTTCTGCATATGCATTTAAAGAATAAATACATAAATAAATATGATTTATGGATATATAAATCAACTGGTAAGGTCTGCCCATTGTCGCGAGATCGCACACTGCGAATCGCCGGAAACGCTTAAGGAATAGCCGCATGTTGGTCGTCTCACTCGGAGGAAGTCCCAGCCAACGCTCCCGCTCCGGGGTGCTGCTGGATCGCTCCCAACGCTGGTTGCAGCAACAAGGCGTAGAGGTGGTGAGTTATCAGGTACGGGACTTCCCGGCCGAAGACTTGCTGCACGCGCGCTTCGACAGCCCGAAGGTGGTCGACCTGCTGCAACAGATTGAAAACGCTGATGGCTTGTTGATTGCCACGCCGGTCTACAAGGCGTCGTTTTCCGGCGCACTGAAAACCGTGCTGGATCTGCTGCCGGAGCGCGCCCTGAGCCACAAGGTTGTACTGCCCATGGCCACTGGCGGCAGCATCGCCCACATGCTGGCCGTGGATTACGCGCTCAAGCCGGTGCTGTCGGCGCTGAAAGCCCAGGAAATGCTCCACGGGATTTTCGCCGAAGACAGCCAGATCGCTTACGGCGAAGGCAGTGCGCAGGCGCAGTTGTCGCCGGCACTGGAGCAGCGCTTGGTTGAGGCGCTGGAGCAGTTCTTCAGTGCCATGGCCCGTCGGCCAAAACCACTGGACCCAAACCTGTTGAATGAACGTTTGTTGAGTGCTCGCTGGAGCATTTAAGCCTTACCCGAATTTGATGTACTCGCCTTACTCGCCCGCTAACGGGCAAGCAGGTGCAGCCAAAACCCTACTGCAAAAAGGAGAGCGCTATGCGCACTGTCATTTTGCGTCGTGGTCTGGTCGCTCTGTTTGCTGCGGCTGTGTCCTTCGGCGTCATTGTTCAAGCTCAAGCGGCCGAGACCTTGCGAATCGGCTATCAAAAGTACGGCACCCTGGTGCTGCTCAAAGCTCGCGGCTCGCTGGAGAAACGCCTCGCCGACCAAGGCATTAGCGTGCAATGGACGGAATTCCCCGGCGGCCCGCAACTGCTCGAAGGGCTGAACGTCGGCTCGATCGATTTCGGCGTGACCGGTGAAACTCCACCGGTGTTCGCTCAGGCGGCCGGTGCCGACCTGCTCTACGTCGCTTACGAGCCACCCGCGCCAACCAGCGAAGCGATCTTGGTGCCGAAAGACTCGGCGATCAAATCGGTGCAGGACCTCAAGGGCAAGAAAGTCGTCCTCAACAAAGGCTCCAACGTGCACTACCTGCTGGTACGCGCACTGGAAGATGCCGGCCTCAAGTACACCGACATTCAAACCGTATTCTTGCCACCGGCCGATGCCCGTGCGGCGTTCGAACGCGGCAGCGTCGATGCCTGGGTGATCTGGGACCCGTACCAGGCCGCCGCCGAACAACAACTGCATGCACGCACCCTGCGCGACGGCATCGGCATCGTCGACAACCATCAGTTCTACCTGGCGACCAAGCCTTACGCCGAAAAACATCCGGCCGTGATCAAGGCCCTGGTGGAAGAAGTCCGCACCATCGGCGAATGGTCCAAAGCCAACCCTGAAGAAGTCACCCAACAAGTCTCGCCGCTGCTCGACTTGCCGGCAGACATCACCCTGACCGCAGTGAAACGCCAGGGCTTCGGCGCGCATCTCCTCACACCGCAAGTGATCGCGGCCCAGCAGAAAATTGCCGACAGCTTCTACCAGCTCAAATTGATTCCGAAACCCTTGAGCATCAAAGACGTGATCTGGACGCCACCGGCAGCCGTTGCCACTGCGCCGTAATTCGATTTCCTTAGGAGACCACTCCATGAGCCTTAATATTTTCTGGTTCTTGCCTACCCACGGCGACGGCCATTACCTTGGCACCGCCGAAGGCGCTCGCGCCGTCGACCACGGTTATTTGCAGCAAGTCGCCCAAGCGGCGGATCGCCTGGGGTTCGGCGGGGTGCTGATTCCCACCGGCCGTTCATGCGAAGACTCGTGGCTGGTGGCTGCATCGCTGATTCCGGTCACCCAGCGCTTGAAGTTTCTGGTCGCGTTGCGCCCCGGGATCATTTCCCCGACGGTGGCCGCGCGCCAGGCGGCGACCCTGGATCGCTTGTCCGGAGGGCGTGCGCTGTTCAACCTGGTGACCGGTGGTGATCCGGAAGAACTGGCTGGCGATGGATTGTTCCTCAGTCACGAAGAACGCTATCAGGCCTCGGTGGAGTTCACCCGGATCTGGCGTCGGGTGCTGGAAGGCGAGACGGTCGACTACGACGGTCAGCACATCAGCGTGAAGGGCGCGAAATTGCTCTATCCGCCGATCCAGCAACCGCGTCCGCCACTGTATTTCGGAGGCTCTTCTGAAGCGGCTCAGGATCTGGCTGCCGAGCAGGTCGAAATGGTCCTGACCTGGGGCGAGCCACCGGCCGCTGTCGCCGAGAAAATCGAACAAGTACGCGCCAAGGCCGCGAAGCTCGGGCGCACCGTGCGTTTTGGCATTCGTTTGCATGTGATTGTCCGCGAAACCAACGCTGAAGCCTGGCAAGCGGCGGATCGGTTGATCTCCCATCTGGACGACGACACCATCGCCCGCGCCCAAGCCTCGTTGGCGCGCTTCGACTCGGTCGGCCAGCAGCGCATGGCTGCTCTGCACGGCGGCAGCCGCGACAATCTCGAGGTCAGCCCGAACCTCTGGGCCGGCGTCGGTCTGGTGCGTGGCGGTGCCGGCACCGCATTGGTCGGCGATGGCCCAACCGTGGCAGCGCGGGTCAAGGAATATGCAGACCTGGGCATCGATACCTTTATCTTCTCGGGCTACCCACATCTGGAGGAATCGTATCGGGTCGCGGAGTTGTTGTTCCCGCACCTCGACATCGAGCGTCCCGAGCTGCCGAAAAGCGCCGGTTACGTCAGCCCGTTCGGCGAGATGGTCGCCAACGACATTCTTCCCAAAGCCGCGTCCCAGAGCTGAGGCGCGCCATGAAAAGGGAAAAGCTTATCCACAGCCTCGCGCCGTGGGCCTTGCCGGTGCTGCTACTGGCGGTGTGGCAGTTGTCGGTGTCGGCGGGCTGGTTGTCGACACGGATTTTGCCGGCCCCCAGCGCGGTGATCGAGGCGGGCGTGAGCCTGGTGCGCAGCGGCGAAATCTGGAAACACCTGGCGATCAGCGGCTGGCGCGCCGGCATTGGTTTTGTGATTGGCGGCGGTATCGGTCTGGCATTGGGTTTCATTACCGGCCTGTCGAAGTGGGGCGAACGCCTGCTCGACAGTTCGGTGCAGATGATCCGCAACGTGCCGCATCTGGCGCTGATTCCGCTGGTGATCCTCTGGTTCGGGATTGATGAGTCGGCGAAGATTTTCCTGGTGGCGCTGGGGACCTTGTTCCCGATCTACCTCAACACCTATCACGGCATTCGCAATGTTGACCCGGCACTGGTGGAGATGGCGCGTAGTTATGGCCTGTCCGGTTTCAGCCTGTTCCGTCAGGTGATTCTGCCGGGCGCGCTGCCGTCGATTCTGGTGGGCGTGCGCTTTGCCCTGGGCTTCATGTGGCTGACCCTGATCGTCGCTGAAACCATCTCCGCCAGCTCCGGCATCGGCTACCTGGCGATGAATGCCCGGGAGTTCTTGCAGACGGATGTGGTGGTGCTGGCGATTGTTTTGTACGCGGTGCTCGGCAAATTGGCCGACCTCGTGGCGCGTGGTCTGGAGCGGGTCTGGTTGCGCTGGCATCCGGCCTATCAAGTGGTTAAGGGCGGTGCAGCATGACGGCGCAACAACCTCCACGCCTGCTGCGCGGAATTCCGCTGGTGGTGCGCAAACTGCAAAAAACCTTTGGTGCACGGCAGGTGCTGCGCGAGATCGATCTGCACATTCCGGCCGGTCAGTTCGTGGCCGTGGTCGGTCGTAGCGGCTGTGGCAAAAGTACCTTGCTGCGCCTGTTGGCGGGGCTTGATCAACCTACGGCCGGTGAGCTGTTGGCCGGTTCCGCGTCACTCGATGAGGCGCGCGAAGACACCCGGTTGATGTTCCAGGAGGCGCGTTTGCTGCCATGGAAAAAGGTCATCGACAACGTCGGCCTCGGGCTCAAGGGCGATTGGCGCCAGCAGGCGCTGGACGCACTGGATGCCGTGGGCCTGGCAGATCGCGCCGATGAATGGCCGGCCGCATTGTCCGGCGGGCAGAAACAGCGGGTGGCCTTGGCGCGTGCGCTGATCCATCAACCGCGCTTGCTGTTGCTCGATGAACCGCTGGGCGCACTGGATGCACTGACCCGGATTGAAATGCAGCAACTGATCGAACGCCTCTGGCAGCAGCACGGTTTTACCGTATTGCTGGTGACCCACGACGTCAGCGAGGCGGTGGCGATTGCCGACCGGGTGTTGCTGATCGAAGAAGGCGAAATCGGCCTCGACCTGCAGGTTGAACTGCCGCGCCCTCGGGTTCGTGGTTCCCATCGGCTGGCAGCGCTGGAAACTGCAGTGCTCAATCGCGTGCTGTCACTGCCGGGTTCACCGCCGGCGCCGGAACCTGTTTCACCCTTGCCCACGCAGTTGCGCTGGGCTCACTGACCCAATGTTCTCCCAACGACAGGAATCAACATCATGACGATCAAAGCCATCAACGTTCGCAACCAGTTCAAAGGCACTATCAAGGAAATCGTCGAGGGCGACGTGCTCTCGGAGATCGATGTTCAGACCGCGTCTGGCATCGTCACCTCGGTCATCACCACGCGCTCGGTCAAAGAGCTGGAACTGGCGATTGGCAGCGAAGTGATCGCTTTCGTGAAATCCACCGAGGTGTCGATCGCCAAGTTGTGATCGGCGTGTCACACACAGCCCCGGACGGCTTGAGCCCTTCGGGGTTTTTTATGTATGTGAGTCAGTGAGATGGGAGGTGTGGCCTTCGCGAGCAAGCCCGCTCCCACATTGGATCTACGTCGTATACAAATCCTGTGTTCGCTGAAGATCAAATGTGGGAGCGGGCTTGCTCGCGAAGAGGCCCGCACGGCCAGCAAGGAAATCAGGCTGGAATAGCGCGCTTGGGCAGGTACGGCGGCAGATACAGCCCCAGATAAGCATCAAACACCCGCATGCCTTCCTCGGCCATGCGTGGGGTGATCTGCCCGTGCTGTTGCACCGAGCGGGCATAGACTCGGTCGCCCAGTTCCATGGCCAGCGCAAACACATCGACATCCTTGGGCAGCGTCGGCAGTTCGAAATGCTGATCGAAGAGTTTGTGCATCAGGTCGCCGAGTTCGATGTCGTGCTGGCGGTCGGCCTGGGTGACTTCGGTCAGGCCGTGCTGAGCGAGGATCAGTTGCCGGGCGGCGGCGTCTTCGTCGTAGATGGCGAGCATGCGTTGCTCGACCAGTCGTGACAGATCACGCCAGCCATTCAGCGAGTCGACGTCGATCGGTTCTTGCAGGCACGCACGAAAGGCGCTGTGGACGTCGGCGGTCAGGGCTTCGAGCAGGGCCGGGACGCTGGCGAAGAAGTGGTAGACCGATGACGGCGGGATCTCGGCGCGTTCGGCCACGCTGTAGATCGACAGGCTGGCCACTCCCTCGGCGGCAAGCAGCGTGCGGGCGGCGTCGAGTATCGAGTCGATCCGGGCCTGGCTGCGTGCGCGGGGTTTGCGAAGGGGGGCGGGGCGGGTCATTGAAGTCTCCTGCAGGGCAGCGGGCATTGTACGCAGAGCGCAGAGATGATCCATACCCTGTGGCGAGGGGGCTTGCCCCCGTTGGGTTGCGAAGCGGCCCCAAAACATGCGATCCCATGGCATCGGACACACCGCGTTCGCTGGGTTTGGGAGTGCTGCGCACTCCAGCGGGGGCAAGCCCCTCGCCACAAGGTTCGGTGTTGATACCCATAAAAAAACGCCGCTGGCGATGAGGCCAACGGCGTTGTTTTTTTGCTACAGCCGCTTACACGGTGTGCAGGTACCAGTTGTACTCGAGGTCGGAGATGGAGTGTTCGAACTCCTCCAGCTCGCTCTCTTTACAGGCGACAAAAATGTCGATGTATTTCGGATCGATGTACTTGGCCATGACTTCGCTGTCGTCCAGCTCGCGCAGTGCATCACGCAGGTTGTTCGGCAGGCTTTGCTCGTTCTGCTCGTAGCTGTTGCCTTCGACGGGCGCGCCCGGCTCGATCTTGTTGGTCAGGCCGTGATGCACGCCTGCCAGGACCGAAGCCATCAGCAAGTACGGGTTGGCATCGGCGCCAGCAACGCGGTGTTCGATACGTACGGCATCGGCAGAGCCGGTCGGTACGCGAATCGCCACCGTCCGGTTGTCCAGGCCCCAGCACGGGGAGTTCGGCACGTAGAACTGTGCGCCGAAACGACGGTACGAGTTGACGTTCGGGCAGAGGAAAGCCATCTGCGCCGGTAGGGTCTCGAGCACACCGCCGATCGCGTGACGCAGTGCGGCGTTCTGCTCGGGATCCTCACTGGCAAAAATATTCTTGCCGTCTTTATCAAGGATCGAGATGTGGACGTGCAGACCGTTACCCGCCTGGCCTGGGTAAGGCTTGGCCATGAAGGTGGTGTCCATCTCATGGTCGTAGGCGATGTTTTTGATCAGACGCTTGAGCAGTACCGCGTAGTCGCAGGCCTTGATCGGGTCGGCAACGTGGTGCAGGTTCACTTCGAACTGCGCCGGAGCACTTTCCTTGACGATCGCGTCGGCAGGGATACCTTGCTCTTTCGCACCTTCCAGGATGTCCTGGAGGCAGTCGACGTATTCGTCGAGGTCGTCGATCAGGTAAACCTGGGTCGAGTGTGGACGTTTGCCGGACACCGGCGAGCGTGGAGGTTGCGGCCGGCCATTCACGTTCTCCTGGTCGATCAGGTAGAACTCAAGCTCGAACGCGGCGCAGATGGTCAGGCCCATGTCGTCGAACTTGCGCACCACATTGGCCAGCACTTCACGTGGGTCGGCGAAGAACGGCTCGCCTTCGAGTTCGTGCATGGTCATCAACAGTTGCGCGGTCGGGCGCTTCTGCCAGGGTTCATTGCACAGGGTATTGGGGATTGGATAGCAGATTCGGTCAGCATCACCGATGTCCAGGCCCAGGCCGGTGCTTTCCACCGTCGAGCCATTGATATCCAGAGCAAATAGAGAGGCCGGCAGGTTGATGCCTTTCTCGTAAACCTTGTGGAGGCTGGTGCGTTCGATGCGCTTGCCGCGCACCACACCATTCATATCCGCAATCAGAAGGTCAACGTACAGAACCTCAGGATGTTCCTTAAGGAACGCGTTCGCTTCGTTGAGCTGAACGGCACGCGGGGGTACCGACATGATGCAACACCTTTGTTGTTAAAAATATCAATCATTGATCTTTTCGGATTCCAGTCAACCCGAACGGCATGCCGAAGTCAAGCGAGGCCTTTTTTGCCCTAAAAAAGCGCTCGAAGGGCATTTTTGAGGCGCTTTGGGGCACTTTTATGCCTTCGGGGTCTTTGGCGGCCGCAGCCTTGAGCGGGGCGTGTTGTATTTTTTACGGGGGTGTTGTGTAAAAAAATGAACAACGCTAAGCTCAAATCAAACCCATAACAGCAATAATACCGGGGTGCTTCATGTCTCGCCTGCCGTTAATCGGCGTCACCGACTGCTCAAGACAGATCGGTTTGCATGCTTATCACATCACCCGCGATAAGTACGTCCGCGCAGCGGCCACCGTTGCCAAGGGCCTGCCGTCGATACTTGCGTCACTGGCGGAACTGCTCGATCCGACCGATATTATTGACGGTCTGGATGGCATCCTGTTTACCGGCTCTTCTTCTACTGTAGAACCTTTTCACTATAGCGGTCCTACCAGCGCGCCGGGAACTGCTCATGATCCTGCACGCGACGCCACCACCCTTTCGTTGATACGCGCCGGCAAGCGTGCAGTACAACGCGACGCGGATGCGTCAAACAACGCCTGACGTTTAAAGACGTCAGGACACTCAGCCCAGAGGCATTTATGAGTAACAACCTCGACCAGCTCACCGATTGGTTGAAAGACCACAAGATCACAGAAGTCGAATGCATGATTGGCGATCTGACCGGGATCACCCGTGGCAAGATCTCGCCGACCAACAAGTTCATTGCCGAAAAAGGCATGCGCCTGCCCGAGAGTGTGCTGTTGCAGACAGTGACGGGCGACTACGTCGAAGACGACATTTATTACGAACTGCTCGACCCGGCCGACATCGACATGATCTGCCGCCCGGACTCGAACGCGGTATTCCTCGTGCCGTGGGCCATCGAGCCGACCGCGCAGGTGATTCATGACACCTACGACAAGCAGGGCAACCCGATCGAGCTGTCGCCGCGCAACGTGCTCAAGAAAGTCCTGAAGCTCTATTCCGACAAGGGCTGGCAGCCGATCGTGGCGCCGGAGATGGAGTTCTACCTGACCAAGCGTTGCGAAGACCCGGACTTCCCGTTGCAGCCGCCGATTGGCCGCTCCGGTCGCCCGGAAACCGGTCGTCAGTCGTTCTCTATTGAGGCGGCCAACGAATTCGACCCGCTGTTCGAAGACGTCTACGACTGGTGCGAACTGCAAGAGCTGGATCTGGACACGCTGATCCACGAGGACGGCACGGCGCAGATGGAGATCAACTTCCGTCACGGCGACGCGCTGTCCCTGGCCGACCAGATCCTGGTGTTCAAGCGCACCATGCGCGAAGCGGCGCTCAAGCACGACGTGGCCGCGACCTTCATGGCCAAGCCGATGACCGGCGAGCCGGGCAGTGCGATGCACCTGCACCAGAGCATCATCGACATCGAAACCGGCAAGAACGTCTTCTCGAATGAAGACGGGACGATGAGCGAGCTGTTCCTGCACCACATCGGTGGCTTGCAGAAGTTCATCCCCGAGCTGTTGCCGCTGTTCGCACCCAACGTCAACTCGTTCCGCCGCTTCCTGCCGGATACCTCGGCGCCGGTGAACGTGGAGTGGGGCGAAGAGAACCGCACCGTCGGCCTGCGAGTCCCGGACGCAGGCCCGCAAAACCGTCGGGTGGAAAACCGCCTGCCGGGCGCCGATGCCAACCCTTACCTGGCGATCGCCGCGAGCCTGCTTTGCGGTTACATCGGCATGGTGGAAGGCATCAACCCGAGCGCACCCGTGGTTGGACGGGGTTACGAGCGACGCAATCTGCGTCTGCCGCTGACCATCGAAGACGCACTGGAACGCATGGAACATAGCGCGACCATCGAGAAGTATCTGGGCAAAAAATTCATCACTGGCTACGTCGCGGTCAAGCGGGCCGAGCATGAAAACTTCAAGCGCGTGATCAGTTCGTGGGAGCGGGAGTTCCTGTTGTTCGCCGTCTGATGCGCCGGGTGCGGCCCTGAAAAGCCGCACTCTCACCCTATAAGGAGAGCTTTATGACCAGCAAGAACCCGCAAACCCGTGAGTGGCAAACCTTGAGCCGCGAACATCACCTGGCGCCTTTTAGCGACTTCAAGCAGCTGAAAGAGAAAGGTCCGCGGATCATCACCAACGCCAAGGGCGTTTACCTCTGGGACAGCGAAGGTAACAAGATCCTCGACGGCATGGCCGGCCTGTGGTGCGTGGCCATCGGTTACGGTCGCGATGAGCTGGCCGATGCGGCCAGCAAACAGATGCGCGAGCTGCCTTATTACAACCTGTTTTTCCAGACCGCCCACCCGCCGGTACTGGAGCTGGCCAAGGCCATCTCGGACATCGCGCCAGAAGGCATGAACCACGTGTTCTTCACCGGTTCCGGCTCCGAAGGCAACGACACCATGCTGCGTATGGTCCGCCACTATTGGGCGATCAAGGGCCAGCCGAACAAGAAGGTCATCATCAGCCGCATAAACGGCTACCACGGCTCGACCGTGGCCGGCGCCAGCCTGGGCGGCATGACTTATATGCACGAACAGGGCGACTTGCCGATCCCGGGCATCGTTCACATCCCGCAGCCGTACTGGTTCGGTGAAGGGGGCGACATGACCCCTGAAGAGTTCGGTATCTGGGCCGCCAACCAGTTGGAAGAAAAGATTCTCGAGCTCGGCGTCGACACGGTCGGTGCGTTCATAGCCGAGCCGATCCAGGGCGCCGGCGGCGTGATCATTCCGCCAGACAGCTACTGGCCGCGCATCAAGGAAATCCTCGCCAAGTACGACATCCTGTTCGTTGCGGATGAGGTGATTTGTGGTTTCGGTCGTACCGGCGAGTGGTTCGGCAGCGATTTCTACGGCCTCAAGCCTGACATGATGACCATCGCCAAAGGCCTGACGTCCGGTTACATCCCGATGGGTGGCCTGATCGTGCGTGATGAAGTGGTCGAGGTGCTGAACGAAGGGGGCGACTTCAACCACGGTTTCACCTATTCCGGGCACCCGGTCGCCGCTGCGGTGGCACTGGAAAACATTCGTATTCTGCGCGAAGAGAAAATTATCGAGCACGTTCGTGCAGAAACGGCACCTTATTTGCAAAAGCGTCTACGGGAACTGAACGATCACCCTCTGGTGGGTGAAGTTCGTGGGGTAGGTCTGTTGGGGGCTATCGAACTGGTTCAGGACAAGGCGACCCGTGCGCGGTATGTCGGCAAGGGTGTTGGCATGATCTGCCGGCAGTTCTGCTTCGACAACGGGCTGATCATGCGCGCCGTGGGCGACACCATGATCATCGCTCCGCCACTGGTCATCACCAAGGCCGAGATCGACGAACTGGTGACCAAGGCGCGCAAGTGCCTGGACCTGACCCTGAGTGCGCTGCAAAGCTAAGTGCTAGGCTCTGAGCGAGGTCCGTGGCTGGCACTTCGCTCAGGGCGCACAAAGGACGGGTCTTTCCTTGAAAGCCTGCCTTGTAACTTGCCAGACTATCCGCTGTTTGAGTTGCCAAGGAATCGGCCGCTGGATCTTGGTTCACAAAAAAATGTGGTTAAAAAGAATAATTGGAGCATTACGCATGAAGGCATTAGGTTTGAAGAAAACTGGCAAGACACTGCTCGCCTTGTCCCTGATGGGCGTGATGGCTGGGGCAGCCCAGGCCGACGATAAAGTCCTGCACGTTTACAACTGGTCCGACTACATTGCACCGGACACCATCGCGAACTTTGAGAAAGAGTCCGGGATCAAGGTCGTCTACGATGTGTTCGACAGTAACGAAACCCTCGAGGCCAAGTTGCTGGCCGGCAAGTCCGGTTATGACGTGGTTGTACCGTCCAACAACTTCCTGGCCAAGCAGATCAAGGCCGGCGTTTACCAGGAGCTGGACAAGTCCAAGCTGACCAACTACGGCAACCTGAACAAGTCGCTGCTCAAGGCGGTTTCTGTCAGCGACCCGGACAACAAACATGCCTTCCCTTACATGTGGGGCTCGATCGGTATCGGTTACAACGCCGAGAAGGTCAAAGCGGCGCTGGGCATCGACAAAATCGATTCCTGGGATGTCGTGCTCAAGCCGGAGAACATTGCCAAGCTCAAGAGCTGCGGCGTGAGTTTCCTCGATTCGCCGACCGAAATGCTGCCAGTTGCCCTGCATTACCTGGGCCTGCCAACCGACAGCCAGAAAAAGGAAGATCTGAAGAAGGCTGAAGAGCTGTTCCTGAAGATTCGTCCTTCGATCACCTACTTCCACTCGTCCAAGTACATCTCGGACCTGGCCAACGGCAACATCTGCGTAGCCGTCGGTTATTCGGGTGACGTGCAGCAGGCCAAAACCCGTGCCGCCGAAGCCGGTGACAAGGTGAAAGTCAGCTACGCCATTCCAAAAGAAGGTGCCGGCAGCTTCTACGACATGGTCGCTATCCCTAAAGATGCGGAAAACGTCGAGGGTGCCTACAAGTTCATGAACTACCTGTTGCAGCCGAAAGTGATGGCTGAAATCACCAACGCCGTGCGTTTCCCTAACGGCAACGCCGAAGCCACTCAGTACGTGAACAAGGACATCACCTCGGATCCGGGCATCTACCCGACTGCCGATGTGCAGTCGAAGCTGTATGCAATCGCCGATTTGCCAGCCGCTACCCAGCGTGAGCTGACCCGCAGCTGGACCAAGATCAAATCCGGTAAATAAGCCGGTTTGAAGCAATCACCTGTTGCCGTCGTCGCTCTGGCGGCGGCAGCAGGAATAATTAAATGACAGAAAGTTTTGCTGGAAAGGTTTATCGAGGGTAAGTTGCGCGCCGGTTTTGTTGCCACGCAGCCATGGCTGTCACGTAACGCTGGGCAACTTGGGCCCAACTATTTTAGAGGACCTTCACTTGCCTGTTTCTTTGTTTCGCAACGCCATGCTGGTCGGCGTCGGCCTGACGCTCGCCGTCAGCGTTCAAGCTGCGTCCACCGTGCATATTTATAACTGGTCGGATTACATCGGGCAGACCACCCTCGTCGATTTCGAAAAAGCCACTGGCGTCAAGCCGGTGTACGACGTGTTCGACTCCAACGAAACCCTGGAAGGCAAGTTGCTGGCCGGGCATACCGGGTATGACGTGGTCGTGCCGTCCAGCCACTTCCTGGGCAAGCAGATCAAGGCCGGGGCGTTCCAGAAGCTCGACAAGTCGCAGTTGCCGAACTACGCCAACCTTGATCCGGCGCTGCTCAAGCGCCTGGAAATGAACGACCCTGGCAACCAGTACGCCGTGCCGTACCTGTGGGGCACCAACGGCATCGGTTACAACGTCGACAAGGTCAAGGCGGTGCTCGGCGTCGACAAGATCGATTCCTGGGCCATGCTGTTCGAACCCGAGAACATCAAGAAACTCAACAGTTGTGGCGTGGCCTTCCTCGACTCGGCTGACGAAATGCTGCCGACGGTCCTGAACTACATGGGCCTGAACGCCAACAGCACCAACCCGGACGACTACCAAAAGGCTGAAGCCAAGTTACTGGCAGTGCGGCCTTATGTGACCTACTTCCACTCGTCCAAATACATCTCGGACCTGGCCAACGGCAACATTTGTGTCGCGGTCGGTTTCTCCGGGGATATTTTCCAGGCCAAGGCCCGTGCTGCCGAAGCCGGAAAAGGCGTGAACGTTGCCTACGCGATTCCAAAGGAAGGCGGTGCGCTGTGGTTCGACATGCTGGCGATTCCCAAGGACTCCGCCAACGTCAAACAGGCCCATGCCTTCATCAACTATGTACTCAAGCCTGAAGTGATCGCTCAGGTGAGTGATGCCGTCGGCTACGCCAACCCCAATCCCGGGGCGGACAAACTGATGGAGCAATCGATTCGTAGCAATCAATCGGTGTATCCACCGCAAGCGGTCCTCGACAAGACCTACGTGCAGGTTGAGCTGCCGCCAAAGATTCAACGGTTGATGACCCGCAGCTGGACCAAGGTCAAGTCGGGTAAATAGTGACAAAGGCTCAAACTATCCAAGGTTTGCCTGTGTTGGGTGAACTGCAAATTTTGTTGGGAGTTTCGTAAATGGCAGTTGCCTCCGGCGCCTATAAGAAAGCCCTCGAGGGCGACCAGACACCGAAACAGGTGCTGGTCAAAATCGACCGGGTCACGAAGAAGTTCGACGAGACGATTGCCGTGGACGATGTGTCCCTGGAAATCAGGAAAGGCGAGATATTCGCCTTGCTCGGCGGTTCGGGATCGGGCAAATCGACCTTGCTGCGCATGCTGGCAGGTTTCGAACGGCCTACGGAGGGGCGCATTTTCCTCGACGGCGTAGACATCACCGAGATGCCGCCGTACGAGCGGCCGATCAACATGATGTTCCAGTCCTACGCCTTGTTCCCGCATATGACCGTGGCGCAGAACATCGCTTTCGGCCTGAAGCAGGACAAGATCCCGTCGGCTGAAGTCGACGCCCGTGTGACCGAAATGCTCAAGCTGGTGCAGATGAGCCAGTACGCCAAGCGCAAGCCGCACCAGCTCTCCGGTGGTCAGCGTCAGCGTGTTGCGCTGGCTCGCTCACTGGCCAAGCGTCCGAAACTGCTGCTGCTCGACGAGCCGATGGGCGCGCTGGACAAGAAACTGCGTTCACAGATGCAGCTCGAACTGGTGGAGATCATCGAGCGCGTCGGCGTGACCTGCGTCATGGTGACCCACGACCAGGAAGAGGCCATGACCATGGCCGAGCGCATCGCGATCATGCACCTGGGCTGGATCGCCCAGATCGGCAGCCCGATCGACATCTACGAAACCCCGACCAGCCGCCTGGTCTGTGAGTTCATTGGCAACGTCAACATTTTCGAAGGCGAAGTGGTGGACGATGCCGAGGGCCATGCGCTGATTACCTGCAAGGACCTGGACCGCAACATCTACGTTGGTCACGGCATCAGCACCTCGGTGCAAGACAAGTCGGTGACCTACGCGATTCGTCCGGAAAAACTGCTGGTGACGGCAGAAATGCCGACCTGCGAGCACAACTGGTCGAGCGGCAAGGTCCACGACATCGCCTACCTCGGTGGCCACTCGGTGTTCTATGTCGAACTGCCGAGCGGCAAGATCGTGCAGTCGTTCGTGGCCAACGCCGAGCGTCGTGGCCAGCGCCCTACCTGGGGCGATCAGGTTTACGTCTGGTGGGAAGATGACAGCGGCGTGGTATTGCGCTCATGAACACGCAAAAGCTCACGCGCCGACTCAGTCGAATAATTCCCGCGGGTCGTCATCTGGTCATCGGGGTTCCGTTCCTCTGGCTGTTCATGTTCTTCATGCTGCCGTTCTTCATCGTCCTGAAGATCAGCTTCGCCGAAGCCGACGTGGCCATTCCGCCGTACACCGAGATCTACAGCTACGTCGATCAGAAGGTCCAGTTGCTGCTGAACCTGGGCAACTACACGATGCTGGGCGGCGACGAGTTGTATATCGCGGCCTACCTCGGCTCGTTGAAAATGGCGTTTTTCAGCACCATTCTTTGCCTGCTGATCGGCTATCCGATGGCCTACGCCATTGCCAGTGCGCGCAAAGAGATACAGACGGTGCTGGTGTTGCTGATCATGATGCCGACCTGGACCGCCATCCTGATCCGCGTGTATGCGTGGATGGGCATCCTCAGCAACAACGGCCTGCTCAACGGCTTCCTGATGTCGATGGGCTGGATCAATGAGCCGCTGCAGATTCTCAACACCAACCTGGCGGTCTATATCGGCGTGGTCTATTCGTACCTGCCGTTCATGATTCTGCCGCTGTACGCCAACCTGGTGAAGCACGACAACAGTTTGCTGGAAGCCGCTTCGGACCTGGGTTCGAGTACCTTCAACAGCTTCTGGAAGATCACTGTTCCGTTGTCGAAAAACGGCATCATCGCGGGCTGTATGCTGGTGTTCATCCCGGTGGTCGGTGAGTTCGTGATCCCGGAACTGCTCGGCGGTCCGGAAACCCTGATGATCGGTAAAGTGCTCTGGCAAGAGTTCTTCAACAACCGTGACTGGCCTGTGGCGTCTGCCCTGGCGGTGGTGATGCTGGCGATCCTGATTGTGCCGATCATCCTGTTCAACCGCAGTCAGGCGAAGGAAATGGAGGGTAAAGAATGAAGCGCTTCCGTTTCTCCAGCCTGATGCTGGTGCTCGGCCTGTTGTTCATCTACATGCCGATGCTGATCCTGGTGATTTACTCGTTCAACGCCTCGAAACTGGTGACGGTCTGGGGCGGCTGGTCAGTGAAGTGGTACGTCGGCCTGCTGGACAACACCCAACTGATGGGCTCGGTGGTGCGCTCGCTGGAAATCGCCTGCTACACCGCGATTGCCGCCGTAGCGCTGGGGACGCTGGCGGCTTTCGTGCTGACCCGCGTCACCCGCTTCAAGGGCCGCACGCTGTTCGGCGGCCTGGTCACTGCACCATTGGTGATGCCGGAAGTGATCACCGGTCTGTCGCTGTTGCTGCTGTTCGTGGCCATGGCGCAGATGATCGGCTGGCCGCAGGAACGCGGCATCGTCACCATCTGGATCGCCCACACCACGTTCTGCGCCGCTTATGTAGCAGTGGTGGTATCGGCGCGCTTGCGTGAGCTGGACCTGTCCATCGAAGAGGCCGCCATGGACCTCGGTGCGCGGCCGTGGAAGGTGTTCTTCCTGATCACCATTCCGATGATCGCGCCATCGCTGGCAGCGGGCGGCATGATGTCGTTCGCCCTGTCGCTGGACGATCTGGTACTGGCGAGCTTCGTCTCCGGGCCGGGTTCCACGACCTTGCCGATGGAAGTGTTCTCGGCCGTGCGTCTGGGCGTGAAGCCTGAGATCAACGCCGTGGCCAGCCTGATTTTGCTGGCGGTATCGATCGTGACCTTCCTGGTCTGGTTCTTCAGCCGCCGTGCTGAAGAAAGTCGCAAACGTGCGATCCAGCAAGCCATTGAAGAGGGCGCTGCGGACTCCTGGAAACAACCGGACGTACGCCGCGCACAGGCGCCGGAAGCGGCTTAACCCCGGCAGCACAAAAAAACCTCGCTCCCTGCAAAGAGAGCGAGGTTTTTTTATGTGCAGGGTTGGCGAATGGAAGGCTTCTGTGGCGAGGGAGCTTGCTCCCGCTGGGCCGCGAGCGGCCCCAAAACCTGCAACCGTGCTGTATCAGGTGTACCGCACTCATCGGTTTTGGGAGTGCTGCGCACTCCAGCGGGAGCAAGCTCCCTCGCCACAGGGGTTGATGTCAGCCTTTCAGCATGTCATGTGCTTCAAGTGCTCGCAGCGAGAAGACGTACGCTGCGCCGGCGTTCAACGAGATTGCGGTGGCCAGGGTAGCGGCGATTTCTTCGCGGGTGGCACCGGCCTTGATCGCCGCGTCGGTGTGTACGCCGATGCAGCCGTCGCAACGAGTGGTGATGGCGACGGCGATTGAAATCAACTCGCGGGTCTTGGCGTCGAGCACCTCGTTTTCAGCGGCAGCTTCATCCAGCGCCACAAAGGCCTTGACCATTTTCGGGTTGCTCTTGCCCAGTGCGCCGAAGGCTTTCTGGATGGTGGGCAGCAGTTCGGACCAGTTATTGAACATTGCATTCACTCCTGAGCAGGTTGGGATGTACGGTGTGCGACACGTACAGTTTTGACCACTCGGGCGCTTTGCGCTTGCTCATTCAGGGCCTTAAAAGATCGCAGCCTGCGATCTTTTACTGTTATTGCGCCACCCGCGCTGGCAACAGCTTCAAGGTGCTGCGGGTATTGGCCGTGACTTCTTCCTCGTTGAAATGCGCCTCCTGGTAGACGCCTTCGATATAGGCTTCGGCCTGGTCATCGTAGTGTGAATCGAACAGTACACCGCTTTGGCCGACCGGGTTGATGGTCAGGCCGTGCGCCGGGTCGGCGAAGTCGATGATCCGGCGGGTCGAGGGGCCGTAGGTTACCGGCCATGGCGCCGGGCCGATTTTTGCCGAGAGGTTGTTCGGCACTTCGTGGCTGCCCGGGGCCTCGAACGGGCCGACGTTGAAGATTCGATCCAGCGGCTTTTGCATGCCCAGCGGATGGCCGTGGGTCAGGGTGTGGGCATCGCCCCATAGCCATTGCGCCGGGTCAGGGCCGAGGGTGGTTTTCAGGTGGGCGATACTGGCCTGCCACGCAGCTTTGACAATGTCGGCGCGGGTTTCCTTGCCGAGCGTGTTGCGGTTGTCCCACCACGGCGAATCCGCGGAGGCGGCCAGCCGGGGCAACGCGGCATCGATCACGCGGGTCGAGAGCAGGGTCTCGAAAAAGCTGTCGCCAAGTTCGTCGTGCAGTGCGCCATCGGCGAGGTTGAACAGGAACTGGTTGAACAGTGTGGCGCTGGTGGAGTTCACCGGGTAATCGCCTTTCCACTTGGCCAGTTGCTCCACCAGTTGCAGCTCTTGCGGGTCGCTGACCACCTCGCGCAGTACCGGCAACAGCGGGGCCAACAGGCGAGGGCCGTAGTCGGTGGTGGTGCCCAGTTGCAGTTTCTGGCTGGCGTCGATGTTCCACTTCACGCTCTTGTCGCTGAGCTGGCGGTTGAGCTGCTGACCACGATCCGGCAGGTTGTAGTAGCCGGGGATCTCCATGCCTGTCGGCGAAACCGGCTGGAAGTTGGCCGAGACGATGTAGCCGCGTGCCGGGTTTTCTTCCTGCGGGTTGGCGCTGAACGGGTAGAAACCTTCCTTGTCCGCCTGATTGGTGCTGCCGTCGAGTATGAACCACGGTTTGACCCCGGCCAGACGCTTGGGCAGTTGTGCTGCCGCCCACCAGCCAATATCACCCTTGGCATTGGCCCAGACGATATTCAGCCCCGGCGCATGAACCTTGGCCGCCGCGGCGCGAGCCTTGGTCAGGGTGTCGGCACGATTGAGCTGGTAGAAGCCTTCGAGGATCGGGTTCTGGGTTTCGAGGAACGCCCACCACATGGCGATCGGCGTCTTGCCGGCGCTGGCACCGAGCACGTCGTTGATGATCGGGCCGTGGGGTGATTGACGCAGGATCAACGTGACCGCTGCCTGGCCTTTCACGGCAATTTGCTGCTCGGTGTTGACCATGTCGACCCACTTGCCGTGATACCAGACCTGGTTGGCATTGTCCGGATTGACCTTCTCGGCGATCAGGTCGAGGTCGTCGTTCTGGAACATGGTCAGGCTCCAGCCGAAGTCCAGGTTGTGGCCCAGGAAGGCAAAAGGCACCAGGGCCTGATGCTGCCCGTAGAGCTCGAAACCCGGCGCCGAGAGTTGCGCTTCGTACCACACCGACGGCGTCGAAAAACGAATGTGCGGATCACCGGCCAGCAGCGGTTTGCCGCTTTGGGTGCGCGTGCCGGAAACCACCCAGGCGTTACTGCCCTCGAACTGCGGCAGGCCGTTGTCGGCCAACGCTTGCTCACTCAGGCGCGCAATGGCGTTGAGGTCTTTCCAGTCAGCGGCGGAGAGCACCGGGGCTTTGCTGGACTGACGTTTGGCCAGCACACCTTTGGGCTGCCAATCGAGGTCGAAGATATTCAGGTAATCGCTGCCCAGCTGATCGCGTACGTAGGTCAGCAACGGTTCGGTGCGAAACGCCGCAGCAAAGCTGTAGGCCATGTAGCCGGCGACACTGACGGTGTCCTCGGCGGTGAACGCGCGTTTACGGATGCCCAGTACGTCAAACTCCATGGGTGCAGCGTGGGTGTCCTGATACTGGTTGATCCCGTCCAGATAGGCTTGCAGGGCCTTCCACGCCGCAGACTGGCGGTCGAGTGCGGCCACGTAGCTTTCGGCGCGCTCGCGGATGCGCAGGCTACGGAACAGTTTGTCGGTGTCGATCAGTTTTGGTCCGAGAACTTCGGCCAGCTCGCCACGAGACAGGCGTCGCAGCATTTCCATCTGGAACAGCCGGTCCTGGGCGTGTACGTAACCGAGGGCGCGATAAAGGTCGGTTTCGTTCTCGGCGCGAATATGCGGCACGCCGCGTTCGTCGTAGCGCACCGTCACCGAGCCTTGCAGGCGTTGCAATTCCACCTGTCCCTGACGCGTCGGTTGCTTGCTGTACACATACCAGCCACCGCCTGCCGCGAGAACGACAAGTAGCAGGGCCAATAGGGTCAGGACGCGTTTCATGGTGACTCCTTGTTCTTCGGGGTTGTCGCCAGCCTGGGGCGTCAACATTTAGCACAGACCTCGTGCGTCGGGCATTACCTTCCTCGAAAAGTCCGGAATGCCTCAGTGAGTTTTATCCGTCTTCGCCCATGGACAGTAGCAGCCCACCGCGAGGGTATGCGTGGCGCTCACCGGGCGGTCTTCGCTCAGTGCCTGGAGGATCGGTTCGATAAAGCTGTTGCTGGAGTTGCAGGTCAGGCCTTCGCTGTAGGGCCCGAAATACGCCAGTTTGCCGCTGCGGTCCCAGATCGCGACCGCCGGGCTTGCGGGGATTTGTTCGGAGCCTGGGAGGGTGTCGAGGGTTTTCAGACGGCTCAAGGTACTGGGTAACTGACCCTGGCTGCCGGGCTTTTGGACGGCATAGAACTCAACGCCTTGCGGCACAAAGTGCTCAAGCAGTTCGGCCAGGTGTTGTTGATTACCGACGTTGCACGGACAAGCCGGGTCCCAGAAGTGCACGACCCGAATCGGGCCGGGGCCTGCCAGGTTGGCAGGAAGGTTCAGCGGATCGCCGGAAAACAGCGCCGTGTGTGAGCTGAACGCCCGCAGGTAGCGTCCCTGAAACCAGTCGTAGGCGGCCCACAGCACGCCGGCACACACAAGGGCGAGCAGACTGGCAAGCAGTGTCGTGCGGTAGTGCGGGCGCATACGGAACCATCCTCGAAGGTCGCGTAGCTTGCCATGCTTGCCGCGACAGATGAATATCGCAGGCCCATAAAGTCTGTTTTGCGCGCCGCGCTTTGCCTGGAAACCTGTGATGCCTGCCACCTTCGACCCCGATCATCTGCGTGCCAGCCTGCGGCCTTTGGCCGAGGCGCAGCCGTTGTCGGAGGAAGCGCGGGCTTATCAGCGTTTTTACGGGCTGGATTTCCCGCAGCGCAGCGTCCCGGTCAAACGCGGGCTCGGCAGCTTCAAGGTCGGTGATTATCAGTTGGTCAGCCAGGTCTGGTGGCCGCAGCGGGCGGTGGCGACGATGTTCCTGTTCCATGGCTTCTACGATCACATGGGCCTTTACCGGCATGTGATCGAATGGGCACTGGATCAGGGGTTCGTGGTGATCGCCTGTGATTTGCCGGGGCATGGGTTGTCCAGCGGCGAGCGCGCGAGCATCGAGGATTTCGCCGAGTATCAGGCGGCGCTGCAAGGGTTGTTCGCTGAGGCGCGGTCGCTGGATCTGCCGCAACCGTGGCACCTCTGTGGGCAGAGTACGGGCGGTGCGATTGTCATCGATCACGTGTTGAACGCTGGCGCGGACAGTCCCGCGCAAGGGCAGGTGATACTGCTTGCGCCGCTGGTTCGGCCGCGCTCCTGGGGCTGGTCGCACTTCAGCTATTACCTGATGAAGCCTTTCGTCAAAGGCATCGCCCGGCGCTTCAGCGAAAACACCAACGACCCGGCGTTCTTGCCATTCCTGCAAGCCGATCCGCTGCAACCGCTGCGCTTGCCGAGCGTGTGGGTCGGGGCGCTGGCGCGGTGGATCAAGCGCATTGAAGCGGCTCCGCGCAGCAGTCGTCGGCCACTGATCGTCCAGGGGCAAGCGGACATGACGGTGGATTGGGAGCACAACCTTGAAGTGCTGGAGGGCAAGTTCGATCGGCCGCAGGTGTTGAAACTGCCCGAGGCCCGCCATCATCTGGCAAATGAAATCCCGGCGTTGCGCGAGGAGTATTTCGGGTTTTTGACCAAGCGGATCAAAGGGCGGAATCGCTAGCGACTGTTATGACGCCATCGCTGGCAAGCCTTGCTCCTACGAAATCGGGTCGTTCAGAAAATGGTGATCCAGCACGAAACCGTAGGAGCAAGGCTTGCCCGCGATTGAGTTTCAAAGGCGCCTAAAATTATTGGTTAAGGCTCGAGGTGCTTTGCCCCACCGCCAACCCCGCCCGAATCGCTGCCAGCGCCGCCCGGTAATAGGCCTTGCCTTCAGAGGACTCGGCAAAGGTGGCGAACTCCTCGAGTTCGTCATCCGATAAGCCGCGATAGACATACAGCAACGTGTTGTTCAGGTCGGAGCCGATCTGATCCATCAAGCGCTGACGCTGGCCGTCCAGCATGCCTTGGGCCTGACCGCCGCCGAGCAGGCCGGGGATCATCTGGCTCAGGCTATCGGCCGCTACGCCGGCAATCGCCAGGCTGACTTCGGCTCCGGCTTCGCGCGCTGGCAGTGCCTGGGCCAAATGGCCAATGATCAACTGACGGGTGTCACTGGCTTCGATTTTCGGCAGGCCTTTGGCGTTCTTCGCCAACTGGTCGCGGCGGGTCGCCAGCAGTTCGGCGGCGATGATCTTGCGCCCCAGTGGTGACTGGAAAAACGCCAGTGCAGGTGCAGGGTCGGCGAGGTTTTTGCGCAGTTGCGCTTCGGCTCGATGGTCCATGGCTTGCGGGGCAAAGCGCTGGTTGCTGTTACTGACCAGCGCCTGAAACACCGCAGGCGGCAGGCTGCTTTGGTAGCGTTGCTGGGCGGCAGTGAGGGCATCGTTAAAATGCGCGCGTTGGTCTGGCCAACCGGCGACCTTGTACAACTGGTCGTGGCCGTCTGCCCAAGCGGGCAAAGTGCAGAGCATCAACAGTGAAAAAAGCAAACGGCGCATAAGAACTCCTGTCGGCAGGCGACTATTCTCCGGGGCCGGGCACGGGTTGTCGAGAATTCGTATCAGGTTCGTCAGCTTATCCGACGATCCTCCGCTACACGGCTCTGTCGGATTTTCTGGCGCAGGAATACTATGCGCGCCATGCAAATACCCTCTGATCACCCGCTGCTGTTACGTATCGTCGACGACCTGGCTACACATGGCTGGTCGCAGCAGAATATTTTCCTGCCCCAGGCTCTGACCCTGGAACTGGCGGCTGAGTGCCGTAAACGTGCAGCCGAAGGTGAGCTGGCGCCAGCGGCAGTGGGGCGCGGGCCTTTCTCGGAGATTCGCGAAGGGATTCGTGGCGACCATATTCAGTGGCTTGAGCCCGGGCAAGACGAGGCCTGCGACAGCTATCTGGGGTTGATGGACAGCCTGCGCGAGGCGATGAACCGTGGGTTGTTTCTCGGTCTTGAGGATTTCGAGAGCCATTTCGCGCTTTATCCGCCGGGCGCGTTCTACCGCAAGCACGTCGACCGCTTTCGTGACGACGACCGGCGCATGGTGTCGGCGGTCATCTACCTCAATGACGCCTGGCTGCCGGAGCATGGCGGCCAGTTGCGGATGTACCTGGAGGAGGGCAGAGAGCACGATGTGGTACCCACTGGCGGTTGCCTGGTGGTGTTCCTGTCGGGCGAAGTGCCCCATGAAGTCCTGCCCGCGACCCGCGAGCGCCTGTCGTTGACAGGCTGGTTTCGCCGGCGCGGCAACGAGCCATTCTGATCATGCAGAAAATTCTGGTGAGTCGTTGTCTGCTGGGCCACCGCGTGCGTTACGACGGCGGGGCCAGCGGGCCGTTCAATCAGCTGGAACAGTGGATCGCCGAAGGTCGGGTGATCCCTTTGTGCCCGGAAGTTGCCGGCGGTTTGCCAACACCACGGGCCGCGGCCGAGATTCCGGGCGGGCAAGGCGTTCAGGTGCTCGATGGTACTGCGCGGGTGATGACGGCCGAGGGTAAGGACGTCAGCGCCGAGTTTCTCTCGGGTGCCCATCAGGCTCTGGAACTGGTCCGAAAACACGCAATCCGCATCGCCGTGCTCAAGGCCAACAGCCCGTCCTGCGGCAACCTGCTGACCTATGACGGGACCTTCAGCGGGGTCAAAGTCAGCGGCGAGGGCGTCACCGCAGCCTTGCTGACCCGCAATGGGGTGCAAGTGTTCAGCGAGTTGGAGTTGGCCGAGGCTGCGCTCGCGTTGGCTGCACTGGATTAACGCCGACACAAAACCGTGGCGAGGGGGCTTGCCCCTGTCGGCCGGTCCGCACTCGGGCGAAGCAGTCGCAAATCAGCCGGTGCGGTTTATCGGGTAGTACTCAGTTGCAGGTTTTAGGGGCGCTTCGCACCCCAGCGGGGGCAAGCCCCCTCGCCACAATGAACTGTGTAGGCCTCAAGGTTTCGGCGGCTGACTCGCGTCCATGCCGAACCATTTCTCCGACAGCGTCATCAATCGGCCGTCCGCCTTGATCCGTTGCAGGGCCCGGTCGAGGCTGGCCTGGAATGCCGGGTTACCTTTCTGAAACGGTATCGCCAGGCTCAAGGTCGGACCGACCTTGGCCCCTTCTTTTACCGGTAGTCGACTGTCGCGGATGGCGTAGGGGATCAGCAAGCGATCGCTGATGGCTGCGTCGATCTGTTTGTCTGCCACATCCTTTAGCGGCTGCTGCGCGTCGGGATAGCTGCGCAGGTCAATACCTTCAACGCCGCGCGCCTGTTCGACGAACTGGCTGCCTTGCGCCACACCCAGGGACTGGCCCTTGAGTGCCAGCAAAGTGCCGAGCGGGCGTTGTTCTTCCTGGCGCACGATCAATTGTGCGCTTGAATAACTATAAGGTTCGCTGAAGTCGAAACGATCCTTGAGTTCTGGAGTCAGTGCTATGTGGTTGATGGCGACGTCGTACTTGCCGCTCTCGACCCCCGGCAACAGATCGGCCGAATCAGTGACCACGAAGTCGGCACGCACATCCAGTTCGTTGGCCAGCAGTTGGCCCAGTTCGACTTCGAAGCCGCTGAGCTTGCCGTCTTCCTTGAAGTTGAACGGTGGCGTGTTGGCTTCAAGCGCAATGCGCAACTCGCCACGGTCGTTTACATCGTCGATCAGTTCGGCATGAGCAAAAGGGCTCACAAGGGGCAGCAACAGTATCAGGCCAGGCAGAAAGCGCATGGTCACTCCTTGAATTCGTTATGTGCGGCGCGCTGTTTCGTGCGCTTTGCTATGGTGTTGAGGTGCTTCGACAACGAATTGCGACGAAGTTGTCACAACCGTAGAGATTAAGTTCAAAACTGGAGAAAAGAATGAAAACCTTTATGTCACGTGCAGTTCTCGCCGGTCTGATGCTCAGCGCTTCGATGCTGGCGAGCGCCGCGGACGTCCCCCGCACCAAGGCCCCTGCGGGTGCGAAGGTGTATATCGTCTCTCCGGCGGACGGTGCGACTGTAGATAAAACCTTCAAGGTCCGATTCGCTGTTGAAAAAATTGCCCTGGCGCCGGCCGGCGATCAGACCCCGCACACCGGGCACCACCACCTGCTGATTGACGTCAACCAGTTGCCAGCCGAGAACATGCCGATCCCGGCGGACGCCAACCACCTGCATTTCGGCAAGGCCCAGACCGAAACCGAAGTGACCCTGACGCCGGGCAAGCACACCTTGCAACTGGAGCTGGGCGACAAGAACCACGTGCCGTTCGATCCGCCGATTGTCTCGAAAAAAATCACCGTGACCGTGAAGTAATCAGTTTCCAGTGACTAGTACTGAAACAGGGTTGCCCCTGTTTCAGCCCAACGCCCGGTGCACCGCATCGGGCGTTTTGTATGTGAAGGCAGTTGTGGGAAAAATCGTTTCAGATTTTAAACCGACAGATGGTCGAAAAACCTGTCAGATCTGACAGTAGCCGGTGTCTGGAATAGGGCGCTTAATTTCCAGCAGGTCCACCAGGCCGCCTCCTGTTCTTGAAGAAGGACCGCCAGCAGCGTGTGTTTGGGGCATCAATTCAACTGCAATGGAGAGCGTGAGATGACAGCTAAAGAAAGCCTGACTCAATTTCCTGCCCCGACGGCACCGGTTTTTCATATCGTTGACGGCGGTATTACGAAGCAGATAGTGAACTGTAAAAGCTTGACGCTTGATGGAGCAGATCGGTGGTTGCTAGTGGCTGTCCCTATCGAACCTAAGCTCATGCCAAAAGGCACCCATGTCATGGTGCATTCAGTTGGTACTGTTGACGCTACAGGACGTGAAGAGATTCCGGGTACCAAGTTTTATAAAGATTACACGGTCACTGGTGTAGAGGTGGGTGGGCAGATCCAGGTGCATGTGCCATATGTGCCCTATATCAAACACATTCAGCCGCCGATGGAGTCTGGCCTTCCCTCTGGATATATCAAGATCTGGTACATCTTTGAGGTAAATGGCAGTCCGACGAAGTCTGATGAGTTTTTTCACCAGGTAATGTTGCTTTCCTCTGGTCTCTACTGCGAAGGAACACCAACATAGTTGTTGGCCTAGTCCTGAAACAGCTGTAAACCCGTTTCAGGACCAGGCCTGTCAGGGCGGGGACGCAGGCATGAAAAAGGGAGACCCGAGGGTCTCCCTTTTTATTGACGCTGTCTCGTCCTGAATAAGGTTTACACCTTCTGACCCATTCTCAGGAGGGAGTAATGAATACAGGAAAAAGGCGCAGT
>NZ_JBYSXY010000015.1:0-58138 GCF_058782685.1 Pseudomonas sp. FW306-02-D09B
TGGCTCAGCAATCGTTGGTTACATCTTTGATTTCTCGCGGAGTAACTTGTGATGCTGATAATCTTGTTGACTATCAGCCTGACTGCACAAGCACCCACACGAATTGCTTGACTCAGTTGTTAAAGAGCGGTTGGTTAAGATCTTTCGTCTCAACCGAGGCGCGCATTCTACAGCAAACGCCCTCAAGTAACACCCCTAAAAGCTCCTGATTTTATTAAAAAATCAATTACTTAGGCCGAAAACAACATCAAGCTGCTCGTCAGCGGGACGCGAATAGTACAGCATTAAAACACGTTATCAACCCCCGCCTAGAAATTCTTTTTCCATACCAAAGAGCCTGGGTTGCCACTATGAAAACCTCCAAGGTCCGTACAAAGCATCAGGTTTGCCGGTGAGCATGGAGAGATTTGGCTCAGAGCAGCCTTGAACGGCCTCACAGATACATTTCATGCCCTAAAAATGCCCTAAACAAAACATCGGAAACGAAAAAGCCCCTGTAATCTTTAACGATTACAGGGGCTTAGTCTTATTCAATAATGGCGGAGAGATAGGGATTCGAACCCTAGGTACCGGTGAAGGTACAACGGATTTCGAATCCGTCCCATTCGGCCACTCTGGCATCTCTCCAACGGCGCGCATCATAACAGCACATTCAGCGGAAGCGAACCCCCCAAGTGAATTTTTTTCCGTGCTATCAGATGCTTGCGTCGATTACAGCGGTACGCCGAGGCGCTTGGCGACTTCTTCGTAGGCTTCGATGACGTCACCGAGGCCCTGACGGAAGCGATCCTTGTCCATTTTCTTGCCGGTGGCTTTGTCCCACAGGCGGCAGCCGTCCGGGCTGAACTCGTCGCCGAGGACGATTTCACCGTGGAACACGCCGAATTCAAGCTTGAAGTCGACCAGCAGCAGGCCGGCGTCGTCGAACAGTTTGCTCAGGACTTCGTTGACCTTGAGCGACAGTTCTTTCATGCGAACCAGTTGCTCGGCCTTGCCCCAACCGAATGCCACGACGTGGGATTCGTTGATGAACGGGTCGCCCTTGGCGTCGTCCTTCAGGAACAGTTCGAAGGTGTAAGGGTTGAGCTTCATGCCCTCTTCGACGCCCAGACGCTTGACCAGGCTGCCGGCGGCGTAGTTACGCACGACGCATTCGACCGGGATCATGTCGAGCTTCTTCACCAGGCACTCGTTGTCGCCCAGCAGTTTGTCGAATTGGGTCGGCACGCCGGCTTCTTCGAGTTTCTGCATGATGAAGGCGTT
Source organism: Pseudomonas sp. FW306-02-D09B (assembly GCF_058782685.1). Lineage (NCBI taxonomy): Bacteria > Pseudomonadati > Pseudomonadota > Gammaproteobacteria > Pseudomonadales > Pseudomonadaceae > Pseudomonas > Pseudomonas sp. FW306-02-D09B. The sequence goes on from NZ_JBYSXY010000015.1 coordinate 1,264, forward strand.
GAACTTGTTGTTCACCATGCCTTTGCGGTCGAGCTGCTCGATGCGCTTGCCGTCGAACGCCGAAGTGTCGTTGCGAAACAGCAGGATCAAGCGGTCAGCGTCGTCGGTCTTGTAAACCGATTTGGCTTTGCCGCGGTAGAGTTCTTCACGTTTTTCCATGATGGGCTCCGCTTGCTAAGTAGATGGGCTAGGCGATATGTCGCCAGTCGAGCCCTGAATCTTGATCGGCCAATTGCAGCCAGTCCGGGTCGCACCCAAGGGTGTCGACAAAACATTGCCGGGCCAGCTGCGGCAGGTTGTTCTTGCTGCTCAGATGGGCCAGTACCAGGTGTTGCAGGTCCTGCCAGCCCAACTCGGCCACCAGGCTTGCGGCCTGATGGTTGTTCAAATGTCCCAGTTCACCGCCTACCCGCTGCTTGAGAAAGTACGGGTAGTGACCGCGGGCCAGCAGGTCGCGGCAGTGATTGGATTCGATCATCAATGCATCGAGATCCCGATAACCGTCCAGCACCGTGGCGCAGTACGAACCAAGGTCGGTCAGCAGGCCGAAACGCCGCGAACCGTCACTGAAGACGTATTGCGTCGGTTCCTGCGCATCGTGGGCCACGGCAATGACGCCGATACTCAGCCCGCCGATCTGCAACTGCTCACCACCGGCGACAAAGCCTGCCGGTTCAACCGGCTTGCGCATCCCGCGCAGGGTACCGCGACTCAGGTAGACAGGAAGATTGTAGCGCCGAGACAGCAAACCCACGCCATGCACGTGGTCGGCATGTTCGTGGGTCACCAGTATCGCGCTCAACTGCGTCGGGCTTACACCCAGGCGCAGCAGGCGTTTTTCGGTTTCACGCAAGGAGAAACCACAATCGACCAGGACGTACGTGTCATCACTGGCTATCAGCGTGCCATTCCCTTGGCTACCACTGCCGAGAACGGCGAAACGCATCTGATCAGCCCAGGTTGTCCTGAATCACGCCCAACACTTTGCGCGCCACTTCAGCCGGCGCAACGGTGTTGATGTTCTTCTCGACGGTCACTTGTACGTTCTCGCCAACCTTGCTCAGACGAACCTGATAACGCTCGGCGCGGGCTTCAACTTCTTCCTTGCTCGGCGCACTGCCGAACAGGCTGCTGAAGAAGCCCGGCTTTTCGTTTTTCTTCTCGGCTTTTTCGGAAAGGTTGATGTAGTACAGGCCCAGGCTGCGGTTGATGTCTTCAACACGCCATTCACCCTTTTCCAACGCGCGCCCTACGCTCGACCAGGCGCGGTCAAGGTCGGTACCGACGTTGAGCACCGGGTTACCGCTGCCGTCTTCAGTCAGGCTGACACGGTTTGGCGTATCGAAATCACGCGAGGCGAGCATCGAGACCGAACCGCCCTTCTCCGACGTGCGGCTCATGCTGGCGAGCATGTCGTCGATCAGCGCTGCGTCCAGGCCGGTGTTGACCGAACGGTTGGTGAACGCGACATCGGCGGTGCTACCGGCAGGACGCTCGGCGCTGACCACGTAGACTTCACTGGTGTTGCGCTGCACGCCTGGCTCGATGCGCACCCGCACCCGAGTCTGGCTGTCAGAACCAACGCCGGTACTGCTCAGGCGCTTGGCCATCGTCGCAGAAAGCTCGTCAGGACGCTGCCAGGCCGTGGTGAACTCGCCGGTTTGCGGACGCTGTTGATCCAGACGGAAGCCGTTGTCCTGGAAGAACTGCACAGCCACTGGCCAGACTTCAGCCGGTGGATGCTGGGCCATGACCCAACGCGTATCGCCGCTTTTTTGCAGGCTGTAATCGCTGGCATCGGCAATCGCCGACAACGGCTGCGGACGAGGAACGACGTATTCGCCCTTGAACGTGTCATCAGCGACGTTGCGCGGAATCGGCAGCAACGGGTCCAGGCGCTTGGAGGTATGGACATCCGGCGGCAGTTGCATCGGTGCAGTCTGTTGCGCTTCCAGGTAATCGCTACCACGGTCACGGAAGTAACCTTCCGGGCCCCAGATCCATCCACAGCCACTGGTGCTGGAGATAATCAAGGCAAGTGCGGAAAGTCCGGCCATTCGCTTCATGCGTTGTACTTCCTCAATTAAACCAATACGCCGGACTGGCGCATGGCCTGTCGCAGCGGTTCGTGACAGGCTTCGCTGAGCCAGGTGAGCGGCAGACGGATACCGTCCGGCATCAAGCCCATTTCATGCAGCGCCCATTTCACGGGGATAGGGTTGGATTCGATAAACAGGGTTTTATTGAGCGGCATCAGCTTTTCGTGGATCGCGCGGGCTTTGACGGCATCACCGTTCAAGGCGGCGATGCACAGATCGCTCATGTCACGCGGCGCAACGTTGGCGGTCACCGAGATATTGCCTTTGCCGCCCAGCAGGATCAGCTCGACTGCGGTGGCGTCGTCGCCGGAAATCACCAGGAAGTCCTTGCTGACACCGTCGAGGATGGCCTTGGCGCGCGAAAGATCGCCCGTGGCTTCCTTGATGCCGATGATGTTCTTCACGGTCGACAGGCGGATGACCGTCTCGGCCTGCATGTCGCACGCGGTACGACCCGGCACGTTGTAGAGGATCTGCGGGATGTCGACAGCTTCGGCGATGGTCTTGAAGTGCAGGTACAGGCCTTCTTGCGTCGGCTTGTTGTAGTACGGCGTTACCAGCAGGCACGCGTCGGCGCCGGCGGTCTTCGCATTGGTGGTCAGTTCGATCGCTTCGCGCGTCGAATTGGCGCCTGTACCGGCGATTACCGGAATACGACCGTTGACCTGCTTGACCACGCGACGAATCACTTCGATGTGTTCGTTCACGTCAAGGGTCGCAGACTCACCTGTGGTGCCGACCGCCACAATGGCGTGGGTGCCGTTTTGCAGGTGAAAGTCCACCAGTTTGCTCAGGCTGTCCCAGTCAAGACGACCCTGTGCATCCATGGGTGTGACCAGTGCCACCATACTGCCCGCAATCATGCAACCGCTCCTGCCGGAAAAAGAGAACGGTAATGGTACTGGCGCCAAGATGCTTGTACAAGCGAAGTACTGCGCTCGCGCCATTCCCCTAAGCGCCGGTTTTCGCTACCCTTCAGACTTTGATCAGTACCGACAGGCTCGTACGCCGGGTTCCAGCCTCCACTTTCGGCCTCACAAGCCCCGATCCTGCGTTGCCGCCTACCCGATCTCGCCTCACTGGAGCTCGTCGCAACCATCTGGCTCGGGCTTTTTGATTTCGCATCCGGACGCCCACCCCGACGAATCGGCCCTTGATAAGTACCGACCGCTCATCGCTTTAGGAATGCTGCATGTCCACCCCCACAGTTCGCGAACAATTCCTTGTCATCAGTGCCCTTGGCGCCAACCCCATGGAGCTGACTAACGTCCTGTGCCGCGCCAGCCATGAAAACCGCTGTGCCGTGGTCACCTCTCGCCTGACCCGTCATGGCGAGTGCAGTGCGTTGGTCCTCGAGATTTCCGGTAGCTGGGACGCGCTGGCGCGCCTTGAAGGCAGCCTGTCGAGCCTCGCCAAAAAGCACGCCTTCACGGTCAACGTGGTGCGCAGCGCGGCGCTGGAAAACCGTCCACAGGCCCTGCCGTATGTCGCCTATGTCAGCTCGGCTTACCGCTCGGACATCATCAACGAGCTGTGCCAGTTCTTCATGGACCACAACGTCGAGCTGGAAAACCTGACCTGCGACACGTATCAGGCACCGCAAACCGGCGGCACCATGCTCAACGCCACGTTTACCGTGACGCTACCGGCGGGCGTGCAGATCAGCTGGCTGCGCGATCAGTTCCTGGATTTCGCCGACGCGCTGAACCTGGACGCGCTGATCGAACCGTGGCGCCCACAGAACCCAATGTAAGGAAGCTCCCATGGCCGTTGCTATCGACCAACCTGTCGCCGATTTCGAAGCGCCTGCCACCAGCGGGCAAACCGTCAGCCTCGCGGCCCTCAAGGGCAAGCAAGTGGTGATCTACTTCTATCCCAAGGACAGCACGCCGGGTTGCACCACCGAAGGTCAGGGCTTTCGCGACCAGTATGCGCAGTTCACCGCGGCCAACACCGAAGTGTTCGGCGTATCGCGTGACAGCCTGAAATCCCACGAGAACTTCAAGTGCAAACAGGAGTTCCCGTTCGAGCTGATCAGCGACAAGGACGAAACCATCTGTCAGCTGTTCGACGTGATCAAGCTGAAAAAGCTCTATGGCAAGGAATACATGGGGGTTGATCGCAGCACTTTCCTGATCGACAAGAATGGCGTGCTGCGCCAGGAATGGCGTGGTGTGAAAGTGCCAGGGCATGTCGATGCGGTATTGGCTGCAGCCCAAACGCTGAACAAGGCCTGATTATTTCGGCGTCCGTTCGGACGCCTTCGCGAGCAAGCCCGCTCCCACAGTTGACCGAGTTACTCAGACAGACACGATCTAATGTGGGAGCGGGCTTGCTCGCGATGAGGTCCTCTGCCCCGCTGAAGAATCAGCTGACAGTTAAAGCAGCGGCGCAACAATCGGCTCCTTGCGCGGCCAGGCATCCAGCACTGCCTTGAACAGGGTAGCCAGCGGAATCGCGAAAAACACGCCCCAGAACCCCCACAGCCCGCCGAACAGCAGCACTGCGCAAATGATCGCCACCGGGTGCAGATTGACCGCCCCCGAAAACAGCAGCGGCACCAGCACATTGCCGTCCAGCACCTGAATGATCCCGTAGACCGCCATCAAGTAGATGAACTGATCGCTCCAGCCCCACTGGAACAATGCAATCAGCAGCACCGGCACGGTCACCACCACAGCCCCGACATACGGCACCACCACTGAAACACCGACCAACAGCGCCAGCAGCGCGGCGTAGTTGAGCCCCAGGGTAACGAAGCCGATGTAGGTCGCCCCGCCGCAAATGACCATTTCCATGACCTTGCCGCGAATGTAATTGGCGATCTGCCGGTTCATTTCTTCGGCAACGCGGGTGATCAGTGCACGCTCACGCGGCAGATACCCGCGAACCCACTGGCCGATCATCACCCGGTCCTTGAGGAAGAAAAACACCAGAATCGGCACCAGCACCAGATAGATCATGATGTTCACCAGCAGTGGCAAGCTGGACAGCGAGAACGTCAACGCCCACTGACCGAACTTGCCAATCTCGCCACGCGCCACCTCGATGGCCTGCAGCACCTGTTGATCGGACACCAGATGCGGATAGCGCTTGGGCAGCAACAGCAGCAACGACTGCCATTTGGCGAGCATGCCCGGCAGTTCGTTGAACAAGGCAATCAGTTGATGCCAAAGCAACGGCAGCACCACGACCAGAAATAGCAGTAACATGCCCATGAACAACGCGAACACCAGCCCCACCGCGGCAGCACCGGGCAAATGCAGGCGTTCAAGGGTGCTGACCAGACCTTGCATCAGATACGCCAGCACCATCCCTGCCAATACCGGCGCGAGCATTCCACCCAGAGTCAGGACCGCGGTGAAGGCTAGAAAGAGCAGTACGGCCAGGACCACGGCCTCCTCATCGGAGAAGTAGCGCTGAATCCAGTCGCGTAACACTTTGAACATCGATATTCCTTAACAACGAACGCCGCAAAATTCAGGCTTTTTTCAGCCAGTAGCGATAAACGCCAGCTTCGTCTTCTTCATGAAGCAGCGTATGACCGGCCAAACGGGCAAAGGTGCGAAAGTCGCGTTGCGAGCCGGCATCGGTAGCGATGACCTTGAGTACCGCGCCGCTGGGCAGACGATTGAGTTCCAGCTTGGCCTTGAGCAACGGCAATGGACAGTTCAACCCGCTGGCGTCCAGTTCGGCGTCATGCTCTACAGCGTCGGTCATTGCTTCACTCCGGATAGGTGATTGAGTGATCTAGAATATCTGGTCGCAACGCATGTGTCCGGCTACAGTAAGGTCTTTGTCGACTAAGGCTTCATGCATGACTTTTCTGCGCCCCACCCTGCTGACGCTCGCTTGCCTGCTAGCCTCACCGGGCTTTGCCGACGACCTGCCGTCACTTGGCGATGCCAGTTCTGCCATCGTATCGCCACAGCAGGAATACCAGTTGGGCCGCGCATGGCTGGCGATGCTGCGCAGCCAGGTGTCACAACTCAACGACCCACTGCTCAAGGATTACGTCGAAACCAGTGTCTATAAACTGGTGGAAACCAGCCAGGTGAATGACCGGCGCCTGGAGTTCATTCTGATCAACAGCCCGCAACTCAACGCCTTCGCCGCACCCGGCGGGATTGTCGGAGTCAACGGCGGCCTGTTTCTGAATGCCCAGACCGAAAGCGAATACGCTTCGGTGCTCGCCCATGAATTGGCACACGTGTCGCAACGCCACTTTGCGCGCGGCGTCGAAGCTTCGCAACGTATGCAAATCCCGATGATGGCGGCCCTACTCGGCGGGATCATCGTGGCCGCGGCTGGCGCCGGCGACGCCGGTATCGCTGCCATCGCCAGCACCCAGGCAGCGGCCATTCAGGAGCAACTGCGCTTCTCCCGGGAGAAGGAGCAGGAAGCCGACCGTATCGGCATGCTCAACCTCGAGAAAGCCGGTTACGACCCGCGCTCGATGCCGACCATGTTCGAACGTCTGATGCGCCAGTACCGTTTCAATGCCAAACCGCCCGAATTCCTGCTGACTCACCCGGTCACCGAATCGCGGATCGCCGACACCCGCAACCGCGCCGAGCAGTTCAAACCGGGCGGCAAGGAAGACAGCCTGACGTATCAACTGATTCGCGCGCGCGTCCAGTTATTCTACGAAGACAGTCCGGGTCTTGCCGCTAAACGCTTTCGCGCCCAACTCGATGAAAACCCGAAAAGCGACGTAGCACGTTATGGCCTGGCAATCGCCCAGATCAAGGGCAGCCTGTTCAACGACGCCCGTGAGAACCTCAAGCAGTTGCTGGCCAAGTCGCCTGACGAAATCATCTACAACCTGGCGCAAGTCGATCTGGACATCGCCAACAGTCGCCTGCCGGATGCACAGACGCGGGTCGACCGGATGCTCGTGCAGTACCCGCGCAACTATCCGCTGAATCAGGTGCGGGTCGACTTGCTGCTCAAGCAGAACCGCCCGGCTGACGCCGAGAAAGCCCTTGAAGCCTTGCTCAAGAACCGCCCGAACGATCCGGACGTCTGGTACATGGTGGCCGAGACTCGTGGCCAGTCCGGCAACATCATTGGCCTGCATCAAGCCCGCGCCGAGTACTTCGCACTGATCGGCGACTACCGCCAGGCGATCCAGCAACTGGACTTCGCCAAACGTCGCGCGGGCACCAACTTCCCACTGTCGTCACGCATCGATGCGCGTCAACGGGAGCTGATGGAGCAAGAGCGCCTGGTCAAGGACATGATGGGCTGAGGTTTCTTTGCCCCATAAAAAAACGCCTCTTTCGAGGCGTTTTTTTATTCAGTGACTAACCGGCTTACTCGACCAGTTTGAAGGTAATGAAGCTGGCACGCCCCTGACGCAAGACCCGCATCGATACAGAGCGGTTCTTTGGCAGCGCTTGGGCGATTTCCGTGAACTCCTTGGCAGAACCAATCGCCTGATTGTTCAAATGAGTAATCACGTCGCCCGGCTGCAGGCCGATCAGGGCGGCAGGACCTTCCTGAACATCCTTGATCACCACGCCGCCTTTGAGATCGAAGGCTTTCTTCTGCTCATCGCTCAAATCGGCCACAGATACACCCAGTCGATTGCTGCTGCGCTCGACACCGGGCTTGGCAAGGGCATCGAGCTCTTTGCCTTCCTCTGGAATCGCACCAACCGTCAGATCGACATTTTTACGCTTGCCGTCACGAATCACTTCAAGCTTGGCTTTCTCGCCCGCCTTGAGCGCACCTACCAGATGCGGCAGATCCGCTGACATGATGATCGGCTGACCGTTCATGCTCAAGATCACGTCACCGACCTGCAAACCACCCTTGGCAGCCGGACCACCCTCCTGGATCTGCGCCACCAGCGCACCGGCCGGTTTCTCCAGGCCGAAGGACTCGGCGAGATCCTTGCTCACTTCCTGAATGACCACACCCAACCAGCCTCGGCTGACTTTGCCACCGCTTTTCAGCTGATTGGAAACATCCATGGCGACATCGATCGGGATCGCAAACGACACACCCATGAAACCACCGGAACGGGTGTAGATTTGCGAGTTGATCCCTACCACTTCTCCCGCGAGGTTGAACAACGGACCACCCGAGTTACCCGGGTTGATCGGCACGTCCGTCTGGATGAACGGCACATAGTTTTCGTTCGGCAGGCTGCGGCCAATGGCACTGACGATGCCTTGGGTCACCGTGTGGTCAAAGCCAAACGGCGAACCGATGGCAACAACCCACTGCCCGGCTTTCAGATCCTGGGATTTACCCAATTTGAGCACCGGCAGACCTTTGCCCTCGACCTTCAGCAACGCCACATCGGAACGTGGGTCAGTGCCGATCAACTTGGCTTTCAGTTCACTGCGATCGGCAAGACGCACGATGATTTCATCTGCATCGGCGATCACATGGTTGTTGGTCAGAATGTAGCCATCAGGCGAGATGATGAACCCCGAACCCAGGGATTGCGCTTCACGCTGGCGACCACGAGGCGCACGCTGCTGTGGCGGCATGCCACGCTCGAGAAACTCGCGCAGCGCCGGCGGCAGGCCTTCCAGATCCGGAAGATCCTGATTGGAGACCTTACGGTCCGGCAATTTCTGCGTGGTACTGATGTTCACCACCGCAGGCGAGGCTTGCTCGACCAGCTGCGTGAAGTCAGGCAACTCGGCCGCCTGGGCACTGACGGCCTGACCGAGTACCAATACAGCGGCAAAAATGGAGAGGTAGGATTTCAAACGTGGTATCGACATACGGCTCCCGTTACGACGAGCATGGTTAAGCGATATGGAGCAAGGAATACCGGGAAACATACACCGGTACTTTTGTTCCGGGAACAACAAACAAGGCCAGAGCCGTGGGGCTCTGACCTATAGAAAATTTTTGGGGATTTTGCAAATGGAAATGCTCACCAAACATTTCAACATCTCAATTGTGCAGTGGACAATTGCTGGCCTCTTTCACAACCAACCGACTGTCCGATGAGCATCACCGGATCAGCTCACTGCTTGGCCGCAGTGGTATTGGCACGCATGGAGAGTGCAATGCGCTCAGCGGTGCCGATCGGAATTTCGCCGACTACAGTGACCATCATCTCGCCTTCAGGCGTGGTCAGACGTCGCGAAACCGCAACGGTCGGGCCTAACTGAGTACGTGTATCGGTAACCACCGCGCCATTCAGTGGCTCGAGGAACACCGAAAAACGCGCCAGGCCATCGTCATACATCAAGCTGCTGATCTGGACCTTGGTCTGCGGATCCTGGCGTGCACTACTGCTGCTGAGCTCGAAGCCAGGTGGCAACCAGTCGGAATGCCATACCTGAGCGGTTTTCACCGCTAATGCCTTGTCGCTGTCGAGCGTCACAGCCTTGCACTCGGAAGTGGCTTGCAGATCACGCTCAGTCGGCATGTCAGCCGTATCCAGTCGAGTAAACTGGAAACGCTCCAGCAACTGCCCCTTGTCATTCAACAGCAATGACTTCAACGGCAAGCCGGTTTCGCGGTCCAGGTGCAATTCAAAGCCATAACGATGCTGATCACGCGGCGTCAATGAAACGATGACCGCCGGGCGCCCAGCCACGCGCGACTTGCCGATGACGGCAAGATCGTACCAATTCTTGAGCTTTTGTGGATCGAGCGCACGAGCAGAAGAGTCGGGAGTATCCCCCAGCCCCGCCACCAGGCTGCCGCTGACGCATTGAGTATGCCCATCAATACGTACGACTTCCTGAGCAGAACCGTCAAGCTGAAGCAAACGCTCGCGGACTTTGCCATCCTGGACACGATGCCAGATGTTGTGGGTAGAAAAACTACCGTTACGCTCGTAGACGAAAGTGCCTTGGAAACTTTGCTGTTGTTCGGCTTGGCTCAGGCGGGTCAACCAGTCCTGAGCCTCATCGGCATAGGCTGGAACAACAAACCAGCCAGTCACCAGCAGCGTAAGTAGAGGGATGGCGCGCATGATCCTCCTTAACGGTTTTCCAGGCTTGCCGCACGAGCGTAAGGCAGAGCACTTTCAGTGCCTTTCAGTGCAGCTTGTTGAGCATGTTGGCGCAAGTAGCCTGGCAGACGCTGATCATGCCAGCCCGGCTGACCTTGCAATACGCCGTTGGCCATAGGACCAGTGGCTTCCGAACTCTCATTGTAGCCTGCCAAAACGGCTGGACCTTTTACTTGAGGAACGGCCAGACCCGGTTGAGTGGAGTGCTGGGCCAATTCGACACCGGCGATCTCATCCTGGTTGTACAGACGCACGCCAGCCAGAACAGCAAGGGTCACCGATGCGGCCACCGCCAGACGACCCACGGTACGCCATGGACCACGAGTGGTCTTGACCGGTACGGCTTCGTCAGCCAGGGCAGCAGAAACGGCCGAAGCAAGATCCAGACGAGGGATCAGCAGGTCCTTGTGCATGACTGCCCGAGCGACTTGGTAACGGGCCCAGGTCTCGCGGGTTTCAACATCGTCAAAGGCATTTAATACCCGACGCAATTCCAGTTCGTCCGCTTCGTTATCCATCACTGCGGACAGCGATTCCTGCAGGGCTTCACGACTCATGGCGGTTCCTCTCTTGGCTGTCGCCGCTGTCTCAGCTTTCCTGCAACAACGGCTGCAGGGCTTTATCGATGGCTTCCCGAGCGCGGAAAATCCGGGAGCGCACGGTACCCACCGGACACTGCATGACGCTCGCAATGTCCTCGTAACTCAGACCATCGAATTCACGTAAAGTTAACGCCGTACGTAAATCTTCTGGCAGTTGCTGGATGGTTCGATGGACGGTGCCTTCGATCTCATCACGCAGCAATGCACGTTCCGGCGACTCGAGATCCTTGAGGCCATGATCGCCATCGTAGAACTCTGCATCCTCTGAACTGACATCACTATCCGGCGGCCGACGGCCGCGTGAAACCAGATAGTTTTTCGCCGTGTTGATGGCGATGCGGTAAAGCCACGTATAAAACGCGCTGTCGCCGCGAAAATTTCCAAGTGCACGGTAGGCCTTGATAAAGGCTTCTTGTGCGACATCCTGGGCTTCATGGGTGTCGTGCACGAAACGCACGATCAACCCGAGAATTTTGTGCTGGTATTTCAGCACTAGCAGATCGAAAGCGCGCTTGTCGCCGCGTTGAACGCGCTCGACCAGCTGCTGATCCTCTTCCTGGGTTAGCATGAACACTCCTCGATAAGCTCGGAGGAGGCTTGCATAACTAATCGATCAGGCTTGCAAACATAGACTCGGGCTTTTCGCAAAAGTTCTCCCCCTCCAAGCAAGTTTCCTGCGCGCTCTGATTTGGCACACACGAAAGACGCAGCACGGGCTGGGCCGGCTACGCGAATAATCTTTTCGTCGAATCCACCCGCAATGACCAAAACACAAATCCTGCGTGAAGCCGACGCTGTTCCTTGTTTCAGGCAACCTTCTATTGAGCTTGGACGCCTTGCAAAGTTCCCAAGCTTTATAGTCGCGCGAGACGAATAATGTATGACCACGCGGCGAAAAACAGCGTTTCATCGGCGATCAGGCTGTCTTATCGTCGATCCCGCGTGTAAATTTCCCTACACGGCCCTCTACCTTTTCCGTCACGGTAGTTTCACATTGCCACGTAGGCCCGACTATTGTGCCGATCCACCCCTCTATATACTAGTGCGCTGTGTGGCTGTCTCGACTCGCCGATTCAGGTGTCTTGCGCCAACCCCGACCCGGGTCGCTTTGAGCGGAATCCTGAAATGAGCCAACAGTTTCAACACGATGTTCTGGTGATTGGCAGCGGCGCTGCCGGTTTGAGTCTGGCATTGACCTTGCCCGATCATTTGCGCATTGCCGTACTGAGCAAAGGCAACCTCGCCAACGGTTCGACGTACTGGGCCCAGGGTGGTGTCGCTGCCGTGCTGGATGACACCGATACCGTTGAATCCCACGTCGATGACACGCTCAACGCTGGCGGAGGCCTGTGCCACGAAGACGCCGTGCGTTTTACCGTCGAGCATAGCCGCGAAGCCATTCAATGGTTGATCGATCAGGGCGTACCATTCACCCGCGATGAACAGTCCGGCACTGAAGACGGCGGTTTCGAGTTTCACCTGACCCGCGAAGGCGGTCACAGCCATCGGCGCATTATTCATGCCGCCGACGCCACAGGCGCCGCGATTTTCAATACGTTGCTTGATCAAGCACGGCAACGACCGAACATCGAGTTGCTGGAGCAGCGGGTCGCCGTTGATCTGATCACCGAAAAGCGCCTGGGCCTGGAAGGTGATCGCTGCCTTGGCGCCTATGTACTCAATCGCGGCACTGGCGAAGTCGATACCTATGGCGCGCGGTTCGTGATCCTCGCCTCCGGCGGTGCCGCGAAAGTCTATCTCTACACCAGCAACCCTGACGGCGCTTGCGGCGACGGCATTGCCATGGCCTGGCGTTCGGGCTGCCGGGTGGCGAATCTGGAGTTCAACCAGTTCCACCCCACCTGCCTCTACCACCCACAAGCCAAAAGCTTCCTGATTACCGAAGCCCTGCGCGGTGAAGGCGCACATTTGAAACTGCCGAACGGCGAACGCTTCATGCCGCGTTTTGACCCGCGTGCCGAGCTGGCGCCACGGGACATCGTTGCCCGGGCAATCGACCATGAAATGAAGCGCCTGGGTATCGACTGCGTGTACCTGGATATCAGCCACAAGCCTGCATCGTTCATCAAGTCGCACTTCCCGACGGTGTACGAACGCTGCCTGGAATTCTCCATCGACATCACCAAGCAGCCGATCCCGGTGGTCCCGGCTGCGCACTATACCTGCGGCGGTGTCATGGTCGACCAACACGGTCGTACCGACGTGCCAGGCCTGTATGCGATTGGCGAAACCAGCTTCACCGGCCTGCACGGCGCCAACCGCATGGCCAGCAACTCGCTGCTGGAGTGTTTCGTCTATGCCCGCTCGGCGGCAGCAGACATTCTTGAACAACTGCCTCAAGTCGAAATTCCGAGCACCCTGCCCGCCTGGGACGCCAGCCAGGTCACCGACTCCGACGAAGACGTGATCATTGCGCACAACTGGGATGAGCTTCGGCGGTTCATGTGGGACTACGTGGGCATCGTGCGCACCAATAAGCGCCTGCAACGCGCCCAGCATCGCGTGCGCCTGCTGCTGGACGAGATCGACGAGTTCTATAGCAACTACAAGGTCAGCCGGGATTTGATCGAACTGCGCAACCTGGCCCAGGTGGCAGAACTGATGATTCGCTCAGCCATGGAGCGCAAGGAAAGTCGCGGCCTGCATTACACCCTCGATTACCCGAACATGCTGCCAGAAGCACTGGACACTATTCTGGTGCCGCCCACCTACGCCGACTGAACTTGAGCCGGACCCGCAGGCGTCGGTGAACATCCGCCGCCTGCGCATCGCGCGGCACACAGATCGCCCGGACCCGCCGCTCGCCGCGCAGACGAAAACGCAACACGACGACCAACGGTAGCGCCAGGCTGTCTGGACGTAATTGCACAGCTTGCCAACCCGACGCCTGATTCCACAATTGCCAACCATCGGCGTCCCGGCGCAAGCCGCGAAATGCCTGCGGGTGCGTCAGCAGAATCTGTCGCGGCAACACCCAAAAACCGTGAACCGCGCACAGCGCAATGCCGAGCAAACTGGCCCATAGCGGCATAGAGAGCAGCAACAGCGAACCCAGCGCGAACAGCTGGGCGAGAAGATAAGCCGCCAGCAATTGCCGCGAGGCATGCCAGCGGCACTCAAACTGGGTGTCCTTTCTCACAGTTACGTTTCTCTTTTGGCGAGTGGCTGTTGTTGCCAGGCAAGGCGCCGCGACGAGTCATAGCCCGCTATGGCGAGGAGCGGCAACGCGGCATGGCGACAACAGACGCCGTCAAAAAGAAACAGTAACTGTGAGACAGGACACTCTCACTTGGGTTGGACACGGTCCAGAATCATGCGAACCATGCGCTGCAGCTCAGGGTCTTCCGACTCGGCGCGTTCCATGAACCAGCCGAACATGTCCTGATCTTCGCATTCGAGCAGTTTGCGGTAGCACTCGCGATCGACATCGTTGAGGTGCGGATAAACCTCTTTGACAAACGGCACGAGCAACACGTCAAGCTCGAGCATGCCGCGGCGGCTGTGCCAGTAGAGGCGATTCAGTTCAACATCTTCGACCATGGAGCGCTCCTCAAATAGAGCGCAAGTATACAGCCCCAATCCCCGTAGAACAGTCGGCTTTGGTCGGGCACGTTCGAACCTTTGTGAACTACCCATTTCAAGGGCGCCCCCTTATGATGTGCTCCAGACTCTTTACCCTGCGATGACCCATGGCTGATTCTGCTTTTTTCTGCACCTTGTCCCATGAAGGCGTACTCGCCGTTCGCGGCTCCGACGCCAGCAAGTTCCTTCAGGGACAATTGACCTGCAACCTCAATTACCTGAGCGACACCCACGCCAGCCTCGGTGCACGCTGCACCCAGAAAGGCCGCATGCAGTCGAGTTTTCGCATCCTGCTGGAAGGTGATGGGGTCCTGTTGGCGATGGCCAGCGAGTTGCTGGAGCCACAGTTGGCGGACCTGAAAAAGTACGCGGTGTTCTCCAAATCCAAGCTGACCGACGAAAGCGCTGACTGGGTTCGCTTTGGCCTGCAGCACTCGGAAGCCATCCTGTCCGGCCTGGGCCTGGCGCTTCCCCGGGAAGACGGCGCAGTTGCCCGCGCAGGCGGTCTGATTGCCATTCGAGTGTCATCCGATCGCGTCGAACTCTGGGCGGCGGCCAGTCAGGCCGGCACCTTGCGCAACTCGCTGGCCGCATTGCTGCCTGAAGGCGACCTGAACCAGTGGCTGCTCGGGCAGATCCGCGCCGGCATCGGCCAGGTCATGCCGCAAACCCGCGAGCTGTTCATTCCGCAAATGCTCAACCTGCAAGCGGTGGGCGGCGTGAGCTTCAAGAAAGGTTGCTACACCGGCCAGGAAATCGTCGCGCGCATGCAGTACCTGGGCAAGCTCAAGCGTCGGCTGTATCGCCTGCAACTCGACGCCACCGAGCTGCCCGAGCCAGGCACCGCACTGTTTTCCCCAACCCACGGCAGCTCCATCGGTGAAGTGGTGATTGCCGCTCATGCCGAACAGAACATCGAGCTGTTGGCGGTGCTGCAAGCCGAAGCCGCGGACAGTGGCGACGTGCATCTTGGCGCCCTGGAGGGCCCGGCCCTGCACCTGCTCGACCTGCCTTACCCACTGGATCGTGACCTCGAGATCCAGCGTTAATTGCAGCATTTTTTTGCAATACCCTAGAGAAACTAAATGAGCGAGCTGGCGGAAAAGGTCCAACAGGATTTGGTTGAGGCCATCGATAACGATGACCTGGTTCTGCCAACGTTACCGGAAGTGGCCCTGCAGATTCGCAAGGCCGCCGAAGACCCGGAAATCAGCGTCGCCGACCTGAGTAAAGTCATCGGCCGCGACACCGCGTTGTCCGCGCGGCTGATCAAAGTGGTCAACAGTCCGTTGCTGCGTGCGGCTCAGGAAGTGACAGACCTGCACACGGCAATCACCCGACTGGGCATCAATTACAGCAGCAACCTGGCTATCGGTCTGGTCATGGAACAGATTTTCCATGCCCGCTCCGAGGTGGTGGAACAGAAGATGCGCGAAGTCTGGCGCAAGAGTCTGGAAATCGCCGGTGTCAGCTATGCACTGTGCCGCACTCATACCCAATTGAAACCGGATCAGGCGGCGCTTGGCGGGTTGGTGCATCAGATCGGCGTGCTGCCAATTCTGACCTATGCCGAAGACCACTACGAGCTGCTGTCAGACCCGGTCAGCCTCAACCATGTGATCGAACACATTCATCCGCTGCTCGGTGACAAGCTGCTGCAGGTCTGGGAGTTTCCGGAAATGCTGGTGAAACTGCCGGGGCTGTATCTGGACTTCAAGCGTCAGTCCGAGCAGGTCGATTATGTCGATCTGGTACAGATCGCCAGCCTGTATTGCCACAAGGACACCGATCATCCGTTGTCCAGAATTGACGTGCTCAACGTGCCGGCGTTCAAGAAACTGGGGATTGATCCGGAGAACACGGCAATGTGCAGCGATCTGGATGAGTCACGATCGATGTTTTATTGATCACTGCAGAGGGGCTTCTGTGGCGAGGGGGCTTGTCGGAACGCCGCACCGCCCCGTTCGGCTGCGAAGCAGTCGTAAAATCGGCTGAGTCGTTGATTCAGATAAAACGCGGTGACCATTCTTGGGACCGCTTCGCGCTCCAGCGGGGGCAAGCCCCCTCGCCACAGGTGTTGTGTTTCGCTCGCAGGTAATCAGCCCTACCCGGCGATAAAACTGACCCGAACCTTCAACCCACGTTGCGCGCCATCGTGCAGGCTGATCTGGGCCAGATGGGCGCGGCAGATTTCACCGACAATCGCCAGGCCCAGGCCTGAACCCGCCACCTGCTGATTACGCCGGTAGAAGCGTTCAAACACCCGGTCGCGCTCCTCAAGCGGAATCCCCGGCCCATCATCCTCGACCTCCAGCACCGCGGGCGCACTGACGCGCAAGATCACGTTGCCGCCGGGGGGCGTGTGAGCCAAGGCGTTATCCACCAGATTGCTCAGCAGCTCATTCAACAGCGTTGGCTCGCCGCGTAGCCATACCGGTTCCTCAGCCTCCAACGCCAACGCGACGCCCCGCGCGTGGGCCAACGGCGCCATGGCCATGCCCAGTTCACGAGCCAGCTGACTCAAATCGAGCAACTGCGCCCCACCCTCGGCAATCGCCCGCGCACCGTTCTCGACGCGTGCAAGCGAGAGCAATTGATTCGCCAGATGAGTCAGCCGATCGGTGCCCTGAGCAGCGCTCTCCAACGTATTTCGCCAGATTTGCGGCTCACCCGCCCGCAGCCCTAATTCGAGCCTTGCTTTAAGAGCCGCCAACGGCGTTCGCAACTCATGGGCGGCATCGGCGATGAACTGCGCCTGGCGCTCGAACTGCCCGCGCAAGCGCTCGGTAAAGTGGTTAAGCGCGCGTACCAGCGGCCACAATTCACGCTGCACTTCCACCAGTGGCAACGGCCGAAGGTCATCCGACTGCCGCTCCTCCACCACCGTGCGCAAACGCTCGATTGGGCGTAATGCTGCGCTCACCGCAAACCACACCAACAGCAACGCCCCCACTGCCAGCAGGCCCAGACGCAGCAAGGTATCGGTCATCAGGCTGCGAGCCATGCGGACGCGGGCCTCGTCGGTTTCCGCCACGCGGATTTCCGCCATGCCATTCATGTTCGGTTCAGTCACCGGCTTGAGCAGGCTCACTACCCTCACGTTCTGCCCTTGGTAAATGGCGTCATAGAACCGCGCCAGCGCTGGATAATCGTCGGTTCGCGGCGTGCCTGGCGGTGGTCCGGGCAGGTTTTCGTAACCGGAAATCAGCTGCTGATGGATGTCGTTGACCTGGTAGTAAATGCGTCCGGCACTGTCGTAGGCGAATGTATCCAGCGCCACGTAAGGCACATCGGCGCTGAGGCTGCCATCGCGCTGGGAAAGCCCGGCGGCGATGGTTCGCGCCGAGGCCAGCAAGGTCCGGTCATACGCCGTGTCGGCCGCTTCGCGACCATTCCAGTAGGCACTCAAACCGCTGGCGATCATCAGCACCACCAGCAGCAGTGCGAGGTTCCAGAGTAGCCGCCAGCGCAGACTGCCGGGCTTATGCATCGCGGGCTTCCAGCAGGTAACCGAGCCCCCTGAAGGTCACAATTGCGACTGCATGGCCGTCGAGTTTCTTGCGCAAACGGTGGACGTAGATTTCGATGGCGTCAGGGCTGGCCTCTTCGTCCAGACCAAACACCTGGGAGGCCAACTGCTCCTTGCTCATCACCCGCCCAGGGCGCGCGATCAACGCCTCGAGCACCGCTTGCTCACGGGAAGTCAGGGTCAGCAGCTCATCGCCGAGGGTGAAGCGCCGAGTGTCCAGGTCATACACCAACACACCGCAACGTTGCTGACGCTCGCCGCCGAGTACGCTGCGCCGCAACAGGGCCTTGACCCGCGCTTCCAGCTCGGTCAGTTCAAAGGGTTTGGCCAGGTAGTCATCGGCGCCAAGGTTGAGCCCGTGAACCCGATCCTTGACGTCGCTGCGGGCCGTCAGCATCAGCACCGGCAAGTTTTTGCCACGACTGCGCAAACGCGCCAGCACCTCGAAACCGTCCATGCGCGGCAGGCCGACATCAAGGATCGCCACCGCGTACTCCTCGCTGTTCAAGGCCAGGTCGGCAGCCACCCCATCGTGCAGCACATCGACGGTCAAACCGGTGCTCTTGAGCGCTTGGGCGACACTTTCGGCCAACTGCAGATGGTCTTCGACGAGAAGAACACGCATGGTTTTTTACCTCGTTCGGGGATGGTCGACGCCATTCTTTGGCGCGGAGTTTACAGCCGCATCCGCCTCTGTGAAGACCGAAAACAATGAAAGTCTGCTGAAAGGTTGGAGAAAGGTTAGCCCGTTAGAGTCCAGCCACGGACAGTTTCGACTGCCGTGACCATGAAGCGCTGCAACCGAAAAACGCCTCGAAGCGTTTTCGTCAAATAAGAACAATAAATGGAGTATTTCAGCATGCTGTCCACACAGCCTCAGGCTTGCCCGCCTGCGCGTTTTTCCCGCCTCGCCTCCACCGCTCTCGCCAGTGCCGCCGCCCTCGCCGGCTTTTCGCCCGTCAGCCAGGCTGCCTTCTTCGAAGACAGTAGCGCGACCCTCGAAACCCGTAACATGTACTTCAACCGCGACTTTCGCAGTGGCACCAGTGCTCAACAGTCCAAGCGTGACGAATGGGCCCAGGGCTTCATGCTCAACGTGCAGTCAGGCTACACCGACGGCACCGTGGGTTTTGGTGTCGACGCGCTGGGCATGCTCGGGGTCAAGCTCGATTCCAGCCCCGACCGTACCGGCACCGGCTTGCTGCCAACCCACGATGACGGGCGTGCCGCCAATGAGTACTCCAAACTTGGCCTGACCGGCAAAATGAAGATCTCTGCTACCGAGCTCAAAGTCGGCAGCCTGATACCTGAATTGCCGACCCTCAAGCCCAACGACGGGCGGATTCTGCCGCAGACCTTTGAAGGCGGCCTGGTGACGTCAAAGGAAATCAAGAACCTGACCTTCACCGGCGGGCGCCTGGATAAAGCCAAGGACCGCGACAGCACCGATTTCGAGGACATCGCCCTCAACAACAAGAACAGCCGTTTCGCCGGCACCGTGCCCGGCACGCATTTCGATTTCGGCGGTGTCGACTACAAGTTCACCGACAAGATCACCGGCAGTTACCACTTCGCTCAACTGGGCGAGGTCTACAACCAGCATTTCCTTGGTCTGGTCGCCTCGCAACCGTTCGGTCCGGGCACTTTTGCCACCGACCTGCGGCTGGCCATCAGCAATGACCAGGGCCAGGCCCGTGGCGGCAAGATCGACAACAAATCCCTCAATGGTCTGGTGAGTTATGCCTTGAGCGGGCATAAACTTACCGCCGGTTATCAGCACATGTCCGGTGACAGCGCCTTCCCATATGTCGATGGTGCCGACCCGTATCTGGTCAACTTCGTGCAGATCAACGACTTTGCCGGCGCCGAAGAACACTCCTGGCAGGCGCGTTACGACTACGACTTCGCCAAGCTCGGGGTTCCGGGCCTGAGCTTCATGACCCGTTACATCAGCGGTGACAATATCAAGCTGAAAAACGGTGCTACCGGCGAAGAGTGGGAACGCAACACCGAGATCAAATACGTGGTGCAAAGTGGTGCCCTCAAGGACGTCGCCGTGCGTCTGCGCAATGCCACCTACCGCTCCAACTACTCTGCCCGTGACGCTGATGAAGTGCGTTTGCTGGTGAGCTACAGCGTTGCCCTTTGGTAATTGATTCAACAAACGACAGCTCCTACACAACAACAACTCCTGTGGAGACGAAAAATGGACTTATCACTGCGTAAAGTTGCATTAGCCGCCAGCTGCCTGCTGTTCGCCGGCCCACTGTTTGCCGACGTCGCCGGCGAGCCCAAGCGCCCGGAATGCATTGCCCCGGCATCCCCCGGCGGAGGCTTCGACCTGACCTGCAAACTGGCGCAAAGCGCGCTGGTGAACGAAAAGATCCTGACCAAACCGATGCGCGTGACCTACATGCCCGGCGGTGTCGGCGCGGTGGCTTACAACGCCGTCGTCGCCCAGCGCCCAGCCGATGCCGGCACGCTGGTGGCCTGGTCCAGCGGCTCGCTGCTGAACCTGGCCCAAGGCAAGTTCGGTCGCTTCGACGAAAACGCCGTGCGCTGGCTGGCAGCGGTGGGCACCAGCTACGGTGCCATCGCGGTGAAAAGCGACTCGCCCTACAAGAACCTCGACGATCTGGTTCAGGCGTTGAAGAAAGACCCGAGCAAAGTAGTGATCGGTTCCGGCGGCACGGTGGGCAGTCAGGACTGGATGCAAACCGCGCTGATTGCCAAGGCCGCCGGAATCAACCCGCGTGACCTGCGCTACGTGGCCCTCGAAGGCGGCGGTGAAATTGCTACGGCGCTGCTCGGTGGTCACATCCAGGTCGGCAGCACCGACATCTCCGACTCCATGCCGCACATCCAGAGCGGTGACATGCGCCTGCTGGCCGTGTTCGCCAACGAGCGTCTGGACGAGCCGGAAATGAAGGACATTCCGACCGCCAAAGAGCAAGGCTACGACATCGTCTGGCCAGTGGTTCGGGGTTTCTACCTCGGGCCAAAAGTCAGCGATGCGGAATACGCCTGGTGGAAAAACGCCTTCGACAAACTGCTGGCTTCGGAAGACTTCGCCAAGCTGCGCGATCAGCGTGAACTGTTCCCGTTCGCCATGACCGGGCCAGAGCTGGACACCTACGTGAAGAAGCAGGTAGCGGACTACAAACTGCTGGCCAAAGAGTTCGGCCTGATTCAGTAATCGCCTCTGTCTCGCGGCCAGCCCCTTGCGCATCAAGGGGCTGGCCCAGGAGTTTGTCATGCTCTTACAACGTATTTTTGCCTCGGTGCTGTTACTGGCCTGTCTCGGCCTGGCACTGATGGCCTGGCCGTATCAAGCGGCTTTTTCCTATGAACCCGTCGGCCCCAGGGCCTTTCCGCTGTTGATGCTCGGCTTGATGGGCGTGGCACTGCTGTACATGGTGTTTCGCCCTGCACCGATCAAACACAGTGAAGACGAGCCGCCACTGGACCGCGAAACCCTGACCAAGATCGGTATCTGTGTCGTTCTGCTGCTGGTGTTCGCCGGAACCTTCGAACCGCTCGGGTTCATTGTTTCGAGCATCCTCATCGGCGTACCGATGGCCCGTTTGTATGGCGGTCGCTGGTTGCCGAGCGTGGTGATCATCAGCTTGATGAGCGTCGGCCTGTACATGTTGTTCGACCGGTTGATGGACGTGCCACTGCCGTCGGGCCTGCTCGACGTTCTGGAGAACTGATATGGACACCCTTAACTACCTCGGCCAGGGTTTCGGCGTCGCACTGACTCCTTACAACCTGGTCACCGCGTTGTGCGGCACCCTGATCGGCACCGTAGTCGGCTTGTTGCCGGGTCTTGGGCCGATCAACGGCGTAGCGTTGTTGATACCGATTGCGTTCGCCCTCGGCCTGCCACCGGAGTCCGCGCTGATCCTCTTGGCTGCCGTCTACCTGGGCTGCGAATACGGCGGACGTATCAGTTCGATTCTGTTGAACATTCCGGGCGAAGCGTCGACGGTCATGACCACCCTCGATGGCTACCCCATGGCCCGCCAGGGCATGGCCGGCGTGGCGCTGTCGTTGTCGGCCTGGAGCTCGTTCATCGGCGCATTCATCGCCACCTGCGGCATGGTGCTGTTCGCCCCGCTGCTGGCGAAGTGGGCTATTGCCTTCGGACCTGCGGAATATTTCGTGCTGATGGTCTTCGCCATTGTCTGCCTCGGTGGCATGGCCGGTGATCGACCGCTGAAAACCTTTATTGCCGCGCTGATCGGGTTGTTTTTGTCGTGCGTCGGGATCGACGCCAACAGCGGCGTGTACCGTTTCACTGGAGACAACATCCACCTCACCGACGGTATTCAGTTCGTGGTGTTGGTGCTGGGCCTGTTCTCCATCAGCGAAATTCTCTTGCTGCTGGAAAAAACCCATCATGGCCAGGAAGCCGTGAAAGCCACCGGGCGGATGATGTTCAACTTCAAGGAAGCCGCCTCGGTGTTCGTGGTGAACATCCGTTGCGGCGTTCTGGGGTTCATCATGGGCGTGTTGCCGGGTGCCGGTGCGACGCTGGCCAGTGCCGTTGCCTACATGACCGAGAAACGCATCGCCGGCGCCAGCGGCACCTTCGGCCAAGGCGACAAACGTGGCCTCGCGGCACCGGAAACCGCCATCGGCGGTGCAGCCTGCGGCGCACTGGTACCGATGCTGACCCTCGGCGTACCGGGTTCGGGCACCACGGCGGTGATGATCGGCGCCCTGTCGCTGTACAACATCACCCCGGGGCCGCTGTTGTTCCAACAACAGCCGGACATCGTCTGGGGCCTGATCGCCTCGTTGTTCGTCGCCAACGTCATGCTGGTGATCCTCAATATCCCGATGATCCGCATCTTCACCCGCATTCTTGCGGTGCCGAACTGGGCACTGGTGCCGGTGATCGCGATCATTACCGGTATCGGCGTCTACGCCGTGCACGCGACGACCTTCGACCTGTTCCTGATGATCGGCATCGGCATCTTCGGCTACATCCTGCGCAAGCTGGATTTCCCGCTGTCACCGGTTTTGCTGGGGTTCATTCTCGGCGGCTTGATGGAACAGAACCTGCGTCGTGCGCTGTCGATTTCCAACGGTGCGCTGGAGATCCTCTGGTCGAGCCCCATCACCTTCGGTTGCTGGGTACTGACGGCAATCATGTTGCTGATGCCGATCCTGCGCATCTGGCGCAAACGCTCCGTCGCGCGGCGTGCAATCGCCGATGTCTGATCGGCCTTTCAAAAGCTGGTGGGGAACACCGCTGGTCGGTCTGCTGGGCGGGTACCTCGCCAGCCAGATCGGCTGGCCGCTGCCATGGATGGTCGGCTCGTTGCTGGCGATCATCCTGGTGCGCTGCCTGACACCCTGGCAATTGGCGGAAATTCCTGGCGGGCGTAAATGCGGCCAGTGGATTGTCGGCATCGGCATCGGCCTGCACTTCACCCCGCTGGTGATCGAGCAGGTCATGAGCCACTTTGGCCTGATCTTCTTTGGGGCGCTGGTCACTAGCCTGTCGGCAGTGGTCGGGGTCTGGTTGCTGCGGCGCACCGGCGAGGATCGCGCCACTGCATTTTTCTCCAGCATGCCGGGCGGCTCCGGTGAAATGGTCAACCTTGGCGCACGCAATGGCGCCGTGCTCAGCCGGGTGGCGGCAGGGCAAAGTCTTCGGGTGCTGGTGGTGGTGCTCTGTGTACCGGCAGCCTTCAAATACTTGCTCGGGGACGGCGTCCCGCAACTGCATCCGGCCAGCGTCGATTGGCGCTGGCTGGCGGTGTTGTTTCCGGCCGGTGCCCTGCTCGCCTGGATCTGGCAACGGTTGCGCCAGCCCAACCCCTGGCTGTTCGGCCCGTTGCTGGTGAGTGCGGCGGTGAGCATCGGCTGGGATTTACACATCGGGCTGCCCCACGGCGGCAGTCAGATCGGCCAATGGCTGATCGGCAGTGGCCTGGGCTGTCACTTCAATCGGCAGTTCTTCCGTCGCGCACCGTCGTTCATGGGCCGGACCCTCATCGGTACGGCGCTGACGATGCTGATCGCTACACTGGCAGCGCTGGGACTGAGTGCACTGACCCAACTGGACCTGCGCTCACTGACTCTGGGCATGATGCCTGGCGGCATTGCAGAAATGAGCCTGACCGCTGAAACCTTGCAACTGTCGGTGCCCTTGGTCACAGCGATGCAGGTGATGCGCTTGTTGTTCGTGCTGTTTCTGGCGGAGCCGTTGTTCAGGTATTGGAACCGGTTGCCGGATTCCGTCTGATAGACCGAGGTGCCTTCTTCGCGAGCAAGCCCGCTCCCACATTGATCTCTGTCCACCGCACATATTCGGCTGGCCCCGGACTAATGTGGGAGCGGGCTTGCTCGCGAAGAGGCCCTTACTGTCAGCGCCTCAGACCGGTGGCAACCGCCAGTCGATCGGCGTCTCGCCGTTCTGTTCAAGATACTTGTTGGTGCGACTGAAGTGCCCGCAGCCGAGGAATCCACGATAGGCAGACAGCGGCGACGGGTGCACCGACGTCAGCACCAGATGCTTGGTCGCATCGATCAGTTTCTGTTTGCTCTGTGCATGAGCGCCCCACAGCAAAAACACCAGATGGGGCTGATGTTCGCTGACCACCTCGATAATCCGATCGGTAAAGTGCTGCCAGCCCTTGCCCGCATGGGCGTTGGCATTGGCCCGCTCCACGGTCATGGTGGTGTTGAGCATCAGCACGCCCTGGTCGGCCCAGCTTTGCAGGTAACCGTGGTTCGGGATGTCGATGTTCAGGTCGCGCTTCAACTCTTTATAGATGTTCACCAGCGACGGTGGCGCCGGCACGCCCGGTTGCACCGAGAAGCACAAGCCATGGGCCTGACCCGGGCCGTGGTATGGGTCCTGGCCGAGAATCACCACTTTGACCTTGTCCAGCGGCGTCGAATTGAGGGCGTTGAAGATCATCGGTCCCGGCGGATAGATTTCCTTGCCTGCGGCGTTTTCCTGCCGCAGAAACTCGCGCAACTCAGCCATGTAAGGCTGGTCGAATTCGGCACGCAGTGCTTCCTTCCAGCTCGGTTCGAGTTTGATACGGTCTTCAACAGTCATGGTTACACCCGAGAATTCAATGGGGCGAACCCTAGGAAAGCCCACCGCGCTTGTCAATTGATCTGACGCAGATCCAGCACTTTCTCGTACAGCGATCATACTGAACGTTCAATTCAGTCATCGAGGTCAAAATGAATCTGCACTTCGAAGAACTCACCGGCACGGACGGCGCACGCATCGGCATCGCCAGCCTGGATGCCGAAAAATCCCTGAACGCCCTCTCGCTGCCGATGATCAGGGCCTTGAGCGATCAACTGGAGGCCTGGGCCAAAGAGCCGCAGATTGTCTGCGTGCTGTTACGCGGCAACGGCGCCAAGGCGTTTTGCGCCGGCGGTGAAGTGCGCAACCTGGTAGAGGCCTGTAGAGCCCATCCCGGTGAGGTTCCGCCCTTGGCCGCACAGTTTTTCTCGGCGGAATATCGCCTTGATTTTCGCTTGCACACCTACCCTAAACCGCTGATCTGCTGGGGTCACGGTTACGTTCTCGGTGGCGGCCTGGGGTTGCTGCAAGGCGCGAGCATTCGCATCGTCACCCCGAGCAGCCGCCTGGCCATGCCCGAAATCAGTATCGGCCTGTACCCGGATGTTGGCGCCAGTTGGTTTTTGTCACGATTACCCGGCAAGCTCGGCCTGTTTCTTGGTTTGACCGGCGCGCAGATGAACGCACGCGACGCCATTGACCTGGACCTGGCTGACCGCTTCTTGCTGGATGAACAGCAGGAGGAGCTCATCGAAGGTCTGCTGCAATTGAATTGGCAGGAACAAACGCCAATGCAGCTCAACAGCCTGCTCAAGGCCTTGCAACAGGAAGCCGTCGGACAAATGCCCGAGGCCCAATGGTTGCCACGACGCCAGCAGATTGATGAGTTGCTGGATGTCAGCGATGTACGCTGTGCCTGGCGCGCCATCAGCCTGTTGCGCGATCACCGCGACTTGCTGCTGGCCCGTGCGGCAAAAAACCTGCACGAGGGCTGCCCACTGACGGCTCATCTGGTCTGGGAGCAGATCCAGCGTGCTCGGCACCTGTCATTGGCCGAGGTATTCCAGATGGAATACACCATGAGCCTGAACTGCTGCCGGCACCCGGAATTCAGCGAAGGTGTTCGTGCGCGCTTGATCGACAAGGACCAGAAGCCGCACTGGCATTGGCCGGACATCAACACGATTCCTGAAGCGGTGGTCCAGGCGCATTTTCATAAGGTCTGGGAAGGTCGACATCCGCTGGCGGATTTGTCGGGTTACTGAAATTTCAGGCATAAAAAAGCGGCGCTGAATGCGCCGCTTGTTCGTTGCAAGGCCTAACGGTGGCCGTCCCAATTGCGGCGGCCATCGCGACCATCGCGGTCACCATGTCTGTCGTGATCACGCCCGTCACGATGACCCCGATCATCCCATTCCCGGCGGCCATGGCCACCCTCTTCGCGATGGCCCCAGCCATGGCGGTCGCGGTCATCCCAGCCACGACTCTGGTAAACGCGGTACTCGACTCGCGGTGGTGCCTGGTAGTAACGCGGCGCTGGCTGGTAGTAGCGCGGCGGCGAGTAGTAACGCGGAGCTGGCTCGTAGTAACGCGCAGGCGGTGCGGAATAATAGGATCCACCTCCGTAGTAATAGGCTGGCGCCGGAGAGGTGTAGACCTCAGAGCGGTAATTACCGGGGCCTTCGTCGTAATAGGGAACACAAGCAGAAAGCGTCAAACCCAATGAAGCAATGAGAATAAGTCGACGATACATGGCGGCCTCCTGGACCGCGAATGAGCCATACCAGCGACGCTGGTCAGCGGCAGCCAATTCATCTGACTGACGAAACATCTGACAGCAAAATTAGAATCTGGTGCGATTTAGAAACAAATATAAACAAGTAGCCGATAACGCTTCTCGACCGCTGGAAGCCGGCATGAAAAACGGCGCTTCCTTCACCCGTAAAGCGCCGTGAAATGAAAGGATTGAAAAACAATTGAGCCCGCTCGCCTTATCTGGCGTCAATCGTGCTCGTGGCGATCCCTCCCGCGCCCGCGGTCATGGTCACCATGGTAATAATGGCGATAACCGCCGTAATAGCGAGGGCCATAGTAGTAACCACCATAGTAATAAGGCCTGTAGTAATAACCGCCGTAGTAATAAGGTGCCGGCACGGTGTACACCTCTGGACCGTAATAGCCGGGTTCTGCGTAGTAAAAACAGGCGGAAAGACTCAAGCCAAACAACCCACTGAGCAAGATTCGACGGTACATGGCGGCCTCCTGGACCGCAGGCAGCACATTCCGAAAACGCGGACTGCTGCCAGTCGGAACACTGAACGGCTGACATTGATTAAGACTCTGTCACAACCGCCAAGTGCCTCCTTTCACAGAACTTCAGATCAGCGGCCCGCCCAACTTGCACAGCCTGTTGTCACGCAACGATCAGGCGATGTACCGTGCCAAGCCTATCGACCCTGACCGAACCTGCGCAGAAGTGCCCCACTCCAGTGATGAATAAACCAGACCTATGCCCGGCCTGCGGCGCCAGCAACGATTGCAGCCTGGCCGATCCGCGAACCGCCGACCAGGCTTGCTGGTGCTACACCGTGGCTATCGACCCGGCAATGCTGCTGGCGTTGCCCGCCGAACTGCGCGACCAGTCATGCCTGTGCCCGAGCTGCGCTCAAGTCGAGTCGCAGCTGCGAGCAGCCCTATAGGGTAAGATGCGCGCCCTTTTCCGATCTGCCGACCGTCATGCGCGTTGACCGCTTCCTCAGCAACCTGCCCCGCTTCAACCGCAAACAGGTGCGCTTGCTGTTGGTCGAACAGCGGATCAGGGTCGACGGGCAGATCGTCAGCGATCCACATTGGGAAGTCCGCGAGTTCAGCCGTGTCGAGTGCGACGACGAAGTGCTGCAAGCCGGCAAACCTCCGCGCTACTTCATGTTGCACAAACCGCCGGGCTGTGTCAGCGCCACTCGCGACCCGCAACACCCGACTGTCCTCGACCTGATCCTTGAGCCTGACAAGGACGACCTGCACATCGCCGGGCGTCTGGACTTCAACACCACCGGGCTGATGCTGATCACCAACGACGGTTCCTGGTCGCGGCGCCTGACCCAACCGCAGACCAAACTGCCGAAGGTCTACTACGTCGAAACCGAACAGCCGATAACGCCAGAGTACGCACAGACCTTCTCCCAGGGCCTGTACTTCGCCTTTGAAGACCTCACCACCCAGCCTGCAGACCTGGTAGTGCTGGGCGAAAAATCTGCGCGGTTGAGTATCGTCGAAGGCCGTTATCACCAGGTGAAGCGGATGTTTGGCCACTTCGATAACAAGGTCTTGCGTCTGCACCGCGAACGCATGGGGCCGCTGGTACTCGATGACACATTGAGGCCGGGTGAGTACCGTCCGCTGAGCGCCACAGAGACCCAGCTGATCTGAAGCAAGCGACCGCTGAGCAGAAGTTGTCGAACAATTTACAAACTGCACTTGCGCGATGACCACTCCCCTGCTTGAATCAGGACGTCGGCCGAAATGTGACCGGCAAGTCATAACATACTTCTAAGAAACTTTTTGTCGGCAGAGCGCCTCGCAGATTCCACCTCTCCCGACAGACTGCCCGCCAATAACAATACCCGTCGACCAGCCTTCACCGGATCGACATGGGCTCAAAAATTCCAGGCGTATGCCTACCTGTCACAAAGCTCGTGCAATCTCATTGCGCGCATACCCGCTTGCCAGGAGTCTTACGACATGAGGCCAGAAATCGCTGTGCTGGATATACAAGGTCAGTACCGGGTTTACACGGAGTTCTATCGCGCAGACGCCGCAGAGAAGACCATTATTCTGGTCAACGGCTCGATGGCCACTACTGCATCGTTTGCACAAACCGTGAAAAACCTGCACCCGCAATTCAACGTGGTGCTGTACGACCAGCCCTACGCGGGCAAGTCCAAAGCCCACAATCGGCATGAGAAAATGCTCACCAAGGAAGTCGAAGGGCAGATCCTCCTTGAGCTGATCGACCATTTTGCCGCGGAACACGTGATGTCATTCTCGTGGGGTGGCGCAGCTACCATGATTGCTCTGGCACAGCGCCCGCGCCGGATCGAAAAAGCCGTGATCAGTTCGTTCTCGCCGGTGGTCAACGAGCACATGCGCGATTATCTGGAGCGTGGTGTCGACTACCTCGGCAAGCTTGACCGCGACCGTGTCGGCCATCTGGTCAACAACACCATCGGCAAGCACCTGCCATCGCTGTTCAAACGCTTCAACTATCGTCACGTCAGCACCTTGGCCGAACACGAATACGGGCAAATGCATTTCCACATCAGCCACGTGCTCAACAGCGATCGCATGTGCTACCTCAAGGCGGCCAAGCACATCGACGTGCCGGTGCTGTTCATGAACGGTGAATGGGACGAGTACACCGCCGCCAGCGATGCCCACCTGTTCGCCAGCCATGTGCAACACAGTACATTCAGCACCATCCGGGCCACCGGGCACTTTCTCGACATGGAGCACAAAGCCGCCTGCCGAGACAGCCGCCATGCACTGCTGGGGTTCCTGAAACCGGCTCATCATGAAGGCCGAACGCGTTCCCACTTCACCCAGGACCACCATGCATTGGCCATTTGAAACAGCGTCCTCGCGAGCAACCTCGTCTTCCTAAGTACGCGCATTACCTGCCGGAACGAGGCTTGCCCGCGACAGACCGCAACACGGTTTCAAACCCTGCGTACCATCGCCATCGCCAGCGCTGAGCCCAACTGCCGACGAGGCATGCGCCTACCCGCCCGAATCTGCAAAAAACCACGTAAACACAGATCCGCTAAAGAAAAACTTCAAATCCCCGGCCACATCTGGTACAAAGTCAGCCGCTCTGAGCGGGTGTCGTATAATGGCATTACTCCAGCTTCCCAAGCTGATAACGAGGGTTCTTATTGGACAGCCCGCTTTGGTGCACCGAGTAAGCGCGTAATGCGGGTATAGTTTAGTGGCAAAACGAAAGCTTCCCAAGCTTTAGTTGAGGGTTCGATTCCCTCTACCCGCTCCACCTCCCCCCAGTATTTCCGGGCCTTCCAGCCGATTTCCTCTCTGCTTTCGAGCACTCAAAAAAGACCTCGCTGCCCCCCCGAGCCTAGCCCGCCACACCCCGAAAAAATTGGTGCACCGTCAATCCCGTCTACCCTGACGGCTCGGCAGACCGATTTCCTTAGCAGACATCCAATAAACCCCTAAAGGCTCATTTTTCCGCCGTGCCTATCAGGGGTCAGATTGCTCCTGAGATAGCCCATAGTGAGTGCACAAGATCATGGAGAGGGAGTGAACGGACTGGCCAGACCCTCCCCCATCCACCCCCCAAAAAAACGAACCCACCCCCTAATCCAACAGCCAGAGCAAGCTACCTCATCCGCCCCGCTTTCTTCTCACGCTCACGCTGGCGGAAGCGCTTCAGAAAGGAGCCTTCAATCAGTTCATCGAACTCGAAGTCGAGCACACAGTTAACCAATGACGCCATGGAGTTGTCCGATAAAGAGAAGTCATTCGGAATGAACCCATACCGCCTTACTCTGTTGTCATCAAGTTTGGCCTCAAGAGCTTTGAGAAAATCCGCCAATCCCGAACGCCTACTTTCAGTTGCAGCACTCGCAGCTGGATCACGCGCAACTGTAACTGCCTCTTCCGCATTAACACCAATCGCAGCCACCACTTCGCTTATCGATGGCCAATATTTTAGATCGTACTGATAAGTTAATTTATCCAGATCATCCTTTACGTAAGATTCAAAGAGGCCATTGCTTCCCCCAGCTTCTCTTACAACATCAACCACATGGTAATAGGTTTCACTACTAAAACTGGATTTATCTTGAACCTCACTTCGGCGAGATATCAAATCAGCGAGCAACACCGAAGCTTCTGAAATGCGAACATTCAAGTCCGTGATTTCATCTCTGGCCTGGCGAGCTTTTTTGATCTTCTCGGGATTCCAGGAATAAACGGTGGAGTTGAACACCTCGAAAACGACTTAAGCGCCATAGGATCTTCAGCCAGCGCGCCGTATAGCTCCTCGTAGACGTCGGCAAGCTCATTGGTTCTAGCTAGCAGGCCTTCGATAATCTTATTGATGCTCGGCCAGATCTTCTTCTCTAAGTTGTACTGATAGTCTTCGCGAAGAACGTTCTTACACGTTTCGATTGCAGCAGCGCGACATTTAACATCCATTCTTATTACCTGGTGTATGGGATGCACAGATGATAAAGGCTCAACCCCAGGCGTCGGTACCTATCAGAAAAAAATTTAGCGCATTATAGGTACCTTTTTCGGCCTACCACCACACACCGCCATAAGCAGTAACACATCCACAAGCGCCGACGGCCCTCTGTCCAAATAATCCACCCACACAACTAAATAAACCCTGCCGAGACTGTCACCAAAGCAGTGTTTCTTTACACCTGCGTAAAGTTTATCTGGCGAAACATGGGTGGCGGAACGCAACTCTTTCAGTAACACTTCACCTATTCTGCTACAGGTAAACGAAATGAACGTGGTCACCTCCTCATCACCCGTCGACGACTTGCTCAACCCTAGCGAGACAGCGTCACGCCCCGTCAGGATTCTCGCGGCTGCAGGCAGGATGTTCATCGAGCATGGCTACGAGGGAGCGAGCATGGAGGAGATCGCCAAAGAGGCAGCAGTGACCCGTCAGACTCTTTACAACCGTTACCCCGATGGCAAGGAGTCGCTGTTCGTCGCCGTTGCAGAACGTCTGTGGAAGGCCTTTCCGGTCATGAACGTTGCGAGCGATGAGCGCGCGTTGGCCGATCCAAGAAATGGCCTGCAGCAAATCGCCACCGAGTTTGCATGTTTCTGGTCTGGGCCATTGGCTGCCGACTTCCTACGCATGGTCATTCGGGAGGGCCGACGTTTCCCGTTGTTGGCCAGCCGTTTTGACGAGGTTATCCAGGAGCCCGCCATGACGGTTGTCAGAGACTATCTCTCCGAACTGGGGCGTCGAGGCATCTTGGTGGTTCAAGAGCCTGAGATCGCCGCTCGCGACTTCATGGGCATGATTGACGGTCGTGTTTTATGGACTCAAGTCAGAGGCAACAGTGAGCCGCTCGCCCGCCAGGAGATCGAGCAGATCGTAGACCGTACGGTGGACGTTTTCCTAAGATCACTCAGGCACTGAACCCTGCCCTCACAGGACAAAACTTATGCTCCCTGTCCACAGAACTCATTCCCTGCTCAGCAAAGCCTAGGAGTTAGATGCCGTGACTTTAGAGCCAGCCCATCGGAGACGCGAGCAGTGGCTGGCAGAGAACCGCCGACCAAAGACTAAAGCCAGAGGCAGCACACCACCCAATGACACCACACACCCAAACACGCCCCAGACATTCGAGGGCGTGCACGTCATCAAGCACGCCCAGTTGATCAGATCTCGCCCCTCGTGGTACGGTCGGCGCTTCGATTTCACTGGATCGAGCGGTCGGCACGCAAAGCCTTTGCGCATCAGGTGTTTCCCCCTTCTCTCGCACGCATTTCGACAATAGTCAGCGGGCAGCCGACACCGTGACGTATTGGAGAACTGCCATGCGCGTCCCGATCTATCCAGCCGATTTACTTCCTAAAGCCGCCTTCAAGAAACTGACAAAATGCGTTCAGAAGAGGTGGCCAGGCCAGTCACCTGTGCCGCTGTCCCTTGCCCGCGAAACGATTTCCAGGGGGCTTGGATACGACGACTATCACGATGTGATGCAGTCATCCACAATCTGTCCGCCGGGTGCACCTGCCCCATCTGAAAGCGATGTGCACTCAAGAATCTCGGCAGCCGTAATCAACGTTCTCAAACTCACCGATAACAACTCCGTCAAGCCCAGTGAGTTGAAAAGCTTCGTCACATCCCTGCCGCTGAAAGCGCTCAGCACATACAAGGTGAACTACCCGCGAGAAGAGCATCAGCTGACCAACAGAAATGCCAACATCGACCCTGAAGAATCTAGAGATCTGCCATCCAAAAAGTTGGGCATCGACCTGCAATTAAGAAAATCCAGAAGCCTTGCGAGCCCGGTACAACCGCTGAGCCGGGGCGAAATTGAAGCGATCAGGAGAGTTGTCAAACGCTCTGGCCATCTGCGCGACCAAAGTCTTTTAGCGATGTTTGAGTCGGGGCTCCGCGCGCATTCAATTCTTGGTGCAAAGGTTTCTTCAGTGGAAACGATCGCCAGTACGCCTCACCTCGTCGTAGCTAGTAAAGGAAAACCACCTGTTTTGATAGAACAGGTTGAAGTGCTGAGAAGGTACATGGCGGCTGAAAACCTTTCTCTGGATGACTACCTCTTCCCGTCAATGAAAGACCCGAAGCAACCTATGTCCGAAGTGGAGCTTGCGCGGGTATTTAGTTCATGGGAAAAAGAAGCTCGACTGCCTCCCGCAAGACGCACACCGCACAGCCTGCGAGTCGGATTGATCAAGCAGCGTATGCGTCTCTTAATGTCCGACGAAAAACTCGAAATAACCGCTATCCAAATAGGTCACACATCACCCAGGGTGACAAGCCATTACCTGCTCTCAGACGTTAACGAAATGACAGATTTCAACAAAGCTGAGACCGATCACTAACTGAACTCCCTCACTGCCCTATGCAGGCTTGACCACAGATATCCCGCCTGACCGCATGGGGCGGCTGTCCCCTCACCCACGCTCTAAATACTCGGAGCGGTGTCCATCAAACATCGCTCTCAGACTGCAGAAGTCGCCGTCCAAAGACCCTGCCGCATGAGCAGACCAAACAATGATCCACCTTAGTCAAGTCTAGGGTTCGCCCAACTCGGCGGTCTCAGGCAGTTGGCGGTATCTAGGTGAGCGGGAGCTGAGCAGGTTGCTCCCTGGCCTGCTCGCGTTTGGCGACACTCGCAAGGCAACGCTCGATGAACTGAAGTTCCTGATCGAGCTCGACGGCGCGTTTCTCCAGAGTTTTCAACGTCGCCTGATGCTCCTTCTGCACCTCTTCCGGCGCCCTGGCGAGCCCTGCCAGCCTTCTCCGGCTCCTCTCGATTTTTTCATTAACCTCGGCAAGGTACTTCTCCCCAGACTCCTTTTTCCTTGCCGTGAAGAGCTGGCATTCCAGGAAACGGATAGCATCGTAAATTCTCAAGACCTCACTGCTGGTCTTCGAGTGCACGAAGTTCAGACTACCCTCATCGAAGGCGTGATGCTCCTGGTTCTGCCCACCCCAGTTCACCAGATCATTCTTTATGAAATTGAAGTGCGACAAGTCGTAGTCAATGAACGGTTCAACCAGCGTGAAGGTGTGCTCTAGGCTGACTTGCAAATACATGCTCTTCTTAAGCTGCGATTTATTAAAGTTCGCAGTTACCTTAACGCCGTTTTCGATGCAGAACTCAAGCACCATGGATTCAAACCAGATACGGCAATACAGTAACGCTTGGCGTACGTCGAAGACCGACAGGGCCACGTACACTTTCTTCTGAAAACCGCCCGCGTGATCAATCACCACGATGCCTTTATTCGTGTAGCTGAGCACATTACTCGTGTGCTGATCGCACTGAGGGTGGCGGTCAGCAATGATACAGAAGCGCTCCCAGAAAAGGCGGTCATGGGTGGTCACTACCATTTGAATCCGACGCAGGTAGGCGTCGCTGAAGAATAGATCGATGATGTTGGATCGGTGATCGGTGTCGATAGCATTGACGACGTCGTCGAAGACGATGAGGGGGAAATTGTTTTTCTCAGCCATCGCCAAGAGAATTGATAAGCCCAAAGCCCTTAGATGCCCTTCGCTGAGCACGGCAAACGCATCAAGCAAGGATCCGTCCACGTTGGTGATCTTGATCCTGTAGCTATCAGCAAGCTTCTCAAAGCTCAACGCCTCTATCTGTTCATGATCATCGTCGTGGTTATTGATCGCTCGGTAGTACTCGGCAGCCTTGGCTTCTATCCCTGTAATACGAGCTTTTTCCAGCTCAAGTTTGTAATCCAGCAGATCGCGGTAAAGCGTTCGATATTCGACTTCTAGATCCTTGAGCAGCTGGTTGAAGTGGCTGTTATCAACTGCATCGTTGAGCAAGGCCGCTTTTTGCGTTACCAGGTCTGCCATCTGGTCGTTGACGGCCTTGAACTCGTTTTTCGCAAGGCTTTTGCTGTCGAACTGCTGCTTCAGCGACTCATCAATCCCTTTCAGCTGCACCACCTGTGCTTCAAGCCGAGCTGCCTGGATTTCTGCCTGGTCAACCTCCCGACGCTTGCGCTCACAGGTACGAAGATAGGCCTCGATCTCATCTGTATTTTCCGCGCAAAGCTTCAAGAACGAGTCGAGAACGGACGGCGCCACTTCCGAGCGATCGGTCGCGGCGTGAAACTCTGCGAGCACCGCCTCCAACTCGTCCATCTTCAGCGCGCACGGAACATCGGCATACTCATTTCCCTTTACAGCGCTGATTCCTGTAGCGACTCTCGAAGCCCAGAGCGTAATCCGAGCGTCATTTCGTTGCCTGAATTGCTTCAAGGACTCTAGAGCACCCAGCGCTTTGATCTGATCACGAGCCCTCTCAAACGGGTTCACGACAACCTTGTCGAGGGGCGTCAGACATGCGGGACATGTTTCCCCTGTCTGCAGTTGCTCGATTGCCTCCAAGGCCTCATAGACGGCGCGATAATTTACGTCGCTGGCCCTCTGCATAAACAGTTTGTCGATATCAGTTCTGCGGTGGAGCAAGCGCTGGGCGATTGCGCACGCACGCCTCACCTGCTTCACCGAGATAGCAACCGGGGCTTTAGCTGTTCGCAGGCGCTCGGCTCCACGGATATGCATTTCGATCGTTTTGCGCAGCCGCAATACCTTTGGGCGAATCTCGAAGTCTTGATCTGACCGCAGCCCCAGCAGCCTACAAATTTCGGAGATCGATGTTTGAAGGTCTGCCCTGTGCTTATGCCGCAGCTGGCCCAGTTCGGCCCGAGTGCGTTCAAGGATTGCCACAGCCTCGGCTTGGTCAGCACGCATGGAAGCTTTAAGCGTGAAACTTTCGGGACGGACGAACCGAGAAATGACCTCTTGGAGTTCTTCCAAGCCAAACAAGATGGCCAGGACATCACTTTCATCACTACCTGTGTCCTTGGAACCCAACAGCGAGAATTCCTGAAGACGATTCCGATCGATGAAACAGCTCGACCATCTGATACTTGGCGTGACCTTGAGCTTGTCCGCTCCCATGAGCATGAGCTGCGGTTTGATATCTCCCCGTGCGATGTACTGTTTGACCTTGGTCTTACGCCTGGCAGCTTCTTTGATATCTCCAGTGGTGCCGATTTCCAGCGCCTCGCACAGGGACGATTTACCGCCGCCATTGGGTGCGTAAAAGATGTTTTTCAGCTTGCTGAAGCGAATGAAGGTGCCTTTGTCATCAGGGCCAAACTCCCCGAAGCCTCGGAAGTTTTTGACGCGAAGATAGTCCAACGCACCCAAGACGGAAGGCGGTACCTGATCCAATTCCGGCCTGTTATCGAGCACTTTTTTGAAGCGCGCGGCGATTCGCTGGTAATTGCGACCCAGCAGCTGATGAGCTGCCGTCGCGATGTGTGCTTTGATGTGGTCGGAATAGCGCCCCTTGCTCTGGTTCGCCTGGTACATACACCAGAGAAGCACGAGGTAAGCGTCAGTGCGCCCTTCAAGATTCTGCCTTGCAAAACTCAAAAGGTACTGGCTCATCGCACCTCCTCCATGGTGCGCATCAGCGTAACCGGACTGAAATCAGAAAGCCATTACCACACGCCTAGAAGGCATTTAGGGAATGCGGAAGCCCGCCTCCTCGCATCATTTAACGGGCATTTCATAAAACGAGAAAGCTGCGGTTTAGGCCTCGATTATCTGGAGCGGTGTTCATCAAACACCGCCCCCAGACTGGAAAAAAGACGCGCCCCAAAGACTGCCAAAAGGCAAACTGCGAAACCTACCGACCTCGCTGAAGAGGCGCGATGACCAGATCCCAGAGCGCTGCTGCGGCGCCTTCTTGAGACAGCTTCTGGTCTCGCTGGCTGTGAAACGCCATCCCCAAGCTGCGCCAGTACAAAGTTTGGTCGTCTGACTCGACATGGAGCGCCTCGTTAAAGGAGCCCCCGTTGAACGAATCGCCCTGACTGTAATAGATGCCCGCTCCCATCTGGCCCCCGACGAAAACGGTAGCCCTGGCTACGTCTCGACCATCCTTGTAGATAATCGCGGAGAACCGGTTTCCGTCGACTCGGCGAAACACGCCTTGATATCCGCCATTTCGGGCCTGGAGTTCAGCTAACGAGTTCTCGAAGTAGCGGGCAATATATTCAAAAGTCTCGAACTGGAACTGATCCTTGTCGAGCTGCGTGAAGGACTTGGCCAACCGAAGGTTGCTGGAACGCGGCCCGACGATGGCATCGGGTGCTGCGGCAATCGGCATGGCGTACTCGGGGCGCCCGGTCTTCGGTGGGGCGACAGACTTATCCTTTCGCCACTTTTCAGCAGCCTTGCGAACCTCCTTGGCCACCTGCAGGAACGCTTCGTCACGATCAGGCCAGAGGGTCACGGGCTTTCCATCCAAGGGGGTGCCGAGCAGCTTGCCAAAGGGGGCGTGATGCCAATCACAGGCACGTAGGATTACTGGGATGACAGTCGCCTGCTTCGCCTCGTGGCGCTCCATGGCACGTGCCATTTCGACGTTGTAGCAGTAGTCGGACGCAATGAAATCGGGGCTCACCAACAGCAGGATGATTTCGTCGGTGTTGATGTGGTTATCAATGGAGGCATCGATCTCCTGACCAGCATTGATTCTTCGATCATGCCAGGTCTCGATAACGCCCTGACGTTTGAGCATGGAAAGCTGTTTTTCGAGCTGATCTCGCAACGCCTCGTCAGCATGACAATAGGAGAAGAATACGTTCGGCAAGATGATGACTCCATGCAGGTTGGGCGACCCGATCTTACGACCCAACTGGATTTGAGTTCAAACGACTTGATGCCACAGCAGTGTTTGACGTGAATGCCACACGGGCTGACGCAACTTGGCAGGCGTCTTCAACAGGTTGTACCCACGAGGGTACCCAAGCCATCATGCTTGCGAGCATCGACTTCGCGAAACACTTCACTGGCAACACTTACTGTCCAGCATTACCCGAAGACAATCCATACGTAGTCGCGCTGCTTACCTGTATTTTTCGAGAATTTACAATGAACAATGTTGAGCTGATTCAGTATCAAGCCGAACTGGTCTTTGGCAACAAAGAGAAAGCCGATCATTGGCTGAATCAGCCCATCGTAGGGACTCATGAATGCTCAAGGTTGCAAGCGGCTCAAAGTGAAACAGGATACGAACTCGTGAAGGCAGAACTCGAAAGGCTCAGTCACGGATTCGCCTGCTAATACGACCCCCTCCTCCAAAACCCCGGACTCAACATGATTGTTTTTGATCTCAACACAAATGATGCGGAAGCCCTTCTCAGGCACGTCGAAGAATTCAAGCCGAGCTCGGGCGACCGGCGCGAGGACGCTCGACTGCAAGAAGCGTTGTTCGAATTGAAAGAAGCTTTGGTGTCGCACCTCAAAGGTTCAGACACCTAAACCAGCTCTCCCTTTTCTCGTGGTTGGTTTTTGCAGTCGACCGAAATACGATTCCAGCAAAACCGGCACTTCGGGTGAGGTCGTCGAACTCGGTGCTCTCAAGGTCACCTTGTCACCACTCAACCCCCTACCCCGTGTTCCAATCGTCCAATGAGATCCATGACGGTCTGGGTCTCTACCCTAGTGGCCATCATGTCTATGGGCGCTCTTGAGTTAAGCCCTCGCACAGGTGACTTCATCCATTGCCTAGCAGCACTAAGATCCCCCTCGAACAGCTCAGTCGCCGCGTTCAGTACGCCAACGAGTGCGCAAATCTGATCGCTCTCAGCTTTGCTTAGTCTTCCCGCTGAAACCCTCCTTGCAAGCGTCGAGGACGATATGCGCAAGTGCTGCCGAAGCTGATTTTCCGTCATGCCAAGAATGGCCGCGACTCGCGTGTAAAACACAAACGGAAGTCCTTGGTGAACCAGTTCATGGAGCTTAGCACCACGCAATGGCAGCCCTATCGTTGACCAAATGCCCGCTTCAACAGCTTCGACTGGTTGATACTCTTTGATTGAAAAGTCCATACGTGTTCAACATTCAGCGAGATTGGCATGTGAGTGGCCGACGTCCTTACTCATCCAAAATTCCCTCGGCTACATATCGTCGGTGAAACATCTCGCGAACTTCTATAGCAGACCTATAGGCATCGACTGGCGTCTCGCCAACCTCGGCGGGGTACGCCTCGGGCCGCATCGCTCGAAGACAGGCAAGCTCATCGAGATTTGCCAGAGCTTCTGCACGGCGCCTCGCAATGATGGTCTCCGCGATCTCATTGAAAAACGGATCCGGGCCATTTTCCCAAAACCATTGCTTGAGGTCGGAATAAATCTGACGGTGCCGATGGTCAAACCCACCGATATGCTCGTTGATGTCAAACGGATACCGGCCGCTCTCATATTGGTAGAGAACGAAATCCTGCAACCTGCGCGCAGTTCCGTAGGTATCGTCAAGCAAAATGTTTTTGTGCAATTCGTACGGAGACTGAATCATCGACTGGATCTCGCTGGGCTGATCTCAGTCAGTGTAGGAGGCACACCGAAAATGTGCGTTACAAGGTGAAAAGCATCTGCTCATGATCACCTTGCTCGCTGACGAACCAAGGCTCGCCGAGTGGGCCTAGGCCGTCCATAACGGCTGGCTCACAATCAGTTTCGCCTACAATGACCCGATAAACCACGCTGTCGGAGTCAGTCACGTCAGCCCCTGTGAAGCTATATGTTGATTGCCTACGTGGTTGCCGAGTAGAAAAAACAAAGCCCTGGAGGTTCGCGGCTCCAAGGCTTCTATTTTCGCCTCCATCCCTTAATGGTTTGACGAACGTGGCCAGGACATTACCAGCGTCTTTTAGATATTTCACTACGACTTTGGATAGACGAGTTCACTGAATCCTGGGATAGCGGACAACCTAACAACGCCGAGGAGAAATGAGGCAGCCGAAATGCGCTTCCTGGAATCAATCATGGCAGGCCTGGAGTGAGTCACCCAACCGTACTGTCCCATCAATCAGCGACCCAAAATCCGATAATCCGCCCCTTCAAACTGTGACGAGTGTTCACACTTAGTATGAAGTTTGACGTCTTCTTCCGCCTGTCTTGCTGCCTTACTCTTTGGTTCAAGCCCTCATGACACCACTAGGGCCCCACTAACCTAGCTGTGGAAACCATAAAAATGAGCACTGCACCGAAGCCTGATGAACTTGCGATCCCCTAGCTCTGGCAGATGTTCGTGGTCTAGCGAGACCAGGCGAAACAGCTTGCGATGTGACATGGGCCCTCCGGCGTTGTAGTGAACGACGCTTTTGGTGAGAGCGCTCTTCTGAGAGAGCGCTTTGAATCACACTTTCGGGGTGTCAGTCATTGTGCAGGCTTAAGTTAAGAGAGCCTGCACGACCGTACTAATCCGGATTAATGGACGTCACCGTACTCAATACCCAAGCGACAGCCCCGTATTGCGACGCGGATCGTTCGCCCCATAGAAGCGGTTGTTGCCTACCGGCTTGCCACCGAGAGATGGTGCGCCAACCAGGATTGCCGCCAGGTGGTTCGCGTCCTGGGGGCCGGAAAATTTTTGGCCCCAGCTTTCGAGGATCTTGCGGGTATCCGGACTGACCGCGAAATTCTCCAGGTTGGTCGTCTCCGGCATCCACTGTTGATGGAAACGCGGTGCATCCACCGCTTCCTGGATGTTCATCCCGTAGTCGATCACGTTGAGCATGGTCAGCAAGGTCGCGGTGATGATCCGGCTGCCGCCGGGCGTCCCCACCACCATGACCGCCTTGCCATCCTTGGTGACGATGGTCGGACTCATCGACGACAGCGGCGTCTTGCCCGGTGCGATGGCATTGGCTTCGCCCTGCACCAACCCATACATGTTCGGCACGCCGACCTTGGAGGTGAAGTCGTCCATCTCATCGTTGAGGATGACCCCGGTCTTGCTCGCCATGACGCCGGCACCGAACCAGTCGTTGAGGGTGTAGGTCACCGATACCGCGTTGCCCCATTTATCGACGATCGAGAAATGGGTGGTGTTGTTGCCTTCATGAGGCGCCACACCGGGCTTGATGTTCTGGGAGATCCCGGCCTTCTGCGGATCGATGGCGGAACGCAGTTTCTCGGCGTACGCCTTGTCCAGCAGATGAGCCACCGGGTTTTTCACAAAATCGGGATCACCCAGGTAGCTGTTGCGGTCGACGTAGGCGTGACGCATGGCCTCGATCTGATAATGCAGGCCCTGGGCCGAGTGGTAGCCCAGATCCGCCATCGGATAGCCTTCGAGGATGTTCATGATCTCGCAGATCACTACGCCACCCGAACTCGGTGGCGGTGCCGAAACCACGTGGTAGCCACGGTAATCGCACTCGACGGGCGCCAATTCCCGGGTCTTGTATTTGTCGAGGTCGGCCTGGGTGATGATGCCCTTGCCGGCCTTGCTCGAATCGACGATGGCCTTGCCGACCCAGCCCTTGTAGAAGCCATCGGTGCCCTTGGCGGAGATCTCCTTGAGGGTTTTGGCCAGGTCTTTCTGCACCAGCTTCTCGCCGACCTGCATCGGCTCGCCTTTGTTCAGGAAAATCGAGCCCGAGTCGTGAATGTCCTTCTTGAACTCGTCGGTGGCGGTGTGCAGCAGGTCGATATCGCCCTGCTCCAGCACAAAGCCTTCGTCGGCCAGCTTGATGGCGGGGGCAATGACGTCGGCACGCTTTTTCGTGCCGTATTTTTCCAGTGCAAGCTCCATACCCGAGACTGTCCCCGGCACGCCGACCGCCAGATGCCCTTTCGAACTCAGGTCAGGAACGACATTGCCGGCCTTGTCCAGGTACATGTTGGCCGTGGCGGCCAGAGGGGCTTTTTCGCGGAAATCGAGGAAGGTCTTGCGACCGTCGGCCAACTGCACGGTCATGAAACCGCCGCCGCCGAGATTGCCCGCAGCGGGATAAACCACTGCCAACGCATAACCGACAGCAACCGCCGCATCGACAGCGTTGCCGCCGGACTTGAGCACGTCGACACCGACATGGGTGGCCAAATGTTGCGCCGTGACCACCATGCCATTCTCCCCCCCAACAGGGGCTTGGGAAGCGGCGTGTGCAGTGGAAAGGGCAGTAACTAGGGCTGCAGCAACCAGCGATCTGGAAAAGGGTTCGAATCTCATGAGCTGACTCTCTTATTTTAGGGAACGTTGACATCTGTCTGCGAGGGATGCATCAGAATAAACTCTAGGAGCTTTCCGCTTGACTGCAACGCTTCGGCAAAGCTCCTAGCGAATCAATAAATCTATGCGATACGAGGACATCCAACTCAGTTTCCGTAAGCGCTTAAGCGCATTTGTACAATTGCTGATTGGAGGCGCCGGCCTTTTGACATTCACAACGCCAAGATAAGTTGGCTAGTCGCTATAAGCCGACGCGGCATCAACGTTTATAACCTTCTCGGATTCGAGAAGAATTCTTAGACATGTTGCGCTGATCAAAAGTTAAAAAGACCTAAACCGCCCCCATACAGGAGATCTAGCCAGATCTGAACCGGATCTGATCGCGAGCCAGGATGCTTCCTTTACTGGCCTTACATTTTTCAGGCACAGGAAGTCGGTACTGCTTTATGCAACTTTGTTTTCAGTTTCCAACGATATGCAACAACTAAAAACACAAACCAAAATGGCATCGCATATAAAGCTGCTCTAGTGTCCGCTTCCAGCGCAAGCAACCCTAGTACAAATACGAGAAACACTTGAGTGATGATCGCCAGAGGAATCCCCCATCGAAACTTAAACTCAGATTTTTTGTGCAACTCAGGATTTCGCTTCCTATAGACCACGTAGGAAATCGTAATCATTGACCAAGTGAATAGAACGATGATTGCGGACACAGTTGAAACCAGCGTAAAAATTGTCATTACTTCTGGAATGACAAAAAGAAGTGCCAGCCCACCAAGAATAGTGACACCGGTAAACATGATAGCGTTGGCAGGTGTCCCTTGCTTTGATGCGTACCCAAATGAAACAGGAGCATTCATTTTCTTGGACAACCCGAACAGCATCCGCGCCCCGGAATAGATACCACTATTTGCTGACGAAGCAGCTGAAGTGATGACAACGAAATTAATCATCCCAGCAGCAGCGGGAAACCCGGCGAGCAGAAACAGCTCAACGAAAGGACTTTTATTCGCCGGTATTAGCCCCCATGAGACCACGCTGATGATACAGGCCAGGGAAAGCACATAAAACAGAACAATCCGCACGGGAATTGTATTTATTGCTTTTTTCAATGTGCGTTCTGGATTTTTGGCCTCCGCAGCAGTTGTCCCGATCAATTCCGTTCCGGCGAAAGAGAATATGGCGATTTGAAAACCAGCGAAGAACCCGCTGATACCGTGAGGAAGCATGCTCCCTCGTTCGACCAAGTGAGACATTGAAGCGGTGATACCATTGGGTGAAGTATATGAAATCGAAATCAGTACAAACCCGGTGACAATCAACAGCACTATCGCAACAACTTTTATCAACCCAAACCAGAACTCAACCTCGCCGAACACTTTAACTGCAAGCATATTCAAACCGACGAGCGTGAACAGCGTCAAAATTGCTGGTGCCCAAGTAGGCGCATCTGGATACCAATATTGAAAGAACCCTGCAACCATGACCATGTCTGCAATCGCTGCCACGCACCAACTTAGCCAATAAGACCAGCCAAGCACGAAACCGACTTCAGCTCCCAGGTACGTTGCAACAATATCTGCGAATGATTTAAAGCGGAGATCTGATAGCAACATCTCGCCCATTGCTCGCATGACACAGAAAACAAAAAAACCAATGATCGCATAAACAAGAATGATTGAAGTCCCAGAAAGTGCGATAACTTTCCCTGCCCCCATGAACAACCCGGTACCGATAGCTCCGCTAATAGATATTAGTTGAACATGGCGACTTTCAAGCCGACGCTTTAACTCGTTACCAACACCAGGCTCTTGCGTTGATTCATCATGAACATAAGCCATAACAACCTCTTATTATTTTTTTCCAGACAGTAAAATGCCGTAGACACAAATGCGAAACCAAAAACTGGAAATCCCATATGCGCCGCTTTCTAAAACTGCATAACCACTGGCATTCAATTATCAAAAGGGATATAGGGCTTGATACCTACAGTCGCCTTATGCGTGAAAAACTGAGAGCGCCTTCCTGAGCTCAATACTCAGCCATAGTGCCAGCTGCAGAGAGCGAGGCTTTAGCACCAAAACCTCAGTAACCATTAGCCAAGTCTCTCCCAGTACAAGTCAAGCTCCTTGGATAACTATCGAAAAACAACAACAAAACCATAACATACTTACTTACAACCAAGAGCTACCATCTATCCAACGATGAATAAATAATTGAACCTAGTGGCGCCCGTCCTTGCCAATTCTCAAGCTATGCACGATTTACTTTTGGCTGTCTTAAGTTGAAGTCTATCGTTCTGACGAGCAGCATTCAAAAACGCCCCCATCAGTAAATCGAGGTCATCTTGAGATGCCATTGGATCTTCGGGGTGCCATTGCACTCCAAC
The DNA here is from genome assembly GCF_058782685.1 of Pseudomonas sp. FW306-02-D09B. Classification (NCBI taxonomy): domain Bacteria; kingdom Pseudomonadati; phylum Pseudomonadota; class Gammaproteobacteria; order Pseudomonadales; family Pseudomonadaceae; genus Pseudomonas; species Pseudomonas sp. FW306-02-D09B. The sequence goes on from NZ_JBYSXY010000015.1 coordinate 45,829, forward strand.
AATCCAGTTTTTTTCATTTGCTTCGATAGCCTCTACGACACCATCGGCCGCTCGGGCGGTAACGGTTAGACCTTCACCTACCCGCGAAATGGCCTGGTGGTGGCCTGATCGGATCATAACCTCACAATTCAAGTATATTGACTGCAGGCGCGAACCTACCGTAAGCGTAACTGGATGAGAAACCATGACCGAGTTATCAACCGTACCGCTATGTAACCCCGAGCCAATATCTTGAATAAGCTCTCCACCAAACGCGATATTGATCAGCTGCATGCCTCTGCAGATCCCAAGGATTGGTAGATTGTTAGTACTTCCTTGTCGAATTAGGTCGAGCTCAAATTGGTCTGCTTTGGGATTAATCGCATACATTGTTTCGACGATAGGGACTTGGCCGTAGCAGGCTGGATCTGCATCCCCGCCTCCAAGAACCAAGAGCCCGCCTGCTTGACGGAGCAGCTCTTCTGGTGACGAATTCGCTGCAGAAGCATCCACAAAAATATACTCAGCTCCACCTCGATGGATTGAGGAGAAGACGCCATCCGCCAGTTCGCTTAGCGTTTTTTTTAGCCAATCGCCTGCATCGGGTGGGGTTAAAGATCCAACGACAAGAATTTTTGTCGAGGCTACTGAGAGGTTCTTATTGGTCGAACTGGCCATTTCAGGCATGATTTCCTCATCATCTAGCTGAAAATACGGCCGCACCAGGCCGCGAAAACACCACGAGATTAACATCTATACTCTAGAGGTCAAATGAAATTTCTATCCCCTCTTCCCGGGTCAGTTCGATCTGCTCCAGACCTCGTGGCGCTGCGCTTACGGGAAGCAATTTTCACGGGTGAGCTTCGCCCTGGGGATCAACTCCCCCCTGAGACCGACCTAGCGCGAGGATTTGGCATCGCTCTAATGACGGTACGTGTGGCTCTCAATGCGCTTAAAGATATGGGGCTGCTCGCGACGGTTAGAGGACGCAATGGCGGCACATTCGTTACCAATGACGTAGGAGAGCGCATCGCCGAAGCAGCTCGCCAGTCGCCTCTCACTAAATCAGAGCTACGAGACCTAACAGATTGGCGACGAGCCATTTCAGGAGAGGCATGCTTTCTAGCCGCGAGTCGGGCATCGGCCGAAGAGCTCGTGGCTATACAGACTGCAGGCGATCATTTTGACCAACTGCTGCCAAAATTTCCCGATGTGCGCTTTGCCGATGCAAGGTTCCATAGCCTGATAGCTGAAATTTCAAAGTCAGAGAATCTACTGCGCGGTGAAATTGAGATTCAGCGAATACTGACCGAAGTGATTCTTGCCATCGAGAAACCCAGAGGAAGTAAACACCTAACCAGTTTCAGCCACGACCCAATAATCACGGCCATAGCTCAGGGTGATGGGAACGCCGCTAGAGAGGCCATGCTGAACCATGCAGAAGGCACTTTTACCTGGGTTACACTATTACTATAAACAGCATCAACACAAGATGAATATCATTAATAAATGAGCACGTAATGGTGCACCGCAGTCCGTATTTAAAATTGGGCACCGAGTAAGGCCGCAACCACTAACAGAGTCAGTCAGTTTTAGATGGCTGCCGGCCAACAACTCAATCACCTCACAAATAACCATGCGCTTTATGAAATTACAAAAGGCATCAATCTAAAGCCCCTCACCCATCCAACTTAATGCTGAATCAAGCTGAATCAGACTCACACCCAGCTCCCTGGCCAGCAGGGCTTTGTCTAGGCGCCCCTGTCGATTTGCTAGTCGATCTTGCAATGCCGGCAACTCCACGCCCGCGAGAAATCGAATACCTTGAGGATATTCATTTGTGACTATCACCTGCCGCTCGACGATCAAATCCTGCTCAACGACTGGCTTGACCAATACCGACCTGCCATTTTGATTGTGCTCCGGGAAGTACCCAGCATTCCAATTCTGGCGAACGGCCCAAAAATGTTCATCACTCCAACGTCTTTCATTTGTATAGAGTTCCACCCCTGCCTTGCAGCGAAGATAGAAAGTGTGACGTGCGCGCTGCTCGTAAAATCGGCATGCCAAATCAATAAGATCTGGTCTCGTGATTATGGTATTGATTGCCGGTGCAGCCGCAAAGGCACCTGCCATCGCTTCATACATGCCGTGCCCCGAAAGCGGATCAACACAATAGGCAGCATCTCCAAGGCGCAGATGGCAGGCACTAATCAAGTCTCCCCTGAGCAACGGCTGCACGCCCCGTACGCTCACCTCGCCGAGAGGTTTGAGCACTCCTAACTCTTGTGAGACATAAGAATGTCGTGATAACAATCGGGCATGAATAGCAGCCAGCCCACAGTGTTGTTCTTCTCTCAACGTCTCACTGTCGACAATCAATTGAATGCTGACTTTTCCGTCCAGATCCTGTGTTACCCATGCCCAGCCCTCAGGAAAGGATTCGGTAAGCGTCCGTCGAACGCCTCGTTTCAAAGATAGAAAGCGGCGCGAAAGTGCTACTCCTATAGGGCCAGCAATCTGGTTAGGTGCGGTTTTAGGTGCACTTCGCCCCCTCGCTTCGACGAGGAAATCTCCTTCAACTCGCTGGGCTTGTTGATAGCTATCGCCATACGTAACTAGCCACCCCCTTTTCTGATAGGACGTGTTGAGTACCATCCCTTCAATAAAACGACCTCCATTTTTTACGAAATCATCAATCAGTAATCTATCCAGCAATCCCCTCTCAACTACGTACTCACCATTGACCTGCGAGGTCTTGCCTCCCCACGTTGAACATCTCACCCAGCGCTCAGGGAACATATTCAGAGCACCAATGCATCCCATACGACGTAGGGCTTCATAGGCACGTGACGAAGCCCCCTCCAGCAAAAACTGGCGACGGTATTGACCGATTAAAAGCACCTGGTGCCCTTGGCGCATAAGGATCAGTGCACACACTATGGCGGAGGGGCCTGCACCCAGTATGATTATCGTACTCATGCGCGCTGCTCCGGGCCGATGTAATTAGCCGCAGTGCGCAACTCATTCACTACCTCACGCACTTCAATCTGCCCTTGCGCCATGATGCGCGCGACTATTCCTGAAAGACGTGCACAGGCAAAACTCGACCCACCAAGCGGCGCACCCAGCGAGTTACTAAGCAGAGGGTTTGCCCCAAAATCAGCCCGTAGCAATCCCAACCAAGACCATTGGCTCTCGGTGCAACGTGCATCCCCCGAGACCGACAGACAGCAACTCAATTGGGCCGGAAAAACCGGTGATCCCCTCGCTGGAGCTGAAGCCACCAAAATCACACCAGCGGCGCTTGCCCGCTCACAGGCCTCAATCAATTGCAAAGACGGCGTGCGCATCCCAAAACTCATATTGATTACCTGAGCACCAGAAACCACTAACCAATCAAGGCCCGCCACAACACGTTCAACCGGTGCATTGCGTTGCCCATCAAAAATTCGTGCGATGAGAAGCTGGCTTAATGGATTCGCCTCGGTGACTAGCGTCGCAATATGGTCGCCATGCCCAAGCGCGTCGCTTGGCCAATCGTCGGTGGGCCGACTCGATAAAAAACATCGAGCACCTGCAACCTTGCCAATAGAGAGGCCGCTCATACCGCTATCCAAAATGCCGATGCGGATTGTCACGAGGCCACCCGCAATACTGATGGCCGATCAAGGTCAACCACTAGATCAAACGGCGCGTCATCGCGAGGACGATGGCTGATAAATATCCTTGTGCTGTTGGCAAACAACTGGTCGATACACTCGTGAATTCGCCGCTCCTGATCAACCTCCACGGAGCAGGTGCTCTCGTCCAGGATCAACACTTGTGGGTGCAGCAATAGCGCACGTGCAATTGCGATGCGTTGCCGCTGCCCCCCGGAGAGAGCGTGACCACGCTGGCCTACAGCTGTGTTCCAACCATCCGACAAGCGCTCTACGAACTCATCCACCCCAGCCATCTTCGCGGCTGCCTTTACCTCGGCATCCTCGGCCATCGGTCGGGCGTAGCGGATGTTGTCCAGCACACTGCAACTGAACAGCTGAGTGTCCTGGGAAACCACGGCGATGCGTTTTCGGATACAGGCAAGATTGAGGTGTCGCAGATCGACACCGTCGAGTTCAATAGTGCCTTGACTAGGATCGAAATGACGTTGAAGCAAATCCGCTAAAGTGCTTTTCCCAGCACCTGATGCTCCCCGAAGAGCTACACGACTGCCGGGGGGTACGCTAAGGGAAAATGAGGAAAGTACCGGCGCTTGTGCTGAACGATATTTGAATGTTATTCCCTTGATTTCGAGGTGTCCCGGCCCCTGCGCGCTCACCTGTCGTACCACTGGCAATTGTTGAACTACAGGAATCTCCCAAGCCAACTCACTGATGCGCATGAGACTTACCTTGGCGCGTTGAAAGCTTACGTAAAGGCTCAACAAACTTTGGGCTGGGCCGCACGCCTTAGTCATGTAGGTGATGAAGGCGATTAACACACCCAAAGTCATTCCACGGTGTTCAAGCACCTGTTGACTCCCCAGCAAAAGCACGGCGGCAGTTGCCAATGACAAAATCAATCCAGGCACACTACTCGCCGCATAGCTCGCCCACTGCATCGCCAGCATGTCCTTACGCTGCTGCCAATGCAGACCACTGAGACGATGACACTCTCTGTCAGCAGCATTGAATGTCTGGATACAGCGGGTACTGGCTAAGGTCTCGACAAAAAAAGAGGCTATATCTGAACCTCGTTCCCGGCATTTCCGGGTGAGGTTTTCCAGCATAGGGCGGATGATCTTCAGGAAAACGGCGTTCACGATTAATACCGCCACGAGGAGCGCCGTCAGCGGTAAGCTCATCAGCCCCAGCATGATCACTGACCCAACTAGGATGACAGTGTTGTTGAGTGCAGAGAGTAAAGAGTCGACGATAAAACGTTGAACCTCCGCCATGTCAGCGTCCAACCGCTGATGAATATCTCCCTGGCGCGTTCGAGCGTAAAAGTCGGGAGATAGGGTTAGCAAATGGCCGAACAAATCCTCGCGCAATGCATGTAGCACGCAGGCAGACGTTTTTACATAAAGAGTACGCGTTACCCCTCCCAGAGCCGCAGTACCGAGCGCGAGGCAAATTACCATTGCCACCGTCTGCACCACGACTGGGTATTGCCCCTTCAACAGGCCGTCATCAATCAACCGCTTGGTCAGATAGGGTTGCCCGAGGCCAGCGACAGCGGCAAATAGCGAAAGGGTTAGAACCATTAACAAGGGGTAACGCTGGGGGCTGACGAATGTCAGCAACCAGCGCCACATAGACCGTTCTCGCGCTCGCTCAAACGCAGGGTTGTGTGGAACGGATCTGTTCATCCCACACCTCAGCGCTGCACGACACGTAGAGATGTGAGTACCTGGTCACCACCGCCCGGCACCTTTATCTTACCTTTGAATGCAAGCGTGTCGGAATCGAAGACAGCAATGTCATCGACCGTCCCGCCCACGTACAGCTCCTTACCGTCGGTGGATACGTTGACGTTGTAATAGGTGTGATCGAGGTCGATCCGTTTAAGTAGCTTGCCAGTGTCGACGTCAGTCTTGGTCAGTTGGGTATAGACGGTGTAGGCCTCATTGCGCCGTACTGGGTTGATGACGGTTGAGAACAACACTACCGAAGCATCTTCAAACTCGGAAAAGCGCACCTTGTCCTTAACAAGATCCAGCGTCCATATTCCCGCCCGACTTATCGGAGGTTGACCTTTTTTTACTTCCTCGTTGATGTAGTAAGGCGTTGCGAACTCTTGCGCCTGCTCGAACTGCGGCCAAATTGCCAACGTATCCGGCTCACCGAATCCGGTTCTATGCCATTGACGCCAAGGATGCTCTCCAATCTGTTGACCCGTTTTAGGATCAAGTACCAGCATGTTCCAACTGAACGCATAGAGACGTTTGTAGTCAGGTGAGTAGGCCAGGGTAGTGACTCGACGGGGCGAAGCTAACTTCCGCACAGGCTCAGCCTTTAGGCCGCTGTGGGTATCGAAAATGGCAATGTAGGGGTCGTCTACCTTGTACTCGCCAGGAAGCATCTCCGTTTGAGTTACGTAAACCGCCAACTCCTTACCGTCCGGACTAACATCAATGGCATAGGGCGCTTTTCGCCGTACACCGGCTCCAGATAGCTCTGCGCGAAAAACTTCCTGCCCGGTTTCCAAATTGATGCCTGAAATACTCTCCCAGCGATTGTGAATCACATAAACGGTACTGCCATCCTTCGAGACCACTAACGCACCTGGGCTGTTGCCCATGGACGTATTCGGAATTTTGTAGCTATGGATGACTTTGCGCTCCTGCGCATCGGCTACCAGAATCAAATTCGGACGCGCTGCGGTCACGAGGTAGTCTTTCGCTAAAGCGTCATGGCTGGACAGACCAATGCCAACTGCAAGCACAGAGCCAATACAGGCGGATAGAACGGGAAGTGGTTTGCTCTTATTCATATGGCTTCCTTCGCGTCCAGCCAAGCCAGTTGGCTGGACGCATATTGTGTGGGGATGGCTATTTCGGGAACACCGCTTGTAGCTGAGTCCAATCCTGAGGCGCCGAATCGTTTCCGGTGCTCCACTCTGTGTAGGTATTCAGGCTGTCGGGTACTTGGGCTGGCCACCAACATGGATCTGAACAGCCGTACAGGTCGGCCTCCATTGGTTGACACAATCCCGCCACACCCAAAAACGGATCGAGCTCCCAACCGGGGTCGAAGGTGGTGGCACAACCTGCAACCGCAGCCATGGCCATGACCTCTTCGGTTTTCCCTTGTGCGACGGCTACTTCAACCTCATGAGCCTTACGATTCTTAGGTTTCAAATGGTTCATAGCTCGACACTCCGGGTGCTGAGGTGGCGTTGGAAAAAGCTGGGATTTTTCTCGAGAATTTCCATGTAGATTTCGATACCGAAATCCACCCACTCGCGCATCAAATCGCAGTAGTGATAGGTCGGGGACAATGGGTCACCGAAGTGGGCATAGGACTCGTGGTAGCATCCCCCCGCACACAAATTGCGAATCCGGCACGTCGAGCAACCTTTGTTCGAACGATCGGTCGCAGCCTCCAGGAAACTGCCTAGTCGATCCTTGGCGATACCCTCGTCGACGTTGCCAAATGTGGGCATATCTGAACCCGTAAATCGATGACAAAGGTTCAAGTCGCCCTTGTTGTCCACTGATAGCAGACCAACGCCTGCGCCACAGGGAAGCGCTTTCTTTCGGCCCTCGTACAGGTCGCTCATTAGTTGATGCATGTTGGAAAAACCGTTGTTCCGGCCGTGCAACGCATCGTCGCGATAGGCACGCCCCAACGTCATCATGCTGTCGAACACCTGTCGTAACTCAGCACTACTGAGGTTAAACACCGTAACCGGCCCAGACGTAGCCGGCGCTACACCTACTTCGGCAAATCCAAGGTCATTTTTCAGGTGTTCGTGGATAGCCACCACATCGGTAAAACCCGCCGTCAGCGTTACCCGCACACCCACAGGCTTGGAGCGATAACGTTTCAAGAGCATCCGGGCTTTATTGGCTACCACTTCGTATGTGCCTTGGCCGCCCACGGTTATACGTCGACGATCATGCACAGCTTGCGGCCCATCCATGCTGATCGAAACCCCGAAACGATGCAGATCCAGGTAATCGACAATTTCTTCTGTAAGCATGGTGGCATTGGTAGTCATTGAGAAATCGACTTGTTTTCCAACCTCCTTGCAACGAGCCTCCGCGTAGTCGACAACTTGCTTGATAAGTGACAAGTTCGTCAGAGGCTCACCACCGAAAAAGATCACATTGAGATTGTCACGAACTTGCCCTTGGGCAATGAGCAACTCGATGCTTTTTCGCGCTGTTTCGAAGTTCATCTTGAGTCCCTTCGAAGGAACTGCGAGATCCTCTTTGTAGCAGTAGGTACAACTGAGATTGCAGCCGGTGTTTACGTTGAGCACGATGGTACTGATCGGAAACTCTTTGATCTCAATTTTGGCTCCTTTATCAGGTACTCCAGGCGCGTCCCCCAGGATCGATAGTTCCCGAAAACTACCCAGTGTCTCGGCCATAGCCTGGGGTGACATTTCTCCGGCAAACCGATCCCTCAGACGCTGAAAAGTAAATTGCTGCTCATGCTTTATAAAGTCGATGAGCGCTGCGCCCACCTCGTCCAGCTCAAACAATCCGCTGGACGGAATGTGAAACAGCACTCGTTTCCCATTCAAGGCCACGTCATGAAAGCTGTAATTGTTCACGTAGAGAGCTTGTGTATCGGACATGCTTTTGCTCCTCCGACAATTAGCGAATGGGTGGGTCATTCCAACGTTGAACGGTCACTATCAGCGGTTTACTGGCTTTAACCTCGTGACCACCGTCGTCGACCACCGCAATCACATTCAACTCGCCTGCATTGTTCGTATGGTATTTGCGAGCAGGATTAGGGCCCGCTTCACCAGGCACGAACAAGCCATCGCTTTGCATTGCCCCGGCAAATTTGGCGTCCTCCATCGCATCGGCATTAGCGTTAAGGTTTTTTACTGACCAGGTCGCATTGAAGTAGCCAAGGCGTACCGCTTCACCTTGTTCACCAGCCCCCTTGGCGTAAGCAATTGCCTCGAATTGCACAGGCACTTTCGGTCGAGCTCCTCCATTGCCCCCCACACGCGCCATAGCGGTATCAGGCTCGATGCTCAAATGATCGATCTTGTCGTATATCGCCAGCGCATCGGTCACCTGCGCTGATCCGACGACGACTGAGCGAACTCCATTTTTGCTGCCAGGTTTTGCTTCGACCTCAAGGACTACCTTGTCCGCGTTCTGTTCAATCACCTTAATCAGCCGCAGACCATCGCCCAGTTTGATGTCTCCCGTCAGGTGACTTCCGTAGATGTTTATACGCGCGGTACTCGCGACCTTGATTGCCCTAGGCTCTACCAAGAGGATCTGGGCCGGAGAGTCATTGCCCACCCGGACAGCTTCGAACTCTCCGCCAATGGAGTCGACGTTATCGACGTGCCAACGCCCTTTCAGATTTTTACCATCAGGCGACAGCTCGAATACTTGGCGTGTATCCAGATCCCCCAATTTCATGGCTGCACGCCACTCAAAGCCGGTGTAAACCACCCCTTTGCCTTCGCCATGCTCCGACTTACCATTGGCGTAACGGACGTCCATTTTCACGCTGTACTTATCGGCTCCATCAGCGCTGATCGTTGCAGCACCTTCATATGCGCCCCACCCCGGACGATGGCCAACTACGCGCCAACTCCCCTGCGCAGAAGACTTCTGGGTCGCCAGCCAACGATCCCAAACGGGAGCATTGAAAGCGTAAAGTTTGCCCAGGCGCTTGGGCATTTCTTCTGAGGCAATCTTCCACCAGTCGCGGTCGCGCCCTGCTTGCTGGATCTCGATAGTGGGGTATTGGCCGACATGAAAGTTGGCCAGCTTGCGCCAGTCCTCGGGCGTTCGGCGCTGGAGGGCAATACGGGCGTAAGAATGGCAACGCGCGCACGTTTCTGCGACGCGCTTATCATCAGGTGTCTCCACCTGCGTGAACTCTCGCTCCAATATGTAACGGCGGCCCGCCGTTTCATCTGGAGCTAGTCCATGAGTGTCGGCAAGGTATTTGACGAGTATCTGCCGCTCATCGCCGGTCAGACTTACACCGTGGGCCGCGATCATGCGCCCAATAGTCATATCCCAACCTTCCGGCGTTCTACGCGACTGATCTATACGGTTGAGTTTTCCCTCACCATTGGGCAAATGGCAGGCCATGCATTTACTGCTAAGTAAGGCTTTCGGATCGGTGTCCGCTTGAACTCTGGGCGATAGCGTCGTGGCAACCACGATTGAGGCAAAGGCCAAGGGATACAAGGGTATGGCAAGTACACGTCGAGCGCGCATTTGGGGGGCTCCCTGTTCTTGTTAGTATCATCGGCCTGGGCATGCAGGCGCATGTGGCTCGATGGTGCTCACGGAATCAACACACGAAGAACAGTAAGAAAGGGAAGCACACAGACGGTATCGGCTTTCGGCAACCTCGCGCGATCGACTATCAGTAATCGGCAACGACTAGCGAGCACTATCAAAAATCGGCAATAGCAGACCCGCTGCGACATATAGGTCTTGCGGATGCCAGGTGTATGCAAAACAATCAGGCGAAAGACGCCCTCGCCTTTGGCGGAACAAAATAAGAAATAAGCCGCCTTAGTGACAGCGGCGATGAGGTGACCTCATGTATTGGCCCTTAGCCGTTCCACCTGTACCTTCCAAGCTCACGCCCTCGTACAGGCATACCCAAACTCATGATGTGTTTCAGCAGGCTGGCGCCCTATCCTCCTGGACTCAGGACTACATACAAATCAGCGAAGGCGCTTTTTCCGGATTCTTAACAGAACTTTCCTTAGGGCCTATCCAGTTATTTCGTGAGTCGATGGATAAAGCTGTCGATGAACAAGGGCAGCCAAGAGCCAATACGTTTGCTATTGGGGTACCCATGGAAACCTGCGGGGATGGATATTGGTGTGGTGATGCACTGATACCTGATTCTATTTTTTTCCTCCAACCCAATGCGCAATTGCAGTTCCGCACGCCGATGAAATCCGACATCTGCGTCGCGATGATCGACTGCGAGTTACTCAATGCATACGCTGAGAATACTGAGCGGGTCAGCTTGAAACACCTACTCGCCACCAGCGGCGTACAGGAAGCCGACCCATTGCTTTGCATGCATATGCGCCGCTGTTTCACTGACATCTTTGACGGGCTACGCAATAATCACTCGGGACTAGACGTAGAACCCAGCCGCCACGTCATGCTCAGTGACATCATGAGCAGTTTATTTGACGGGCTGCACATGATTTGCAAAGTCAAAAACGGTCACCGAGGTCAATTCGTTCACCGCCACATCGTAGAAAAAGCGAAGGAATTCATCCTTTCCAGGCAAGAAAACCCACCCACAATTCTTGAGATTTGCGATGAGCTGCGTATTAGCCGTAGAACCCTTCATTATGGATTCACAAAAGTGCTCGGCATAAACCCCGTCACTTTCTTGAGATTTCTGAGACTCAACGGAGCAAGACGCGATCTGCTTTCAGCCGAGCATCCCCTCCCATTGATCTGTGATGTAGCTGCACGCTGGGGGTTCTGGCATATGGGTATGTTTTCGACTTACTACAAAGAGCTGTTTGGAGAAAACCCTTCCCAAACGACAAGACTCAGGGGCTGAGGCGGCTAATTTTGCCGATTTCTTCAAAGCCCCTCATTTTGTACCGCACAGCGCCCTCTCTCTTCATCGATAAATCGAATCACGCAAGTGGTGCTTACCACCTTGTGGTAGCAGACAAAAATGGGCCCTAGAAGGGCCCTTTTGTACTCAAACCAAGATCACTTGGTTAGCCAGGACTCGACCGTGGCAGAGCCGTATTCGACCTTCCACTCTTTCAGCGTCCGGTGATTGCCACCTTTGGTTTCGACAACCTCCCCGCTGTGAGGATTCTTGTAAATCTTCACTTGACGCGGTTTGCGGCTGCCGGCTTTTGACTCGGCAACTGGTGCGCGACGACCGGCCTGCGGATCGAGCAGGCTGATCACGTTTTTCAAGCTGTAGCCATAGTCACCCAGCAGAGCACGTAGTTTGCTTTCAAACTCCATTTCCTTCTTCAGGCCGGAATCACTTTTCATCGACTCAAGCTCCGCCAGCTGGGCGGCCAGTTGTTGTTCAAGTTTGCGGTATTCAGCCAGGCGAGACATCGGTAATTTCCTTCAATTTTGATAACGCGTAGTGTAGGGGCACATGATAGATCGTTTACAGCCCCAAATCTCTGTGGAGTTGGTCTTCTTGGATCTCCTCAGTTGCATGCCCACCCTTCACCAGATACCACTGGAGTTGACAGCGTAGGTGGTCTTTGAGTCGAGACCTCAGTTCAAGGTAACCAGGAACATCAACACAGGATTCAGGATGAAGCCCTCGTTGCTGCAACACTGCACGCAGTACCTGAACACCTCGCGGGCCAATGTCGGTAGCATGCAATCGCACTAGAGGAACAAATCCCGGATTCCTCTTGAAACTATCCACGGCCCGCTGAACTAATGCTTCAAACGTTTTGGCATCACATGTTTGCTGAACCGATAACCACACTTCAGATTCGAGTTCACTGTTCATTCTTACCTCACTCCTCGCCCACCAGGAGCTCCCAGGCGTTGTCCGACATGGATATTTTTTCAAAAAATTGGATCGTTGTTTGAAATCAAACCTGAAAGCAGCGGCTTACGCCGCACAGGGGGCGATTTTGCTATGCCCATAGGGAGGTCATACGT
>NZ_JBYSXY010000015.1:58236-152076 GCF_058782685.1 Pseudomonas sp. FW306-02-D09B
GTCAGCGTCAGCGTCAGCGTCAGCGTCAGCGTCAGCGTCAGCGTCAGCGTCAGCGTCAGCGTCAGCGTCAGCGTCAGCGTCAGCAGGATAAATCGTAGGAAAAAGGACAAAAGCAGAAGCACCACAAAAGCAAAATACCAGCACCGCTTCCTCAGCAGGATCGACGGGAGGTGGGGCGCCGAGATTGCTGATTTTTTGTTGCCCTCAAATATAGAGATCCGTCGCACAAAAAATTTTTCAAGGGCAGAAAAAAATATATTTTTCAGCCATTGGAAAATGGAGAGATCCTACTGGTCGAAAATGGGAGTTCAGCTCACCTAATTCAAGACTATGAGCAGCCCCCGCTTGGCCCAGACAGCCTCATCAATCGCGTCTTCGATCGCCTCAAATATCTCGCTCAGAAGCTCGTCGGCGTGCTGTGACAGAGCTGCTATTTGCGCTTTGAGCTTAGTCAAATCAGATAGCGGAACAAATAGTGAACGAGCAGCATCACTACCATCACCCACCAGACCTTTTAGATCGGTGCCAGAAAGGGCTGCCAACATGGCTTCTATCATGTGAGAGTTGATAGAAATACTGCCCACCAAAGTAGGTGAACCGCGCCCAAACGACTTAGCGATGTCCTCGCGCCGCTGCGAGGAATAAAATTCAACGATAGCTCCCATGACCCACCTACTCTGCCTTAGATACAGTCGCTAGAAATCCGGCCCTTGGGCCGAATCAAACTTTTGGCGAGCATCGAGTTTGTACCCGAAATCGCGCAGCAGACGATCGACAGCATTCGCTGACCAATCAACCATGTCGAAAACCATAACGTCTGTTTCTCTGCCTCGCTGCAGCCGCCCCAAGTCTTGATCAACCTGCCGCGAAAATTCTGCGTGGCTGATTACGAGCGCCTCAAAACAACCCTGAAAATTCTGAAGGGCCAAATTACGGAAAACCTTTGCCCAAGATGCAGCCAACAAACTCTCTGCCTTGTTGAACTCCCCACTTTGGGATGCCTCAAGCAGCCGATTAGCATGACGCGTGGCAACGTCATAATCTAGATCGACCAGAGCAGCTAGGGTCTGTGCTTGGGCGCGTTCCAAACTGTAGAAATCATCAGATGGTGCGTGCTTGAGAATGGCTTGCGCTAGCTGTCGACGAGCGTTGTGATCGCCTAAGCCGATCGCCAAGCTGAGTTCAACCAGCAAGAGCTCGGGCGCAGGACGGAAAAACTGCGCAAGCTCGCAGCCCCATTTGATGACAAACCTTGCGCCCTTTTCCAAGTCGGACGACTTTCCAAGAATAGCCGCAGCGGCCAGCGACTCAAACACCCCCCCACGCGCGGCTAACGCTATGGTTATGTCTTTACTGGCGCGCGCAATACTCCAGTTATTCTCCATTTGCTCGAACGCGGCCTGATTGTCCTTCAGAGCCTCACTCGCCATTTCCTTGGCTAGCGCTTGATGTTTGAAAGGCTTTCCCATATTTATTTGCATTCAGCATTCACTCTTGACGTCCGGATTGGGCTATTGACTGTCGCATCCCCTCTGGCGGTGACATAACAAAGGCTCAGCGACCGATAGGCATCCAAAATCAATAATCCCGCTTGCTGCCTGGCAACAACGTGGTCTGGTGGAGTGCCTTTTTTCCATTTCTTTACGGCTTTTTGCATATACAGCGCACGCGATGGCGCGTACATGATCTCATTCTGACTAACCGTCGGGCTTAAATGGCCCATCGCATGAATGAAACTGGACGTTTTGACCACACCGAAACCACTTTTTCCACCCTTAGCCTCCCCCACCATCAACAGGGGCTGGGATGCACCCGGTATCGTCACACGCACCATCACATTTACATTGTAAGCGCCTGCACACTCCAAATAAGCAAGGACTCCAGAAGAGTCTCTAGCCCCCACATAGCGGCTTGCGGGGTACGTGGTCGCCTGGGATACAACGCCTGCGGCCAAATCCTCTCCCAACAGGGCAGAAGTTTCATACAGCCACGCAATCAGCCCCATCTCTTCCTTGATTGCGCGCAGTTCAGGAAGCGTTCCGCCTTGAGCGAAGTGCAGCTTCAATCTTTGCTGAGCAGCATCCGATCGGCCTTTTAGCGCGGTGTTGTCCAAAGAATGCAGGCTTTTCCAAGCTTGCGCACAGAGCTCCATAGCTTGCAAGTGTCTAGCAAAAGCCAACGACTTGTTGAGACGAGCTACAAACAGCGCATCACGCGCACGCCGCCCATAGATGATTAGACTCTGAGGGGACATGGTGCCCACTGCTTGCTGTAGAAGTTGAATCAAGCGATCGCCCTCTACCTGCAGGGAATGGCCTCCGGGGATCAACAAAGCTTTGATCAAACCTTCAATCTGAGGCCCACTCGAACCTCCTCCTCCCCCTGTGCGAGGGTAAGACGTTAAGCCGCCACTCATGCTTGATCAGCCACAGACGGAGAGGTAATCAATCCTCCACCTTTCCTGCTTGGGGAGCGATTGCGCTGAAACGCCTCCAGGCTTTCCAACGAATTCCAGATATTTCCCTGCACTGTCGAGCGATCCGTTTCATCAGGTATCAACAGAGGCAGCAGCTCGCCGAAAGCGTCGTGCACCTGTAACTCGCCGCGTTCAACGCCATCCAGGAGCTGCGCAAGCTGAGTACAGAATTGAGGGGAGGACAGCTCACTTTCCGATGACTCCAACGCTAATGCTGTCTTCAATCCTGATGCAGTCAACCGGAGTTGCCCTTTATCCACCGGCGGCTCCAGTAAGCGTTTTTTGACAAGCGCTTGAAGTGCAGAAGCACAGGTCGATGGGCGGCCGATATTCATCCGCTCCATCTCAAGCAACAACTGATCCATAGACATGATCCAGCGTCCCGCAGACTCGCTTTCGAAAATCAGAGCCGCTTGCGGAATCTCTGAAAAGTTGTATTGCAAAAAGGAAGCACCGTTCTCGGACACAGACTGTTCAAGAAGTCGAAGTTGCTCTGGCGTCATCCCTTCACTACCGGCGCCTTCAAAACGGACGCCCAACCGCTGCCCCCCGGAAAACTTGTAGTCGACTCGAATCCGCGTCATCGGCAGACCTACGTCACCGACGGACTCTGCGAAGCTAAATCGCTCCCATATGAGTGTGTAGATGTCGTGGCATACAGGGTCACTGAACGTGCCTTTAAGTACCGTCGGGGGGGCTGCGCGATCCAGAGGTGTAACGGGCGGATGTCCATTCCTCGCGAGAGTGGGAATGATCGGCTCTACAGGTTCAAAGGTATCCTCACCGCCTGATTTGCTCCATGAACCGTCATACAACGATTGCAGAGCCACCATGCTCACCCAAGGAAGGTGTCCAAATCTTTGCCAAGCCTCGGCCAAAATAGAGAATGTTCCTGCGACAGGAACCTGCACTTTCTCCCTGATAATTTCCGGTAAGCCCAGAAGCTCCAGTTTCGCCGCTTTTACTTTGGCGATGATCTGTTGAACAACGTGTGTCTGGGTAAGATCGCGCTGCTCGCCAATGTGGAAGAGGTACCCGTTCAGTTTTTGCCCACTCACATTTGCAGTAACACGCACTCTACTAAACGACTGCAACGATGCTGCGCGACGTGCGTGATTGAGGATTAACCGCAGGATCGAGGCCTGAACGCGCCCCACCAGCTTGAATCTAGGTTCACCTCCATGAGCAGGTGCACACGCCCCACAAGCAACCAAGGAGTCAAGCTCATGCATATCAACTTTGCGCCGCCGCACTTCGTCGCGACAAAAACGTTGTGTCACCAGTAAATCCGTGATCTCCCGAACAGACTCTGCTGCCACTTTGCGCTTATCAAGCGCGCCCGGAGAGCCGAAGGCAGCCCTTATCGCGGGGGCATTAATTGCGCCCAATCGAATGCGTAGAAAACTCTTGTGCTCGGCACGATCCTTGAGCAACTGCTCCACCTGCCACGCGATGAGCTCCCCCATCCGGTCGTCGTCAGTGGCAATAACGATGTCTTCTACCGCGTCGATGAGTTTGTTCACTTCCCGCAGGAATGCACCGGCGCTCTCTTCATTTAGAGGTAAGGGAATGAGCCCCGCAGGGACATCTATTCCGCCTTTAATCGGCAAATACTGTAGGGCTCCGTGAGTCGCAATTACTGCACAGCTCTTACCTAGGATTTGAGAGAGGGTCTGTTGCTTACCACCAGCCTCAATCACCACCAATCGTCTCGGATAAAGCAGTCGCGCCTGAGGGGTTTTGCGCAGATAAGCCCCAAGGAAATGGATAGGCGCAAGTCCGGCTTCGTTTGCACCAACGGCGGGGAATAGCCGTTGGGGGTGACCAAACACGATGAAAGAGGACTTCGCTCGCGACACCGCCACGTTCAACAACGATGCGTCTCGATCCATGAAACTGCCAGCGGCTTCGTCTGGGCCTTCAACTAGGCTAAAGCAGACGATGGGCCGCTCCGCGCCTTGGAGCTGGTGCACAGTACCGACGGTCACCTTTTCAATGTCTTTTTCTGTTGGCCAATCGATACCGCCTGTCCCTCGTAGTTGGCCAAACACCTTTTCGAGCTCAGACCGCAAAAGGTTCGCTTGCGGACGGTAAGCCGTAATCAGCGCGACAATGTCCTTCAGCGGTTTACCCCGTGTGCCTGGTTCTGTCTGCCAAACAGGCCAACGCTCAGCGATCCAGCTCGTGATGTGTTCGGCTTCCTCCGAGTTGCAGAGCGATCCACCCCTTCGAACAGGTTTATTTTCAATAGACACCCAGGACATTGCAGGCTCGTGCCCGGGAGTGCCTTCTTTGGTTCTGGGCAACAAGGTGTTGTCGTAGCTCAATGCATTGCAGTAGCCAATGATGCTGGGCTTGCAGCGGTAGTGGTACCTCAGGGTGATACCTAGATCCTTTTCTTCACGCCACTTGGACACCATTCGAGCAGCAGCCAGAACGCTACCGTCAGCGATCGACAGACGTGCTTGCTTCAGATCGTTAATACGGTCAAACACCCGGGCAACTGACGCAACGGCAATTTCGCTTAATGCGTTATGGTTCCATATAGGCTCTAGTTGTTTCAGATCCCCGACCACCGCAGCTCTTTTGGCCATTAGCAGCGCTGGGCCTGCAAGTTCCGGGGAGGCCTGCCCTGCCTCATCAATCACAAGCAGGTCAAACAGGGAAAGCGCATGCTGAATCGCACGGTCTCCTTCAAACAGTGGCTGTATTTTTCCTAGTGACGACACGTTATGCAGGGTAGAGACCAGGCAGGGAGTCAACATGCACAACCTACGCAATGACTCTTCAACATTGGCAGGATGGCGGGAGAACAGTCGCTCGCGCTGTGAAAGTAGGAAGCGCCCTTCCCAATACCTCGCTGCCCAATGAAAGGCATCGCAGCTAAACGTCAGGTCGATTGCCCCTCTTGCAGCGTCAGCGTCCTTATGATTCTTTTTGAGCTTGTTGATCAATTCGTCCAACTGACCGTGACGCTCTGAAGGCCAAACTGTCGCAGTGTTTGGGCGAGCGCTTTCGAGCAGCGGCTGCCACTGCGGATTACCCTGCGCTAATGCTGCTAAAAATTCGTCCCTACGTTTGACAATATCTTGCAGCTTTTGATGAACAACCTTTACGGCGCTCTCCATGTCAAACATGGTAAATCCGGGAAAAGCTCTTCGAGCATGCGCAAGATAGATTTCCTCAAACTCCAGAGCGCTATTGGGTGCCAGAACACCTGGCCGATCCCGATAGACCCAAAGCATCCCAGTTGAGCCGTGATCGCTTTGGATACAGATAAACCGAGCAAGCTCTGCTTGTTTATCTGCGGCGCCCAAGACGCTTTTAGAGGGGAAATATGCACCGTAGCTAGGTACACCTTCAATCCACCGCTTTGCATGAAACAATGACTCGTCGGGGTGAGGTGCTTTGCCGAATGCTTCAATAACATTCGTAACCGATTGGTTGGTCGCACCACACGCGACGATAATCGGACACGCTTCCTGGTTTAAGGCCGCACTGACCCACCGGCTAGCAACTACAGCACGCAGCATCGAGGTTTTCCCGCTACCGGGCGGCCCGTTGATCGCCTGAACTTCACCTTCTTGAAGGTTTGCTACAGCCCCAGCAGCTCTGCGTTGAGAATCGTCCAGCGGGAACAACGGACGGTTTCCTTTCGACTCGTCGTACTCGTCAATGTGGCCGGTAATCAGGTCGGCTATGAACGGCGGCATTTCGGCGGCTTGAAGTGCATGTTCACCACCACAAATCCGCTCAAATAAAGCTACCTTGGGACGCTCTTGGGGATCAAGGAAGCTTGAATACGCGTCCACCATGGCTTTCGACGCGGATCCCTGTGCTGGAAACACGGCAGCCTTGAGAACCCAATCTGCTTCTTTGGAGCTGTGTCGAGCCTTGGGTGGCGTGATCCCGTTGGCGAGTTCTGACAGTTTATGGAGTGGCGAATCGTCTTTGTCGATCTTCAACAGATCGCGCACTACGTTCAATGCTGTCGACCACCAGGTCACCCAATCCAGTTGGAGAGACTTGTCCGTTGAGAGCTGTGACAGTGCGATAAACATTCGCTCATTGCCCAAATGAGCATCCCCAATCGCAAACGTGTCTGCTTTTTGGTCGGGGAATAGATAAGCTGGATTCAGGACAGGCGCAGCCGAAGTGCGAGGGGCTAGAAATTTCTGTTCTATGAGAACTGCGGGTACAGCGAGAAGTGGATGACGATTGACGAGGCTTCGGTCACTCTTGCTCACTTGGCACAGCAGTAATACAACATTCACATCTTCGCCGGCTGCTGCGTCCTGCGCCTCTTCTATCTGAGTTGCGACTTGGGTAACGTCGAGTAAAGACAAGACCAGTTTGTGCGCAACCGCATCCTTTGACTTCTCACCGAATGACCGAAAGTTGACATAATCCAAACCATTTTTCCAATAGGCCGCAACATCTTCAGGAGGTAGAACAGGCGAGCGCGGCTTACTGGTCAGAATGCTGACTTTCGTAGGTGTGATTACGGGTTCGGCAGCCGGTATGAGATTTATGGGTGCCGGAGCGTTATTTATCTGGATCGTAGAGAATAGAGAGGCGAGGCTCTTCAGAAACTCACTTAGCCTCCCTCTCATACCTCACCTCGTTGGGGTAGCGAACGATGCAGACGTCCAACATACCAATGCGGAGGATTGCCAGTCAGTCGAACTGCAACCTTTGTACCCTTAGTCAATCTTCCGTTAATAATCTCGTCAGGCTTGAGATACCCGTCCACATTCCCGCGTCCTATCCGTCGATCTTTAATCGCAACAGTGATTTTTAGTCTTTGAGTTTTCTTTTTTTGCGGTTCTTTTCCAGGGCCCTCACTTGGAGCCATAACCGCTGAAGCGAACTCAGCATTTGACGTGTCTGTTCTAACCGAATCTTCTTCGACGAGAGACGAATCAGGAGACTGCTCTTCATCCCCGTCAACGGATAGACTCTTTTTTGGCTGCTCAGCCGAAACAACCGTGCCTTCAACCCAGTCGATTGTCTCTTTGGGGCTCGGTTCACGCATCGATAAGGGAGCCACAAGTCTTTTGATATTCCAGTAGCCCCGAGCATTCCAGACCAGCGTGACCTCCAAGCATCCGAGCCTCAAATTGCCGATCTCCGGGGGTGATCCTTCCCGTAAGACGTCTTGCGCGTGCGCAACGTATTCGTGCGCGTGACGCAATGAATCTGAGTCATCCAAATTGTTACTCACAAGGGACAATATCGATTGTTTCTCAAGAAGCGTGCAGAAAACATGCACCAGAGGCCAGACTCCCGAAAAGGGTAACTTGATTGCGAACTGCACAGTCGTGGAAGTGTCATCTGAGCTCCAATCTCGCAGTGCATAGGCGACGAACTCGGTCTCCGGATCGGTTATTACCGTCGACAACTCAGGTGTCAGAAGCTTGGTGATTACCCAGTCGGTTTCACTTGGCAGTGCCAGAAATGTCAGCTCTTGACCACGCTCCACATGAGCAAATTTCGCAGCCCTGAGAGTCTTCACATCCAGAGTTGCGTAGCCTGCTCCATGGGCTTCAGGCACAAGCCTGATCCGCCATGATCGCTTGGAGGCTACGCCAGAACAGAATTCAACGACGCCAGTAAGCTTAACCTCGACGGGCTTGGCATTCTCAGAGAGTTCAACTACCCGCCAAACGCTTTTGGTCACTTGGATTTTGCAATCAAATGGAACCCCCAGCTGAGGCCAGACTTTCAGTTTTTTCGGGGCGTAAATTGCTTCGGGCGATGGTGGATCGGAGGACAAAACTTTGGCACGCGCATATTTTCCATACTGCCCATCTATCCACTCCTTGATAACTACACGCACTGCAACGGGTGAGGAATCCAGATCCTCGCTCATCGAATCACTCCAACCTGTTGATCATTGCTCAAGCTTCGAGGCACAGCCGCTACGTCCGGGCTTACCTGGCGGCCGACGATACTATCTCAAAAGCGCAGTTTAGACCGCCTGTCGTTGAAAAAAATCAGACTCAAAACTTCGCTCCAGGTGCCTATTCGATGTCGATTGATGAGTTGCGCGGGCGTGTCCCTGAAACACCTTTCCAAGCTAGTGATGGCTACTTGGAAGTGGAACAATCACATCAACTTCCAACTACGAAACGTATCTTCCATCCGACTCAACGGAATCATCGGCGAGCGCCAAGCTTCCTGGGGCAGTCCTAGATCCTGAAGCAAATCCGGCAACGCCAGTAGCAACCGAGCATCCGCCCGTAAGCGATCGAACAGCCATTCCGGGTCTGCCCTATGCGCGAAGTGAGCACAAACAGCCGCCCAATCGACCGAACCTAACTGTTCCATTGCTGTTGGCCAACGGGTGCTTCGTACAATGCCTTCAATATCCAGCACCATGGGAGCAAGATCGTAAACGGGTGCAAAGCTCACTCGCTCTTTACTCCGAAGGATCGAGAGGTTTCCGCAATGGTTGTCGGTGTTCCCGACAATCAGATTTATCAAATCCCGCCGCAGGTATTCGCTAATCATGTCGGGTATTTCAGATTCTTGGTCTGCGGCAATCCATGTTTTCGCTAGCCGATCCACGACATCGATATGATCCATACGAATAACCGAATCGGTGACACCACATAGCGAGTACATTGACTCTACTGCGATACGCTCAATCCCCCCGAAGAGACTTTGCGATCGAATCTTTGCATCCAAATACTGGGCACCTTCGCCGCTTCGTATGCCAGCCCCTCGGCGGAGATCGTGTCGATCCCCAACTGGCCCAGCGCGCGGTAAAAGCAGTATTCGGAATGCAGGATGTCTCGATCTAACTTGGTTGCGTTGTTACGCGGGAACTTAACGAACCAATGTCGACACACATCTGCGTCGTCTAGCGCTCCGTTGGGATAAAACTGCCCTAAAGCATCCTCAACAAGCAGCATTTTTTGAGCTACGCCCCCGGCCCCGAGCGCGCCGATTATTGGCCATCCCGATTCCCTGGCCTGGTCGAGAAAGCCCATACCTTCCTGAACAACCTCAGTTCGCGTAGTCCCATCAGTCACTTCGCTTGTGGGATACAGCGTTTCGGTCGCGCTTTTTATGCGCATGTGCCCAATGGGAGCAGCAGTGAGTTGCTGCAACAGAAAGAGATCAATCGACATCCTTGGCGGCACTACCATTCTCGACAAAATGTACCGACGTGCAGCACCGGCCGGGATGATATCGTGCAGAAAAGCTGGGGCAAGCTCTCGCCGAATATCCCACTCCAGTGGGAGATTCGCACTGACGGCCGGCGCCTTCACCGTACCCAGTTGAATGAGCTGATCCGCAAGGTATTCGGGCACATAGTTGATGTTGCACCGACTTCGCAGACTACCTCTAGGTGAATCGAAGCTGACCACCAGTGCATCGCGCCAACGGCCATCCGCGTGAATTTGAAGCGTGATGGATTCCATACGTATCGGCAAATAACCGAAGCCTCACTGTGTCTTGATCAAGATGAGTCCGCAGAGTTTCTAGGGGGTGTCGATACCCCCAGGCAGCGGGAAATAGGTGCTCGATCAGCGCCTCTGATTCAATCCAAGGACGAGCAAGGCATTGCACTTATACAAAGCATTTTCCCAAACTCCCGAAAGCCTACGAAGCGGGCCCTGGCAAATTTTCATGCAGTGCTGCTCACGCCACTCGTTCATTAACGTCAGCATTTTTAAAAGCACGTAGCGCTTCAACAGCAGGCGCACTCACGTACTTTCTCGCGCCACGGCCGGCCAGGATGTACAGCTTGTCTTTGCTTTCAAAAAAACATCCGTGGAAGTCTTTTTGATAGCCAGTAATGAATCCGTTGCCGGTCGCAATTCGTTCTTCACTGTCGAATACAGCGTGATTGGCGTACAGAACTGAGGGCTGCAGATCCTGTTTTCTTATTTCATTTTCCTGCTCGTCGGAGAGCATCAGATCGATGAGCATCCAGTTTCGAACAATGCAAAATGGCTGCCCCTCGAACTCCTCGCGCGCCAGCTTAATAAGCTCATCATCCTCAAGCCGAGAGCCACCAAGCATCTGGGCTGGGCCATACAGCACATCTTCAATCAATTCAGTTTGCACACCGCTGCCTAGTTTTTTTCAAATATTTCTAAAGCTGCACGAAAGCCATCCTGATGTCAGCTTCTGCAAGCCGTGCATCGTGAATGTTGGGCAGCTTTGACTGCTGATCGAAAAGCCTGCGCTTCGTTAGTGGATCATGTTGATCTCGGGCACGGCGCCATTTTCATGCCACCAATGACAAATCACATATCGACTACCGCTGTATGTCTCGCACAGCAGATAACCCTTAAGCTGAAAGACCTTTTCGATCTTGGAGGTACGGATCTTTCCCCCATCCGCAAAGCGACCTCGCTTGTCTGTAAACACAATTCCAACCATGCACGGCGGCTTAAATTCAGCGCAGCACAGGTACCCTGTGACCTGGACGCCAAAATCAACTTTTTGTGCATCCACAATACTTCTCGGAACAGCCATTCTTACTACCCTTGACCTCGGTTTTTATAGTCACAAACGACCCGAAGACGATGTCAATGAACTCTATCGAATCGATCCAAAGCACCGTTTTCATGAAGCCAATGAGCGACAACGTACATACCGCCGTCGATCGTGATGACGACCTCGTAGCCTTCGAGCCGGTATCGATCAGCGATGGCTGGCGTATGAATGGGTAACCCTTCCGGGAAACTTCGCGTATGGTCACAAAACAGCAAGCCGGTCATCCGTGGAGGGCGCTCCAGCGCACACAGCAGATAACCGACAACGTTTGGATCATCGATCGCAGCTCGTGCTCGTTCTACGACTGCAGGCAATCTGTGCAGCCTGAAGTCGGACAGCCCTGCTCCGAAGGTTTTGATCCAGTACACCTTGTTTACCCCCGCCATCAGCGATCAGATTTCAATGGTGAAACCCGAAATGAAACCTGTGTTCTCGCCAGGATATCCACGCGGATTTGAGATGAGCCGGCATCCGCCCAACTCAATATCGATGGAGTGATGGGTATGTCCAAAAATCCAAATGTCTGCTTTTTCCAAAAGCGCATGCCATCTGTTGGAATAGGCCGCGCTCAGATGGCCGTCATGCTTTTCCCCGGCCACCTCTGGGACTGGGCAATGATGTGTAATAACCACTGTTTTACCGTTAAACGGCTGGGCGAGCTCATGCAGCAGGAAGTCGAAAGCAATACGGTTTCGCTCAATCACGTCTGCTGGCCGCAGCCGGCGGAAGCGCTCCTCAGCTCTGATCGCCCTGAAATCATTCATCCATTGACCGCACATCATCGTCGCTGCCACGACGTCTCCGGTGGACGAAAAATCCGTCCAAGCCGTTGTGACCAAAAACCGCGTTTGGTTGCAAATCCAGGTCTGGTTCTCCAGTACATGCACATGGGGAGCTGCTGCGTCTCGCATTTTGCGCAACGTGTGATCGATGTGGCCTTTGTAGAACTCGTGATTCCCTGCGCAATAAATGACTGGCTGGCTGAACGTTTCGTTGGCCCATTTCACACCTCGCGCCTGGGTGTCGATGTCGCCAGCCAGAACGACAATGTCTGCGTCTGTTGCTTGGGGCGTGAACGGTGCGAATTCGATGTGCAAATCTGAATAGATCAACATTTTCATGACGCTGCCCCGTAGAGCTTGCTGGCAGCCCTGTTCGACGATTAAGCGATATATTGGTAGCCCTTAGCTCAAGATGCTCGATGTCCGTACGAGCATAGGGCCAGCCTAAATAGTTCCTTGTTTGACTATACGACATTGAGTGGAACTGAGCAAACCGGGCATACAGTCGTATTTTAGAGAATGGCCCCAAATGCTCAGGCAATCAGTCGCCGCTGCGTTGAGACACGTTCGCCGGCAACATCAGGTGCTGCTGACCGATCTGGAAGAAGGCGTAACCGCTTCACACCTGAGTCGCATAGAGCGCTCAGAGCGTGGCGTTACGGTCGAAAAGCTAGATGAAATCGCTCGGCAGTTAGGCGTTCATCCTCTGTCCATTCTTGCTCTGGCATACGGTGCCGAGGAGGTCGTGAGCCCTACCGAGCTCCTGAAGCGTGTATCTAAAGAGGTTTCTGCCCTTGGCGGATTCGTTGCCAAACCGGAAGACAGTCATTCCAGGGTCGCAGCTGCTGCTAAACGCCGTGAAGATGTGCAACTTTTAAAGGCTGAAGGGCTATCCAAGGCCGAGGTTGCTCGGGCGCTAGCCATTTCGAAACAAACGGTAGCGAGACATTGGTAGGCCTCGTGCTGCACCCATGACGTCTCGGGTGTGCAGCACTTGATGATGTGCCGTCGAGTTAGGCGACGCCGAGCTGATCCAAAGCCAGTTAGAGGATGGCAAGCTCCTTCAGCGAGCTTCAGGCCAGCCGGTAAAAACTCACAACCAGGACGCCTTCCTGGCACTCAAAGCTCAAAGCAAAACGCCAGCTGAGGCCGCTGCAATCCAGTGGCTTGCACGCACCACCGTGAATCGATACTGGCGATCTGAGAGTAATGGTGGCAAGTAGCTTTTTGCGATTTACACCAGAATCATGAGGGAATGAGCTAGGTTGGATCGGAAGATAGATCCGCTTCCAACCTTCGCTCGATACCTCACCACAGCCCAACCCAAGACCTGGCTACTGAATCAATAGACTGGTCAGGAGGTGCAGATGCTCCTCATCATCCAACGACACCGCAACAGAGCCTGACCGAGACAGTTCAATCTGAACGGGCCTGGAGTTGTACTGGTAGACGATTTTTATCTTGTCGATCGGAGCGGTGCGCCCACCAGTGATCTCCAACAATTTCGTCATGGCATTCCCGGTGGAAGCAATATCGACCCGGTAGCTACTTTCGATATCGAATGTCACCGCTCCTGAGACGATCCGCTTGGCCATCACTCTCGTAAAACGCTTATCACCCTTGAGCTGTTCATAGACGACAGAGATGTCCGGCTTCACGATCTCCAGCGCGAAGCTCGTTCCGGTAGCAGCACGGATGAGCCCCACGAACGGTTTCAAATCCTTGGGCGGCGAACTCATGCAGATCGAGTACCGATCCGATCCAAGCGATTCAAACACCATGTCGAAACTGATGTAGGTCGAGTAGCTTGACTCGATTGTCTCACCCAAGGGGTTCATGAATGACTGGGTGATATCGCGTTGCTCGTGATATCGAATGGTTGCCTTGCCATCCAGGATTTCAATGGGTTCGAGCCCGACCCGGTTTTGACCATTGAACGGCTGTTGTTGCAGCCCGCGCACGAGGCTAAGAAAGTCTACGTGAGCGGTCAAAACCCAGAGCTTCAGCCGCTTCGACTTCATTTCTTCAGACTCCTTTCGATATCATCCAAAGTCTTTTGCGCCGCCTGCTCCAATCTGATCTTGAGCTTCTGCTCAACAACTGAGCTGGCACGTACCAGGTTATTGGCATGTTTCCCGTTGTGGTAGTTGTAGACACCTTTGACGATGTACGAGAAATCGCAGCACTTGGCCTGGTTTCCAAACTGAGCCTCAAACAGAACGATCTCAGACCCTACGAGCTTCTCACGGGCCTTCCATCGAATCTTCCACAGGTAGAAACCGTGGCCTTCAAGCTCCAACAGCTGCTTCGACTCCAGAACGCCCTTGCCTTTCAGGGAAGCCTTGTCGATTCGAATGATTTTATGCGTCTTGACCTCGGGCTGTGGCCTGCTCAGCTCTACCTCGGGATCGCCGTCATCCTCTGCATCATCCTCTGATTCCATTTCGATCGAGTCCTCGACCACCAAGGCATCGTCACTCAGGTCTAAGTCATCATCTTCGCCATCATTTGGGTTGAAGGTGGAGACATCGACCACATCAAACACCTCCATGTCCTTGAGATTGTGAATCAGACTTCGAAGGAAGTTGGTTCTGATGCCTGCATCGGGAATCGCCTCCAAGGAGATGGTGCGGGTACCCACTTCCTTGTCAGTGAAAATTTCAATCTGAGAGTAGAGCTGCTCGGTGATGTCCTTGAACTTATCGTTCATGGGGCCGGTGATCTTCCAACCGCCGCCCTGCCTCTCAAGAGTCACCTCAGCCATTTTCTCAACCACCTGACGGAATTCGGCCTGGCTGAAATCAAGCTTCTGATACTTGACGGTGAGCTTGAGCTGATCCCCCTGAACGGAAACCTCGGCCTGCTCGTGCAGGTCATTGATCAACCACTCCTTCACAGAGGTCAGAGCGTCCGTCAGTTGGTCTTTGGAAACCTCAGTCGTGACAGTAACGTTGGTAGTTTTTTCACGGCCATCGCGCCCACCGACCAGAAGGGAAAGATTTCGGTAGTCGTAGTAGTCATGGAACAACGCGCTGAACCGGCTGGCTAGAGCTTTCTTATCCGACTCATTAGAAATCACGATCCCCCTGGAAAGGAAAACCTTCCTAAGCTCGGCACTCGTCAGGCTCCGCTGTGTGAGCGCATCAAAGATTGCTTTATCGGAAGCAAAGTACAAACTACCCATTCTCATGTCAGTCTCTCTCCCATCCGATGGCTTCTGGTTTGTAATTCGGTATCGCGTGGCTCACGATATCCAGCTCGATGGCCTGCAACTTTCGCTTCCGGTTCTCATCTTCGCCCCATTCGGCCACATAACTGTTAATGGCGGCATTGAAATTACTGATAATGCTGCTGTGATGGTGGCGGTTGGCAACCCTAATCCGAATCTTTAATTCCTTGTTGGCATTGAGGATCTGAAATCTGGAGAGCGCATCAAAAAGATATCTGAACTCAATCTCGCTACTGCCATCTCGACGATAGTAAATCAGGTAGCCCTCGCTGTAAGTTTCAGCCACAGCGTTTGCTTTCTCACAAAAAGTCCTGACTTCTTTGTGATGAATAATCATATAAGGCGAAGCAATAAGTTCTGCAGTAGCGGCTCGCGCCCAGTATTCCCCATTTGCCTTATGGAGAATGAGGTCAGGATAATAGAAGGTATAGTTATCTTTGGGGAACGTACCCGCAGCCCTTAGGGTATTTATATCGACCTGCAGCGTATTAAGGTAATTGATCAACGACGGTTCGATAATGTGAACCTGCTGACCATCTTTAATATGTAAATTCTCACCTTTGTAGTCGTTGAAATGATCGTAGAAATTCTTGTCGTACTCATCGTCATGATTGTAGACAAACAGCATTCCACGAATTTCAAACTTCTCGCGCTTTGCAAGGTGATAACGAGTCTGCCACTCGGGCGACACACGAGCGCAGTCGATAGTCTTTCCCAGAGATTTCAGGGCCTTCTTGATTTCGGCCAGTTTAATAGAACCGACCGCATAGCTCTTTAAGTCGGTATGAAGATAGATGCTCTTGTTGAGATAGGGATCCGCGTACTTGAAGACCACATCAGCCGGATGCGTATGCTCCGTCTTGGTCTTCATAGGCGCGTGAGTCTCTTTCTTCACACAGGCGAAGTTAAGGTTGCTTGGCCCTTCTTTCTTCCACCTAAAGAAGCTGAAGATATCGTTGGAGACGAGCTCTGCGAGCCTCGCAATTTTTTCGGTTTCGCCGCCTGACATGGTCGTTCCTGTCACAAAAATAATGCGCAGGAGACGTACCCGTTAGGCATTGAGCCTAGGGTCATTGAGACGCGTCCTGCTGAAAATATGGCTTCCTGCCATTGCAAAGTACCGCAAAACTCCTCGCGCGACCATCGGGCGGATCGGATTCCAAATTGACGTAGGCCTGCGGGCTCATCGCCTCAATTGTGAGCAGAGCTATGGGAGTGAAGGCAGACACCAAGGCCATCTCCCTCCGAAAAAGCACGGCGCTCTCTCATTTTCGGAAGCTCTTGGGACAGTAACCGGTCAACAAAAATCACGACAGGGATTCGACGAACGACCTGTCGGCTAGGGCCATAGATCAAGGGAGCGTGGATGCGGGGAGAGTAGCTGGGCGAGGTAACGACACACGTGTTTGAAAGCAAAAGAAAATAAATAGCATAAAAAACGCTTTTTTTAGCATTTTTTGCCATTTCAAATTTTACTTTACAGTCAATACTATTCCGCTCTCAACATTACACCACCAACCGGGAGGTTTGTCAATATATGCGTAAATCGGTGATTGCATCGACACAGAACAGGTCGGAACACCGTCCTAAAGCTCCCCAGTTGCAGCCGACTCCTGGGAGCAGCATCAAGTCGATGAAGAGCCTCACGCTCATCAAATCTGAGCCACCGAGGCTCTACGAAACGGCTACTGGTGCTCCACTGAACTTCTACAACGAGTTCACCGACCACCTGTGGAGCGAAATAGGCATCACCTACAAGCGAAACTCGGCAATCGCAATGGAAATGGGTGGGCGTTTCTTCACCGAATTCCTCTATGAAACTGGCGCGCTGTCAGGTCGACTTGACCCAGCTACAACCTCAAAAACTATGCACCTCTTTTCGTCCTATCTCATCGATGGTGCTAACGCCAAGGACGCAATCGTTCGCGAGGCATTCATTCGCAGCGGACGTAAGACGATTTCCGCAAAATCTGCCGGTCGGTACATTGCGGGAGCCAATCTCATGCTGACCGTCTGTAGTGAAATCGCATTCGAGCAGGCGGAGATGATCAGCGTCCTGACCAACCTCGCCCCCCTAGTACAAGTGACAGCGCTGCCGGAACTTAATCCCAGGGTGCGCAGCCCTCAAGAGATGGCTCAAATCCATGCGCATACACTGCAGGTAAAACCCCGGCTCTCTCCTGCCGCCAAAATGACTGGAGGCGGCCTGCGTGCTCCTAAAGTCAACAGAACACGGGAGGCCAAGCACATTGCCGAAGACCATGTTCTCCCGATGCTTGAGCACGCCCCTTCCCCCTTGGACGGCCTGATCTGGAGTCTGGGGCTCGGAAGTCTCAGGCTCTCCGAAACGATAGGGATTCGTCTGGAGGACATTGATGTCACAAACAGAATCGTCCGCGTTCAAGACCCTAAAGGACTGCGTGATACCACGAACAAGGAAAGCTTCGGATTCAAAGGACGCAAAACCGCTGCTATTACGATGTTCGAGCCATTCAAATCCATCTTCTGGCAAAAGCTGGCTGAGTATATGGCCGTCCGACCGCATTCCGACAGCCCATGGCTGCTGCTCTCGCTTGATGAGGATACCTACGGCATGCCCCTCTGCGAGCTCAATGCCAGCAGTGTCAACAGAGCGGTCAACCGACGTATCCAGGCCACTCAGCAGAAGCTGGGTTTCGAAGCCCCCCAAGGCAAATACTCGTCCCACGACTTCCGCCATTTTTTCGGCATTTGGTCTCGCAACTACGTAGTGGTGCCGGGCCGACCTAAACCTGGACTCGATCTGCCTGAGATTCAGTTGTTGATGGGGCACGCCGATCTTAAAAGCACGCAGATCTATGCCTCGGATTTAGGTATCCACACCCTCGTAGAAGTAGATGCTTCGAACGAACTCATCTACAACCGTGGTGTTCGCGAGAACATCGATTACTACCGTGGGCAGGCATATGCCCGCCTGGGCGAGAAATGGCTGCAAAAGGGCTCGGAAGCGTGATCAACACCAGCGACCTGCCGACCCTACACAGCGATGACGTCCTTGATAGCGCAGTGGCCATTCTGCAAGAGCTGGGGCAGAAAGCCCTGGCTATAGAGACGAAACCCGGTAAGGCCAATCCCGAGCTAATGACGGATGGGCAGGCCAGACATCGACTGGCCGTCCCCATCTTTCTGAGGCGCCGGAAAGACCGTCCACTGGCGAAAACTGAGCTTATGAAGCTCTATAACCTGTGCATCACATCCGATGACCAGACCGAGCATGCTGTGTCCTTATACACAGAACTCACGGGCGAGGCAGCGCCCCATTTGAAAGACGTCAGCGGAGTTCGCACCCCCATTCGGGCGATGTTTGTACTTTTGTGGATCAAGGGAAAAGTCACACTTCCACACAATTTTACTATTGCTGGAGTTTGGGCGAAGTATCCTGAATTGAAGTCTGAATCTGAGACATTTATTTATAACGTATCTCAGATTAAGACGTCGTTTCTTCATCGCAGTAGCCGAGCATTTCAGTACCGCGTCAACTGGCATAAACCCAAGGACGTAGACTTCACCGAACTCTGGGAGGCCGCCCCAGCGGTTGTTGACAAGCAACGCGCCATACGAGCCGCTAACAACGGAAACAAAACCAACGACTTTTCGTACTTGGCGTGGATTCACTGTTTCGCCAAACTTCATCCTCAGATTGTGAGCCCCGAGCAGGCTCGGGCACTTGAGGGGTATCACGCTCATTTGAGCATGACTGCGGTTGAGGTATCGAGCGAAGAACACAGAAAAACCTACAAAAAATTCGTCCAGTACTGGGGAGCGTTGTCCGGAAAACCATCGAGAAGCTCCATTCTTGAACGCAATCGAATTCGATATCACACCGGAATCGATGGCCGAAAAACCGAAGCTCGCAAGAAGATTGAAAATAAGACTCGCCAAGCAGAAGCCAATATAAGGGAGGCTCTTGACGTACTTTCACCCGAAGAATACGCAATTTTACCGGGACGCAAACGCCGTTCTAGAGATAACTTTGAGTGGATTGACACTTATTACACCGCTAAAACCAACCCTCATCCAGATAAAAAACTATCTCGCTGGGCGAAATTATGTGAACTACATCTAGCCTATATCGAAGAAAAATTAAATATCGCGGCGCGCCGACAAGAGGTCGGGTACGTGCACATCCTCATGGACTATCTGGGGACTTATCTTCCAGCCTGGTTTAGTAAAAACCCTGACAGCCCTGTTGAGTTCCCTGAACTCATAGAGAACTTCCATCGTTCTATATTTTGGGCTCGCACCGCCAAACTAACAACATTTACGAATCCCGCAGACAATTCAGAAGTCTTGCTTCCACTCACGCTGCTGCAGTTTTACGACCTAAAAAGAAGCCAAAAGACTAAATCAACGTTTATCAATGTTGTATGGCGCTTTTTCGAGGTCGGCATCCTCCACGGGGCTGAGATCATGCCAGACGGCGGGGTACTTATTGACAGTCTGTACAAAAATCCCGTAAATCCGAGACTGGATTACCAGGGCAGCGGCTCAGCAGGGAAAAGCGACAAAATTCCACTGCCCATCGATTCCATGTTAATGGTCGAGGCTTACATGCTGGCACTCGACGCAATCGGAGTTGAACTCCAGAACAGGTGCCTCAGTGGCATGTATAGCCATGACCACATCACGGAATTGAGAAATGGCACTTGGATCGACCTGGAAAGATGCGGAATTTCCTACACTATAAAATTGTGGAATCCAAGCGATACCTCGGAGTCTATTGAAATACCTCTGAAAAAAATCATCAATATTTATTCTTGGCGGAATGACAAATATCAATCGAACAGCGAGTACGTTTGCGTACCTTGGCTCTCCCAACTTAGAATGTTAACGGTGGCTCTTTTTTCAGGGTTACGACTTCAGAACTGTCAGTGGTTGGATGTCCGCAATTTTGATAAGTACTACGACAGTACCTTGAGAGGCAGTATTGGCAGCTGCATTCTGTTTGTAAATACTGACAAAAGTGGTAACAGCCGCCCCGTTACCTTACCCTACAAGGTGATGGACGTCCTTATCCAGGAGCGGCACTTTCAAACCAAAAAATATCGGAAGAAATACAATAGCGTTAACTACCAAAACGACCCTAAAAACAAAAGCAAATACAAAGCCATCCACCCACTATTTCGTAGTCCATGGAATGAAAACGGTGCTCCCTTTTCCGACACGTCATACAGCGTCAAATGGACGTTGATTCTGAGAGGATTCCAAGAAGTCTATAACAGCTTTGCTCCCGCTGAACGTCGGCATGAATTCGTCGAATGCGATATTAAGGGAGAATGGTCAGCAGTCCATACACCGCATGCTCTGCGTGCCACATGGATTACGCATCGCAGAGTATACGCGTTTCTGGATTATGCCATCATAGGGATCCAAGTCGGTCACGCCCAAGAATACACAACTGCACACTACGTGGTTCCGACTTCACAGGAAACGGTGGCGCTCATTGATGCAGCCAATAGGAATGTGTCACAACATGCCTTTGCAGCCTTGACGAACAGAACTCCTAGCCCCTCTTCACAGACGTCTGCACTGGTCAAAGGATGGGGGCAGAACAAAGAAGCGGTCATTCGCGACCAGCATCTAATCTCCGTGATCCCAGAAATAATGGACACGGACGAGACAGGTATCGACTTGATCGCGAGCACCAAAGAACAGCGCATGAAGTTTATGGACTGCTGCATATGTGCATTAGATGGTGATTGCCCTAAAAAACTCATGGACTTCACCCGAATGCCTCGAACTTGTGGCATCTGTCCGTACGCCGTATTTGGAGTTGACCATCTCCCTGGCTTGAACGCTAAAGTCAGAGACCTTGCTAATCGCGCCGAACAGCTGAAGCTCAAGCTTCAGAGAACCCACAAGCTTCACCCGGAATCTTCCGAAATTGGGGTGATACATGAAGAACTTTCTCTTTGTATGTTAGAGCTCGCTGGGTACCGGCAATCTATACAGATTTTGGAGAAGAACTGGCGGGAAGAGAAATTCTCAAACGGGTACATCGCTCGTCACCGAGATCTGTCAACCACTGTCCACTACAGCGTGGATATGACTGACCCCAAACAACGTGTCATTTCAATGCTGATTGATGCCTCTCAATTCCCTGGCTTCGCCTCAGAGCATTACCCTTTGATTCTGGATGAGCTGACTCGCAATCCAGAGTTCATGCACGTCGTCAATCAACCATTGGAGGAAAGGGAAATTTACATTGGGCAGATCTTGTCCATCATGGGAGGAACAGGGATTTCTTTTGAAGAAATCTCCGCGTATGCATTGAGTAAGCCTTCTGCACTTCTGCTAAGCCATGAAGGGATCCGAGCATGAGCGCGAGGGTCACCCAACCATGAAAAAGAAAATCCAGACAGCCAAGCCAAAGGAAGGCCGAGGCGCCGTACAGCTCAAGGCAACTATCAGTCGTATCACTGCTGCACTCCAAGTGCTTCTACTGAGTGGCAAGCGTTTTGAAAAAATCAGTCATCTTGCAGATGAGGTAGCTGGGATTTGCAACATCCACCGCTCCTTGCTCTTAAGGAAAGATAAGTCTTACCGGAAGTGCCTCGACAGCTTTCCAACACTGGTGGGCGACGAAACTACACCGTCGACTCCCTATAGCGTGGAAATCGACCCGTTGCATCCGATCATGATCCGAAACTCGGAGCTGGAACGGGAGAACGTCAGACTCCGGAACATCGTGGACGATCTCTCGAAAAGGCCATCGATGGCGGTACGGCCTCAAGGTACGGCTCCCAAGGCCGGGAAGGCCCCTGAGTACCAGCGTCAGTTTGAACTGACCTGTCAGTTGGTGGACAAGATTCTCGAACATAAACGGGCTATTCGGATCATCGACAACACACTGACTGACCTCTCGGATATCAGCGGTATCCCTAAACCCGTTGCCGACTCGAAGCTCACCAACCCATACGTCACATGGAAGAACGCCTGTGATCGAATTTAATGACGCCTCGCCGCTTCAGGTGCTTCAGGTGCTTCGCTCCATGGCGCCCGAGTTGGAGTCGGCGAAAAAGCTACGCCTTGTGGCATTGGAGATCATCGAATCAGGACAAGCGATTCCCATGCGAGGCAGCAAGATAAACCTCTCGTGGCTTGCGGGCACCGTGGGCCTGACGAGGCAGGTGTTCTATCCGGGACGAGGTGGGCAGGAGCTGTCGCAGATCGCCGATCTGCTGCTGGAACATGTGCGCTCTCGGCCCAATACAACCAAAGCCCAAACGCCATACGACCAATCGCTGGCCAGCTTGAGAACCGAGATTCAACTGCTTAGAACCCAATTACGGGACACTGAGCGAGCCCTGCTGCGTGCCAGGTTCAGAGAAGAGATTGTTCGATCTGGGAAGATCCTCACGTTCTGAAGAGGTTCATTGATTCGATTTTTGGCTGATGAGTTCTTTTGCCAGTGGGCTCTTCTGCTGGTGGGTTCTTTTGATGGTCACTCGTCACCCTTTTATTCAATCGTGCACAACCAATGGCCAAGTACTATTTCGTCCGCAAAGCCACCCTCACCTTGAGTGGCGACCAGCAAATCCATCTCCTCTCGCTGGCTACCGGAGTCTCCTTCAAAGCGAGACTCGATCAGCCACTGACATCGAAATCGGTATTCCCTGGGATGACCTATCAAGCCTCCATCACGAAGCGTGGGAGGGGGCTGATCGTTACCTCTCTGGTACCCGCCGATGATGTCGGTTTTCTCGAATGCAAGGCGTTGGCGAACTTCGTTGGCACTCACAACGCCCTCCCCCGGTATGCGCCTCCGTCCAGTCTCGGAAAGCTGCTGGAGGACGCCGCCTCGCAAGAGCAATGCCCTGTACGACAGCTCCTCGACCACCGCAGCCGATACATGCTCGGGAAACATCTCGGCGAGGCCCAGGCCGCACAGTTGCAGTTCGTGTGGGAGGAATACCTGGCCTTTCAAGCGTCAGTTACCAGCGTCATGGCACAAGGATTCTGTCAGATCTCTGCCGAGAAGATGGTGAAGTATCTGCCTGAAGACGCAGACCTTCACCTCCTGTCCACCCCCCTTCTAGCATTGCCGTTTCTTGAGACTGGTGAATGCTTACTCGCGCGGCATCCGGGCTTCAATTCGGTTCCTGAATTAAAGCCGGCCATGGCGCTGCTGCGCTACCTGGAAAGGCAGTCATTGGCGGGCAATACCCTTGTGGAGGTGAGTGATGCTCTTGCTGGGGAGGGTACTGTCATTGGCGACGTCAGCAGGGTCTCCGAGGACGTGATCAAGACCATTCACCTCTGTGAAACCCACGGCTGGATTGTCTCGACTGAGGGATGGGTTCAGCTCGCCTCCAACTACCACCTGCAGAGTGCAGTGCGCGATCATCTCACCAAAATCTGCCAGCCGTTTCACCCAAGTTATAGCCGGCGAGAGATCGATCACGCGTTCAATCGCCTGAGCGCCTTCACACCTGACATGTTTACTTATGACATGATCGACGAAGTTGCCCTAGCCATAAACTCGCGAGTGCTATTTGTTCGTCATGACGATATAAGGGCGGCCATGGAGTTCACCCAGCAATATTGTGCTGTATACGAACTTTTGTCGAACGTTGTGCCAACCTCGTTGACTGTCGCTAAGGCTAGATGTGCAGCCTATGAAAATAAACTAGACCGCCCCCATACCCCTTTTTATGAAATCACCGATGGTGCTCATACGCAGGCAATAGTAGTGCACCAATTCAATCAGTTGCCACTGTTCGAAATCTTCCAGTTGATATCGAGCTTGGGGAATGTGATGAGTCTGATTGCGTTGATCGATACCACCTTGCCAACCAATGCCGCCATCGAACAAATGTCACGCTATTTTTCGACGATCGATATCCAAGTCCCCCAACAAGGGGCTCTACCGATCCAGCGGTGCTTGCAGCAAATCGGCGAGATGGAGACGCGGATTGAGATGGAAGATCTTCAGCGCATTGCTGTGATCTGTGACTGCCCAAAGATCTCATTACATCTGAATCGACGGTACAGCTCTGTCCCGGCAGATACGAAGGTGCCGAAAAAAGGTGACCTGATCCGTCTCTCACCACGGGGACTTAGATGTGAAGATGATGCCCTGATGCGCATTGTGAACGTCAAACAAAACGAACTTTTTGTGTCACAGTCGCTGACCTACCGAACGATCAAGGCTGAAGAGTTTTCTAGACGCTCATGGAATGCAGGGTTTGCACTGAGTCCTAATGAGGCAGTCGGGGTCGCACTTCCTCCGGTATTGGTATTCACCTCCGCAAAATTTTGTTTGAGCGAATCAGGCGCAGGCTCAGCGCTAGTTAGGAATTTACAAGCTCAAGGGGTACGGGTGATTGAACATTGCGTATACGAGATTGAGGGCTCGCCCAAACATGGAAATCCTGGAACTCTACAACGAATTGTGCCACTAGTTGAATAAAATTCGGAGCTGCCTGCATGGCGTTTAGTCGCGTAGCGCTGTGCGCGTCATTTATACTGAGCACTCTCCATAGCTTGCTGAATCACATGAGTAACATTCACCTACAAGGACAGCCTATCGTTCAGCTGAGCCCTACCTGCCTCTCAAAAACCCGTCACTCGACGGGCGTGATTGAGGGACGCCTCAGAGAATTACGCACTCAAGAACTCTTTGAGCAGTGCAGCACAGCGGAATGGCGAGTCTGCGATGTCCGTACCGGCCACTCTATATGAGCGTATCCCAACCGCTGCAAGCTTCTGGTCGATGGCCTGGTCTTTCGCTATCTCGTCTGCAGACGTGTGATGAGCTTTGGAATCGCAAAATACTGCAACCTTCTCCTTTTCGAAGAAGAAGTCAGCCTCAGTAATGATCTTCGACAGCCTCGCGGTGCGAACACCGCCTTCCCACATCGACTGCAAAGAAGGGAAGATTGTCCCATCAGGGTAAATGAGCATTTGGATTTTTGGATGCAGGCCAATTTGACTCATGGCCTGCAAGAGGAAAAGCTCAATGGGCGAATCGCAGCCCCAAATTTTCAGGGGTTTGGAGTCCGTAAATTTCTTGAAGTAATTCTTGCACCTGTACTTTCGATAGTCTCCAAGAACGCCTTGAGTCTCGCCAAGTAACTCCGTGCACAGACCAGGATCTGATGCATCTCTTGGAGCGTGTTTGGAGGCAACGAAATAGGTATTGTAAACAAACCCGATGACATCTGAGCATATAGCTTCATTGACGGGAACTGGCCCCAGCGCATAGAGACCGAAAGCATCTGAGAACGGGTTGAACCCCATGTAGTGGGGCCTGCCATCCAAAACCTTCTCTAAATCAAAATTTGCGATCCAGCCAACACCTACCGTTTGAGGTGAGCCATTTTTCATAGCTGGACGCAGGGAAACATGATAAGGCAATGCAAAAAGTTTCCCATCACGTCTTTCGAATGAATGGCAGCAGACGACCACATTGACCATCTGGAATGTGTCACCACGCTCTCTATAATATTCAATGGCATCTTTCGATGGATTTACACCGACAACGGGCACTCCTTCGAAAAATTCGGTTGACAATTTTAAAACTGCTGACTCAAGAGGCTGCACGCCATCCAGATCGAAGATATCATTAGCCAGAAACTCTCCGGCAGCGCTAGCCAAGTCGATTTGAAACGACTCATCGGGCAAATGACTGTAGTTGGCTAATGTCCACAACTCTTTTGGCCGATTTTGAATATCACCTTTAATATTAGGCATGTGGCCTCCGAATTCCGACTAAGCAAGCTGGCATGGTGTTAGGAACTTTACAAAGTTCGCAGTCTTCCTTCACATGCAAAGCCACTTAGAGTAAATAAAAAAATTGAAAACACATCAGACTTAGACATACTACCAAACAATCTAAGACAATGATATGTTTACAGTTTTTCACCACATACAAACCAGCACAGACCAGCTTTGTTGCATTTCAATTAATAAATGCTCGAAAAATTAGGATTGAGAGGGCGAGCTTACCCCTCCCCTACTGGCCCATCAGCCAAATCAACGCATCAAGCACTTCAAAATCGCAAAGTCGTCATAGATTTTTTTGAGCATGTCGTAATCAGGATCATCCTTCCGAGCCTCGCTCATTGCATCCGCTGCATTACTGCAGCCAGTTTCAATCAATTCCACGAAAAACACTTTATTCCGAAGCTTCACAACATTTGCTCGACTACTGAATATTTCCATCAAAGCAGTATAGGTAGGCTGTAGGTAGGCAAAATGCTTTTGATCGATTATGTAGAGATTGAGATAAGTATCTTCTAGTATCTCCAATCCTGGAAGAGGCTTGAGAACCCTAACTACATCTGGATAGTTTTTATTACTTAGAAAATACTTGATGAGTGAATCGTTTGCTGATCGCCCCATCGGCATATCAAAGCCTTCAAAATCTTTATTACCGGTATAAAACATAAACGAATCATAAATAGCCTTGGCAATCGATACAAATTCGTCAGCTGCATAGATATTGATGGCCGTCCTTTTACCTCCGAACTCCAAATCACCTTCCGACACCTCATTTTCCATACGGAGATTCAAGGCCTCACTGAGGTTAACAAGCTTCCCCATAAGCCGACGCCCACCATCGTTTTCCCAGTCGGGACTTTTGGTAAAATTATTCAGTTCGGAGAGATAATAATTCAATGTACCTAGGTAATTTCGTGAAACTGTATCGGTGACGACCTCGGCTTCGAACTCCAAATTGGTCGGACTATTCCTCGGAAAGACCTTATTATAAAGGGAATCGCTATTTTCAAAAACAAACGTATTGCCAAACTTCGACTGCAGTTCCTTCAATCGCTCCATGAAGAAACGACGATGATTGACGTATTGCTCAAAATTCACAGCTGCGAGCTGAGCTTTGGTAACCCATTGCTGCTCGGTATTTGTCTTCTGGATCTGTTTGTTCTGATGAGCCAGGAAGAGAAGCGTGGCCACTGTAGCTCCCGTTGAGGCCACCATGAAGAACCCACTTAACAGTGACCCGAAGCTTGACCACGCTGCGTGTTCATGAGAAATCGGCCCGAGGTTGATGCCATAGAGCGTAAACAGCACAGCCCCAAAACCGACTACGCCAAGGCCAATCGTCAACCATGCCCCCCCCCCCCCCCAGATCCACCACTTGCCGTCGCTCTCCGCCACCGCTCTAACTCCATGTTTTGATAAGTGGCGGCAATCCTACCAGTGGCCTCCGGCCATCAGAACAAAAAGGTTGATACGAGGCCGTAGCACCTTGCGCTTTAAGCGTCCAGCCATCGCAGAGACCGCGATGACGAGATCGATCGAAAGTCGCTTCGGCTCAGTAATACACCTTGGGTGAAACGCTTTTTCGGGCGGAGAGTTTCCAGACCAGCCAGTTGACAAACCAAGATTTCTGCACAAAAATGCCGGTTGACAGTATCCCTAATCTGCACAGTTTTCGAGGTCGTATCGATGCACGAAACCCAGCACCCAAGTCATTTCGCGCCCGAGTTGCTCCCCGAATACCTGGATCTGATCTGCCAGGAAGTGATCTCAGTTGCGTATCAGGCGCTGGCTGATGCATCGACACCAAACGACACCGCATACACCCGAGCGACCCTGCTCTACGGGCGTCTGCAAGGGCTCTGTAAAGCGCTGGGTGCGGATCTGACCTTGCCATGGCTTGAGCTGCGAAACGGCACCATGGACTTCACGATCAGCATCAACGGTGTGTTGCTTCAGATCGTCACCGACGATCCTGATGCTCCTAAGAAGCTGCATCGGCTTAAGGCTAATCTGATCGAGCTGCATCAGCTGAGCCTCTTCGAGGCCAGCCCCGAGGTCTCCACCTGGAGACTGTTTGTCGATGGGAACAACGACCTGGAATTCCCCAAATTCAAAGCCACGATCGTGGGCTTTGATATCAACAAGAATATCCTTTGCCACTGGACACATGAGTACAAGGCCAGCGTGCCGGTCAGAACCAGCGATCTCCCTGCTCAAGTCGAGATCGAGGAACCTTTGGTGGTTCGCAGAAACAAAGACGCCGACACGAAAAAACCCGACGAACCTGGCAGCGTAGATGGACGATAGAACACAGCAACTGGCATTAGGCGACGAATTCTCTCCGGACAAGCTGCGCCTTGCGCGCTGCGCGTCCGGCTGGTCGCTTGCAGACATCGGTGACCTGCTTGGAGTTACCCGGCAGTATGCTCACAAACTGGAGGTGAATGGACTTCCCTCCGCCGTGCAGCTGGAAATGCTGAGCACGGCGCTGGGCGTCACTCAGGAGTTTTTCTTTGCCCCCAGACGCAGCTCCGTTGAACTTGAGCAATGCCATTTCCGAAGCGTGCGCGCCTCAACGGTAACAGTGAAGAAATCGATTGCAGCTCAGGTTGAGCTTTTCGAACTGCTGATCGATGAGCTCGACAAAGAAGTCGAATTTCCGGACATCAGCTTTCGGACACATGATGAACCAGTAACAAGTGTCGATACCATCGAACAGATTGCTGAGCGTTTTCGTAGAGAGCAATCGCTGGGGCTTGGCCCTCTCTCGAACGTCACCAGACTGGTCGAGAAAATTGGAGTGCTGGTCGTCAATATCGCTGAAGCGGATGATCGCATCGACGCCTTCTCCCTTCACAACAAGCGCCCACTGATTGTTCGCAATACCGCGAAACAGAACCCATGCAGGCAACGTTTCGACATCGCCCATGAGCTCGGTCACCTAGTGATGCACCAAGGTGTGGAAACGGGCTGCCGGCACACGGAAGATCAGGCCAACCAATTCGCAAGTGCCCTGTTGATGCCCAGGGCAAGCTTTGCAGGAGAATTCCCGGCAATGCGAGGCCGGTATCTCAACTGGCCAGCATTGGGTGAGCTCAAGCTGAGGTGGAAGGTTAGTTTCAAGGCTCTGATCTATCGGGCTCAGGCTCTGGATCTCATCAGCCAAGAGCAGGCCAAGTCAGGCTTCACCTACCTGAATCGTAAAGGCTTCACACGGCGGGAAGATCTCGATGATCAGATCGAGATGGAGTCACCTCGGCTGGTGCAGCGCGCGCTGGATTTACTGGATCACGCGAGCTGGAGAAAGGCTCTCAAGGCTTGTGGGCTTACCCGCGAGATGGTTGAAAGCCGCTTCATGCTCATACCACCTGAGTCACCTTTGAGGCTGGTCTAAAGGATCAACTAGGAGGCGGGTATGGAGCTCAATTTCGAACGACTGCAGGCACATATCCTTCCTCTGACGACGGTAGAACAATCCAACCAAAACCCTGAAAAATGCAGGTGCAGCTTATCGACCTAACCGGCAAGCCATAGATTTAGCCTGACGTCATAAGAAAATAATATCGACATGCAATATCGTTTACTTTTAAGCCCGTAACCCATGCATCATGTTTCGAATGCTACGCCCCAAAGCAAACTTGACTGGCAGGCCCAGCAGTAGCGCTAGGTCGTGAAACAGGTAGTATTTTTCACCATTTATACACAAGGATGTCTGCAAGTGAAACCACCATCATATTTGCTCGAAAGTGCTCGTTTTGACTTCGGAGACGGCTCTGACGGATATGTTAGGTTTATTGGTGAAAAAGCCAACTTAAAGAAGAC
This sequence comes from Pseudomonas sp. FW306-02-D09B, assembly GCF_058782685.1. Classification (NCBI taxonomy): domain Bacteria; kingdom Pseudomonadati; phylum Pseudomonadota; class Gammaproteobacteria; order Pseudomonadales; family Pseudomonadaceae; genus Pseudomonas; species Pseudomonas sp. FW306-02-D09B. The sequence continues at coordinate 87,824 of NZ_JBYSXY010000015.1, forward strand.
ACATATCACCTTTATCGTTGGAGCAAATGGCACTGGTAAAAGCCGTATGCTGGCCAGCCTAGTGGATGCTTTTAATGAGCTATATTCACAAAACTCAATTGAAGACAAATATTATCGCCAACTATCAGGCTTACACAATCTGCCGTGTATTGAAATAGTGGCGAGAGCAAATGGTGTCTCAGATGAGACGTCCCCCCAACACTCTAAAGAAAGAAACCTTTCTACACCACATCTTCCATCAAGAATCCTAGCCATTTCTAATCTGGTGATCGATAAGTTCCCTTATCGTCAAGATAGCATCAACGAAGATCAATTCTATCATTATCTAGGAGTCAGACAAGCGAGCAATCTGACCACGACAGGATCGACCGATAGAGCGGTGGCTGAGTCGGTGATACGAATGCTTGCCGATAGCACACGTCTAGAAGCATTTGGGTCATGGATTGATATGGTCTTTGGCAATGGCAGAGAAATCGCATTTGGGTTCAACAGACGTAAGCTTCAGGAAATACGAAAGTTCCTCAAAATCAGGAAAAAGGTCGAATATATAAAAGAGCGGCTAGATCGTCGCTTGGGCTCTAGAAGGGCTGACATGATCAGCGGTGAGGAGCTGTCAGCTATGACAGGCCATATTGAGGAGCTGTTCACTCTACTGGAAAATCATCTTCAAACTCAACTCTACTCTAAAGTCGAGAGAGCCATATTGAGACTGGCCACACTTCAAGATCAGGACAAATCTAATCTGAGTAGGCTTGTGATTGGTTTTTTAGCTGCGAGTCGCGCTGGTATTTCCGTGTGGCCTAGCCTTTTGTTTGAGGCCAGATCGTGGTTGGGCTTTGAGGAGTTAAGTTCAGGGCAGCAAAATTTGCTGTCAGTTGGCGCGAAAGTCATTGCCTACGCGACCCCTGGCAGCCTAGTAGTGATTGATGAGCCTGAGGTGAGCCTCAATGTAGTTTGGCAACAGCGTTACGTGGAATTGTTACAAAAGTCTTTAGCAGGAGCCCCTGGGAGCCACGTCATCATCGCCACCCATTCGCCTCATATGCTGTCAAGCGTAGCGCATGGACTTGCCAGTATTGTCACGCTGGGGCGCAAGTCGGATCAGATAGTCGTTGAGGTTCAAGATGGCGTATTCGAGGGTTGGGGCTCCGAATCCGTCTTGTATAACGTATTGCAAATCCCGTCTGCGTCAAATTACCACCTGACAAGAGAACTGAGCGCCGTGCTTAAGCACATCCAAGACGGGGGAAAAGACAAAGATTTTCTCAACGGTTTCATGACCAAGATCTCTCGCATTAACTACAATGACATTGAGCCTCTGGCGCTAGTAGTTAAGGAAGTCCAAGCTTACATGGAGCGTCTGGATTGAAAAAGTTCACAGTTCCCTCATATGGGTGGAAGCTGGTCAAAGAATTAAAGCGTTATGCGCTTACAACCAAGGCCAAAGATCCATGGGCCCATGGAAAGCAGGCGACTAAAAACTTCAAAAAAGAAATGACGAGACTCATGCTTATTGAACAGGAGAGGCGCTGCGCTTACTGTGGCTGTAGGCTGTTCGAAAAGCGTCCTCACAGGGATCATATAGCCCCGAAAGAATCGTATACAGAGTGGATGTTTTGGCCAACCAATTTAGTTTTATCATGCTATACGTGCAACACCGACCTTAAGAAAACTTTCGACCCAATACTGGTCAAAGGAAGCAGCTATCGACGGTCAGAATTCTCATTCGTACATCCTTATTTTGATGCCCCCGACGACCACATCACCTATACATCGGAGGATGTTAAGGTTTTAATCCAAGAGCGTAACGGCTCGACTAAAGGCAAGAAGACCATCGATGTATTTGAGCTCTCCAGCACGGAGCGTTCCAAACAGCGAGCTAAAGACTATCTTCATGACGAGGACGCGGCAGACTTGTATGGCCACCATCGTGCGCTGCTGGAAAACGCAAGAGCCGCCATTGAGACGCGGCTGTTGAAGATGAATGACTAGAAGCTCCCTTGGCGAGGATTGAGTGACACTATTAAGTGTCCTCCCCCCAGTTACCAAATGCAAAAAGGTGCCCTATGCGCCTTTTTGGTTGCTGCATATCTACGCCGACGCGACATTCGATTCCCCGTTTATCAAGCTCTGCCCGCTGGACGTGACCAGTTTGAGGAGCTGGGAACCTTGCTAATTCCACCTCGGAGACTCAGTTAGGCCGCAGCCAAGATAACGAGCAAGAACGCAGTCCTGTCTTATGTCGTGTATTGGATCACAGTGAACTCGCTGCATCCGACCTTAACAGCCCCCAGTAATCGACGCGCAGGAGGCTGGAGGATACTCAGGATATCGTTAATGCCACCCCGATGAAACCATCAGCGGCCCCGCGCGCAATCGTCGACCCAGCGCTCTTTCTCGCATGTGATGAGATCAAAAACGTAACGGACGATGACACACGACGCTGAACTATCGTCAGCGTAATGATGCCCGGCTGACGCAACCTGCGCTCGCCGAACACCGATTCCAGGCGTGCTTTGCGTGGATATTCACTACTCCTCCACGAACGGCACCAAGTAGTTGGCCAATCTGTCTACACGTATCTGCGAGTGCTCGATTAAATGCTGGCACTGCCCTTCAAGCTCAATGTCGGTCAATTGAGACTCACAGAGCTCTCTCAGCAATACCCGGGAATCTGCAACCAGTTGATTCAGTCGATCAAGCGTGAGGGCATAGCTCTCGTGCGCTGACGCTGCTGCAGTTGCCTTGTTAGTGGGGTGTACGACCACACGGAGACTTGAATATCCGGGGTAGTTTTGAACGAACCACTGCTCTGCGACTAGGAGCTGGCCATGCTCCTCCTTGGTTAAAGGGTTTTTGTCCTGCTTGCGACTTTTTGCTTCCAGGATTAGAGCAGCCTTGTTGGGTAGAAGCCAAAGAACATCAGGCCCTTCCCCACCGACGTCATGGCGCTCTGTAGAAAGACCTATCAAGCCACCTAGGTCTGCAAGCGCTTGCTCGAACTGGTTGGCAGAAGCGTTGCTGTTCAACCTGGACACCACCTGTTCGAAGCGTTGAAGCAGGCCACGTCTGATGCGATATCCACGCAGTTGAGATGCAATAGCTGCGCCCTGCGCACCGGGAGTCGGCAGAGGTCGGTAGGGTGATGAGGTGCGCGGACGCAAAAGGTTACGGTTGGCGGAAAAGGCCGATCGTTGGAGTTCGTCACTGCGCTCGGCTTGTCCCCAATTGTTCGCTATACGGCCTGCCAATTGGTATAGCCAACCGCGTGTTTGGTCATCAACTGCGTCCTGAGCACCTGCTACCTGATCCAAGCGAGCGATGGCCTTGTCATAAAAGCCATCCGCCCAGAGGTTGAAGGCTTTGCGCTCCGTCGAGGCCGTATCAAACCGCTTCGGGTCTGGGGCTTCCGGCCCCACGTTTTCCGCGAGCGTGGCGGCATGATACTCAACCCATTCAGTGTTCCGGTTGATACTGAGCGCGATTGTATTTTCCAAATCGTTGACGTCACTGACTTCCTTGCTGACCGTCGACCCCATTTCGAGCTGGGCCCGAGTCGCGCTCGTGAGCAGCTTGAAGTTCGCGTCCTTGGCAATCCAACCTGCTAAATCAGAGCCTAGAAGCAGCACTACGCAATGGTCACCAGCTCCGCGTGCTCCGCGCCCGATACCCTGCTCTATGCGCTGCGCTAGCATGCGACTGATGGTAGCTCCACCGTACAGGGTGGCAGCACGCAAAAGCTCATAATCAGACGTTCCGGAGGGAAGCCCTTCCATCACCAGGATTCTGCATGAGTCGCCTGGTAAATCGATCCCATCGTAACGGTTGGCAAATACGACTGGCCCACTGGTTCTGCGCGATTGCAATGCCTCAATTGCATTTTCGACTTGGTCTGAGCCTTCGGCGAATTGCGCAGTGTCATTCCACGCCTGCGCGGCATAATTGGCATGCACCAACACCACGGCCCCAAGGTTCACCCCTGCGACTTGCTTGAGAATTGATTTAGCGACGTTTTGTGCATCGAAATCGAACTGCATCAGGCTTGGGATCAGGATCATCCGCTCACTGATCCCCGCGAGAGATCTGGAGGCCAGCGCATTGTTCACATGCTGAGGATCGGCGTCGAATGTACGGACAATTTCGCTATCGTCAGCGATGGTAGCCGACATATAGATTCGCCGGGGAGCATCAGCGAATGTGGGGAAATTGTTCACCTGGGGCAGGACAGTCGTAACGGTGAATGCTTTGCTACTGATCAGCGCATGGCACAGGTGCAGATTGTCCCGCAGCAATGGCCAAGCAAACGGAACGTCCCCGCCGTTGCCACGCAACATTCCCCTTACGGTATCCAGCTGCTCGTTCCAGGCCCAATACGGTACTTCCACAACGCCGTTGTTCAGGCCCGAAACGGTATCGTCAAAGGTTCCTAGTCGATCAATTTCTCGAAAGGCGCTGCGGAATAAGGTGCACAGCGCGGTATACGTTTCCTGGTCATCCTCAGAGGAGATCTCAAGAGTGAACGACTCGCGCACAACAGAAAATGCTACGTGGGCGTCATCGAGGATTACTGCGCCCACTTTAATGGGCATCCGCACCCCGCGAACCCCAAACTTGCTATGGCCGTTGAACAAGGCTTTGTAGGACGCGACCATCACCGCTTTGCCGTTCACAAAGTCGTCGTGCAGCGGCTGCCCTCGGGTATATGGGACAGCGAGAATCCCCAGCGATTTTGCCTTTTCCAGGGTCTGCTTGACTAACTGCGTGGTCGGAGCCAGATACAGCACAGGCTCTTTCAGGTCATTCAAGGTCGACTGAGCAATCAACAGACCAACCAGGGTCTTTCCTCCCCCGGTATGGAGCTTGACCACCGTGTCACGCTCGTCCTTGCGCTTGAACCATGCCTCCAGCACCTCAGCTTGACTGGTGTAAAGATCATTGATGCCTTGAGGCTTTGGCATGCGCCTGAAGATTTCCAGGGGATCTATAGGTGCAGGTCGCTGAGACTGCGATCTGAGTTTGTTGAAGTCCACCATCCTTGTTTACCTCGCAGTCGCCGTTGAGCTTGAGCTTGAGCTTGAGTTTGAGTTTGAGTTTGAGCCGCCCATGTTCGTCCGATTGGATCTCATCATCAACGATTAATTGTGAGGAATCAGAGCCTCCTCTGACAGCTTGTTCCACCTCATGCAAGTGAACGCGACGTCCACAGGGTCGGCACAGAAGAAAGCGAGCACGATCAGCAACACCCGAAAGCCTATAGGGCTGCCCTCTCCTCGAACAGGAACTCGATGTGCCGGCTTCGTTCTTCCAACGGTCGAATCATCGACCTCACGCTGCGGGTAGCAAGGTCGACTGATCTGGTCGAACGCGAGAAAGGCAGGTACCGGGGTGTTGATCTCTCCCAGATACCGCTGCAACGAGAAGGACAGGGCAATGCTAATAGCCAGATCGAATAGAAGAGTATTTACTCTCCTCCGCCGATTTCAGTGAGATTGAATCGATCAGGGGTGAACATCTTAACGTTATGGGCGAACGCCTTCTCCATCGCATCTTTGACAGGGGCAATATAGGCCTGCCAACGTTTAGGGTTGTATTGCCTGATGATGGACAAGACTGAAAATTCCAAGTGATGCAAAGAGTACTTCATCAAGGTATCCCCATCAGATAGATTTTTCCTCAGCACATTATAGAACGCGTGACAATCAACTCTACCTTCGTCATCTTTCATAGTATAAAAGGGTATTGACCTTGAGGCATTTGCTATCCGATTAACCTCGGCCATGTCATTCTTAAGGCAAATCAATTCTATCTCAACGCTAGGTCTGTGCCTCTCTTCTGCCCGTTCCAGAGCAGACTCAAGCATTTGAACTTTCTCTCGGTGGTAGTTGTTAATAAATTCTTCAGAGATTTCATTAAACCACAACTGATGATGATATTCAGGAAGACCGCCAATAGGCTTCAAATCCTGTAAGTGAAAACCATGTAGACTGCCCTTAGCCAAAGCCAATGCTTTTTCCATATCTTCGGGGACATTTATGCCGCTATGTACCTTTCCGAGCACTTTGTTAAGCTTGTCGTTATGAATATCGCCATCAGTCACGCACACAACCTCAAGGAACCTATTATCCCCAGACGCCTTTAGCTGCTCGCGATAGACATAAATCCCATACATGAGCGTTGGCATATTATCCCATGCACCGGCTGTGATGATTTTGTACGACCCCTTTGCCTCCCGGGCCGCCATCCCGAGAATAGTCTTGGCCAAATCATCTTCACAAATAACGATCACGGACGGGATCAGATTGCTAACCATAGAGCCATGACGCTCTATCAATGTTTTCTGGGAGTTTTCACCTACCGATGTGCTGACAGAGGTCATACCCATAAGCCCGACACCAACGTTCACCTTGAACACAGTGCTCTTCTCATCTTCCATGGCTCATCCTTTTGGCAAGATTTAGGCTAGTATTTTAGCGATTAGCAGTATCACTTCAACGGCAGCTAATCACATTCAGGTCACAAACCCTATACATCGAGATTGCCACCCAGAATGCACCATTTCCTCAAACTATGGATACTCTGCTTAGCTTAGTAAGAGATGCGCCGGGGGGCCGCACCCGCTGGCCCTTGACCAGTCTATGCATGACGCCAAAGTAAATGCTAATGGGGGTAAAGCATGCTTTTGCTGGAAGAATGTGCCCGCCGTACAGGGATCCGCTCATTCAATGAGGGAACGATGACTCAACGCTGCTGGCCATTTGTATACTGCCTCCGTAAGGAGTTCCACAATCCACTTTCAGGATGTCCAACAGCCCGCTATTGCTGTAGCCGATCGGCACATTGATCATGGTGTGATGTGAAGGTCATCGAAGTCGAAGCGACTGTCACCTCCTTGCCAACACCGGTATCGGTGGAAGTGAACACGCTGGCCACCTTGCCGACTAATGCACCTTTCGCCCAAAGTCCGCCAGACTGATCCAGGAAACTGCGAATCTGGCCACGCATGTTGCCGAAGCCGGTCGGGGTGCCGAAGATAATCGCATCGTACTCTCCGAACTCCGCTGGACTCGCAACCGGGCTACCTTGCCATGCGCTGCTTTGAAAGCCTCAGGATTGAACGACAGGTGCGTTGTTTATCGGTCTGTGGGGGCATTGGATATCAAGGTGCACCATGGTGCACAATCGAAAAGGGAGCTATTCGCCTGTAGAACCGGGTCGTTAGGGAGGGAGATCACTACACGAATACACGCTTTAGCCCGGAAATGCCCAATAAGAGTTCGATTCCCTTCACCCGCTCCACTATTTTCAAGGCCTCCAGCGGTATCGAGGTAGCGTCAAGCGGGACTGGTCACAGTTTCGGTGACAGTTACCCCATTTGTGTGGATGCGCCAGCCTGACACCCTCCCCCTCCCCCGTGCAATTCCCCGTTTTCGGTTACCAATTGATCCCATACGTCCCAAGTCAACGAAAAAAGCACTTAAGCTCATTTGCTGTCCCAATCTCATGATCCACCGTCTCGGTCGCTCGGCGTCTTGATACGACCAGGAAGAGTCAGCGTGCTGGCGATTTCAGTGTTGGATAGCTGACATCCCGCAGCACCTCGATGTAGCTTTGATAGAGATTCTCGACAGTCAGCAGCTGCCGCGCCGCCAGTTGCTGATGAGCGCTGCGCAAATGGTAGAAAGGCATGCGCACATAGAGGTGATGCTCGATGTGGTAGTGGATGGAATGGGGACCGAACACAAAGGTCTGCCAGTTCGGGCGCACGATGCTGCGGGCGTTCTGGCTCTGGTCATCGTTGGCCGGTAGGCCGGCGTGCTCCATTATCGCTCGGACGCGCCCCATCAAGGGCAGCAAGGTAATGGCCGGCAGCAACCACAAGCCGGGGTAGAGCCAGGGGTGGCCGCACCCGCTCAGCAGGGCGAACAGTAAGCCGTTGCTGGTCAGCATTGAAAATACTTCCCAAAGCGCATGCCCAGTGGATTTATCGACCTTGGGCATGATCGCGCGGTAGTCGCCCCGGGCAAACTTGAAGGCACTGATGACGTAGCCCACCCCAGACAAATCAGCCAGTAGCCGCGTGGCCAGCCTGCCCCGAGGCAGCGGGTAATCCCCCAAGCCAAAGACCGCGACCACCGGGTCGTCATGCTGCATCGGTTGTCGATGATGCTTCAGGTGACCGGCACGGTAGGTTTGCAGGGAAAGAAACAACGGGCCCGCGGCAAACAATTGCCCGATCAAGTCGTTCAGTTTCTGCCGGCGCAGCAGCACGCCATGGGCGCTCTCATGCATGATCACCGCCAGCGCCAACTGGCTGCGGGCAATGATCAGCGCCGCCAGCAGGTAGGTGACGGGGTGCGGCCAGAGCGCGACAAAGGCAAACGACGCGGCGATCAAGCCCCAGTCGGCCAGCAGCGCCAGCAAGCTGATCCAGGGTTTGAGTACGAACAGCTTAGCGGCGGGGACAAAGGCATTCAGCGCCCGATTGTCTCCGGCATGGGATTTAGGCTGGGACACGGGCATTGCTTCCTTGTCGTTGGGTGGCCAGGGCGCATGCCAGGGCCAGCAGCACACCGCCTGCGACATCGATCAGCGTGTGCTGTTTGAGGGTCAAGGTCGACAGGCAGATAAGCAGGCCCGTGATCCCGGTCAGCCATTTATAGTGACGAGACCAGAGCGCACGGCAGGCTAGGCAGGTCACCGCCACATGCAGGCTGGGGCAGCCATTGGACGCCAGGTCCAGCTGCCACAGCCGGCTCAGTCGCTGGTGCAAAAAGGCGTTGTCGATCGAGCCGATATCGGGCCTGGGCACGTATTCGGGGAACAGCCAGAAGCACAGGATGGCGACACCAAAGGCAATCCCGGTGGCGTTCTTGAAGGCCCTGAAAGCGTTGGCGCTGACGTAGGCCGCCGCCAGCAGCACAAAGGGAAAGAACAGCACATACGCCCACCACGATTGCGCAATGAACGGGATCACTTCATCCAGCGGCGTGACCCAACTGTAACGCGGCGTAATCACCCGCTGCAGACCACAGAAAATGCTCAGGCCCAGCAGCAGCCCAAGGAGCGCAACTAGCGCCTGTCGATAATTGGGACTCGGGGTCAGGCTCTGCAAGGGGTTGCCCATGGCTGCTCGCTTACGGGATGCATGAGTGTATGACGGCCCACAGCGGCACATTCACAGGTTGAGCAAGCAGCTGACCCAGGCGTCGATCCGCGCCTGGGCGCGCTCCCTGCCTGGCGCACCTGTAGGCTCAGGCGCGGCAGCTGCGGTCAGTTGCACCGCCGCCTGGGCCACCTGTCGCTGAAAGTCACCGGCGTCGCCGCGCCAGGTCACCACACGGTGCAGCAACTGCAACTGAGCGGCGCGCGCAGCATTGGTGGCCTGTTCGGGCTGGTCGCTGAGGACCAGGATAATCGGTCGCTGATAGACCCGGGCGATGGACAATGCGGCCATGCCCGGTGCAGACACTATCAGTTGCGCCTGCGCCGCGCGACTGGCCCAGAGCGGGTCGACCCCGAGCCAGTCACTGCCCCCCCCGTAGCCCTCACCCACCAGGTGCGCACCCAGGCCAGCATCGCCCAGGCCCGCACTCAAGGCATCGGCCAGGCTGGGCTCGCTGAAGTGTGGATTGAGGTACACCGCAGCGCCAGCGGCGGCCTGTCCTGGCAACTCGGCGGCCAATGCCACCGGGGTCGGCAAGCGATACAGCATCGGCGCCTTGGCGTCGTCGACTTCATAGGCAAAATCATGCTCGATGCGGGCCCGCGCCGCGTCTATCTGGCGGCCGACAATCCAGCCGAACAGCCGTCCGAACCAGCGTGGCCACATGCCTTCGAAATTGTTGAGCAGTGCCACCTTGAGGCTCGCCCCGTACACGTGCACGATCTTGCGCCGCCATCCCGGCAGCATGCCCATGTACAGCAACGCCGGGTGGAAGGAGTCGTTGATCACCAAATCCGCGCTGCGCAGTCTGCGCCCCAGGCGGATGATATCCCGCAGCATCCGGCCAGGGCGAAACAGGTAATGCGCGACATTGCGATTGGTGGCCTGACGCAGCATGTTCTGCTCGCTGTCAAACTGCACCGCATAGTGCTGGGAGAGAAGTTCGGCCTCGATGCCGAAGTGTTGCAGAAAGCGCTGCCCCTGCTCCGAAGTGGTCAGCACTTCGACCTGCGACCCCGCCTCTCGCAGGGCATGCACCAGTAACTGCGCGCGCATCAAGTGGCCGCGGGCATCGGCGGTAGCCAGATAAAGAATGCGTGAGCTCATCGGGTAGCGCCGCCCACGCCGCCAAGCATCCAACCGGCGACGTACATCGCCAGCGCGCCGGTAACGCCAAAACTGGAGTCGACGGTGCGAATGTCTTTCAGCAACAGGGCCAGGTGTGCCAGTTCATGGGGGGCCACGATGCGCCGCAGCGTGCTCTCGCACAACCGTACGTGGGCTTTCTCGTCGGCCAGAACCCGTGACAAAAGCGGGTACAGCCTGTGCTCGGTACCTATGACCGTGCAGTGGCGACTCAATACTCGCTCGGCCATCTGCTCGGCACAGAGTCCGGTGGCGTAGGCCGGCACCAGCAGGCCATGCTCGAAATGTGCCGCGTAGCGATGCGCCAGGCGTTGCCAGCGCAAGATCTTGCGCCGGCTGAGCCAGTCCGGCTCCAGGCGGGTTGCGCCGTCATCGCCAAGAACGCGCAAGGCTTCGGCAAACAGCGTCACGTGTCGACGCTCATCGGCCAAGTGCTGTTCGACCTGACGTTCGAGCCAGGGCGGCGACTGCGGTAGCAGCTCTTCCAGCAGCGTGCGTTCGGTCGCGTCTTCGCCGGCCAGGTACATGCGCAACAACAACCGTTCCGCACGCGGGCTGCGGTGCAGACGTAGCAGCGCGGCGCGCTTGATGCTATCCACCAGGCGCGCTTGCAACGCACCCAGGCCCTGGGCCTTAGGCATGCTTAGGCAACTGAAGCCCGTCTCGGTTGTGGCAGGTTCGCCCACACTCATTGCGCGGGCTGCAGGGCAGTGTCGGTAGCCGCGGATGCCGTCGTCGCTTGCGGGCTGTGGCGCCAGGCCAAGATCATGCCGATAAAGCTGTCGCGCATAAAGGCGGAGCCAGACGCGTAGGCCGCGGGGAAGCTTTCTTCACGACCGTTGTAACGCAGGTAACCCTTACCGTTCACGGCGCCCAGCTCCAGGGTGTCGCGCTTGTTCAAACCGCGCTGGCGCACGTCCTTGAGCAGCGGGCTGTCTTCAAGACCAAACACAAACAGTTGGCGCTGTACCACCCACACCGGGATCTGGCTGCTCAGGGCCTGCAGGTTAAGGCTCCAGGTCCCCTTTTCCGGTAACTGATCCAGCTCGGCACTGCCCAGTTGCTCCGAGGTAAAGCTGGCGCGCATCAGTGATTTCGACACACGCCCGACGCCAAGGGCGATAGTGATGTCGTCGGCGGCCGGGTTGTGCGCATCGCTGGGGCGCACCACCACGAAATAGCTGGCCACCCGCGCGGCGATTGACGGCTGCGCCAATACATCTCGCGCCTGCTCGGCGGTGAACAGCAAACGTTCGCTGGCGCCTTCGCGGACGCTGATCTGATAAGGGTCAAGGACGATGTCACCGAACTTGCCGCGCACCGGCGAGTGCACGTAGGTGTCGGACTTCCACACCTTGCCCGAGCGCCGCAGCAGCACATGCAGGCTCAGGGGCACACGCTGGCCATCAGCGGCGATGCCACTGCCGTGCAGCAGGACGTCGCCAATCACGGTTTTGCTGTCGTGACTGGCAGCGGCGCCAATCACGATGGCGTGGGATTGGGGGTCGACGCTGGCATGGGCGTCCGCCACATCCAGGGCGATGCGGTTGCAGTTGCGATCAATGCTACTGGTGGCGGCTGCAGCACAACCACTGTTCGAAGCAAAGTGATACACCCCGCGACCGCTGAACTCGGAGAGCGCGGCATTGGCCTGACCGCTCAGCGCCAGCAATGCCAGGCACACCACGGAGTAGCCGAATGAGGTAAGCGAGCATGTTTTCATGAGGACTTCCTGTGGGCACGCTGCCTGCGTGCGAAGATACGGCGCTACGCGGATCAATCCAGGTTGCGGTGATAAGACAGCGCCTCACTGTGACGGGCGCTCGCGCGACCGGCATTGATACCCAAGCCATGGACCACCGCGCCAGCGGTGTCGAGCAACGATATAGCGATCACGATTGCCGCCGCGGCAAGGCGCCGTACCCCGCGCAGAGGCGGCAGGTCTTGATGGTTGAGGGCGCGCAGGCTGTAGCCCAATCGCCCGACCATCACGCACAAAGGCCCGATAGGACCGCTGCGCCCGAGCCATTGCAGCCAGCCCGGCATATAGGCGCGTACCAGATACGGCGTAAGGTCGACACTGTCGCCGCCCCTGAGCCAGCGCAGCTTGACCACTTCGCCATGGCTGTCGGGCAGCCGATGCTCGGTATGCGCGCCTGACGCATAGACAACCGCCACGCCCGCGGCTTGCAGGCGTAGGCCCATGACCTGGCAATGGGCGCGGTAGACGCCATCGAGCGGCTCGTAGCGGTACTGCTCGAAGGTGTCACAGCGAAAGGCCACGTTGTTCGCATAAAAGTTACGCGTGGCGCCTTGGCGCAGGGGGCTGGGGAAGTACATGAAGTCGATGGCGGTCAGCGCAGTGCCGGTGACGCTCGGCGCATAACTGGTGCGCCCCGCGACCGCCAGCGGCGCGTCGGACTGTGCAAAGGGTGCGAGCAATTGCTCCAGCCAATGGGCACAGGGAATGCAATCGGCATCGGCAAAGACCACGTACTGGCAGCGCGCCTGGTCGACACCGTCGAAGCCGACATTCTTGGCATCGTAGTAACCGGTGAGGGCATCGATTTCGACGAAATCCAATGCCCGCCCGGCCAGTACACACAGCGCTTGGCGCGCCTGCAGATCAAGGCCATCGTGGGTGATGACCCACTGGGCAAAAGACTGGGGTGACACACTTTGCCGGGCAAGCCGGGTGATCAGACGCTTGAGGCTGCTCAGGGCCTCCACAGCATCCTTGCCACCGCGCAGATTGTTAGTCTCCAACACCAGCGCCGTATTGGCGACTATACCGTCCAAGCGCTTGAGCATGTCGTCGTTGGGAGGCAGCACAGACATCCTGGTTGTCGTTTCTTCACTATCCATTTCAATGCTTCTCTGAAAAAGGCAAAGTTGCTCGCCGGCCTTGTTTGCCCAGTGTGACAAGCAGCTCGGGGTGTCGCGGGCGCAATCACAGCATTACTCTTGAGACGATGCAAACACGGACTTCGCCGGCCCATGCTCCCGTGCCCGCCCCGCTCATCGACAGCGGGTTTCCGTAGTCAGTTGAATTGGTGCTTGGCCCACACGGCGGATGCTGATTCGTTGCGCGAGAATGCTACACCAGGCCAAGCTTAACCATCGCTGCCCACTAAGCAAAGACATGGCTCAAAGCCGGCCTTTGCCCATGCTCCCGAAATGGCTATTCTTCTTCGTTCTAAGTAAAGGATTGCTGAAGTTTTTTTATTTCACCAAGGACGATGAATGATTCCCTCTGCTCGCTTGGGCGACACACACGTTTGCCCATTGCCTGGACACGGCACTACACCGATTACCCGCCGGAACCTTCTGAACCGAAGACACCCGAATTGATCGCCGTTGCCGGTAGTTAGCATGACGAATCTCCTGCCAATAAGATGATGTTCATTGCCCAAGCCGTGCGCCAGTTGGCTGAGTTCAAACGAGACAAACCGAATATGAAACGGACACTGGTGATCTTCACACCGTTTTATACCGAGAGCATGCTCAGTGCAGCACGAAAGTCTGCGCAGGAATACAGCAGTGGTTTAGTTACCGTGACGGATGCCGGGGGACTGATTAATTACCTCAACACCGGGAAAGATCGGAGCCAGTCACCTATCGAGCATCTGGCCGTCTTCAGCCATGGCGTACCGCAAAGTGTGGCCTTCGGGTATCAACTTTCGGAGGGGGATTCGATGGCTCTCGATGTGTTGAATTACGAGCGGATTTCGCCTTTGGCTTTCTCAAGCTCCGCGCGGATCGACAGTTACGCCTGCCGAACGGGTATGGGTAATAAGCCGGATTACCGGATTGAGGAAGTGATTCAGTTTTTTCCACAGACCAATGAAAGTCTGGCTCAGCTGTTGGCTAATCACCTGGGGATTAAGGTCGGTGCCTTTGTTCGTCGATCTGATTACAAAAATACCTGGGGCACGTTTGAGGAGCGTCAAACGCGGGAGGCTCTGCGTGCGATTACAGGCGTTCGTGACTGGTATCGTGGCCTTCGTTATCTTTATTCGGGCTTGGATGACGAAAGCAATGTGCGCTCGCACACGTTCGATTTGGTTGCTAGATATGCCAATCGGTCTTGGGCGCTGAGGGTTGAGCAGTGGATTGGATACGATGGGAAATCCGTCTTCACCGTGACGCCGCTGCCGTATGATCCCGCTACCTATGTTGACTACAACCGGGCACTTCAGGATGCATCAACAAGCTGCCCAGTACGCCAGTAAAAAACACTCAGAACTTGGCTCAACTGCTTGAGCTCAATGCCCGCCAATAGGCGGGCGTTTGCTATCCAGTGATGGTTTTCATCTTCCCGGCCAGCTGTTTGGCTGACCCTGCCGCAGCCGTGAACGCGCCAGCATTGTCGGGCGGCGGCGTTGGCCCGTGTGTATGCCCAGCCAACTGATTGTTCATCTGCTCCACCAGATCGAGCAAATCACATAGCACCTGCAACACGTTTACCCCGCTCGATTCGATCCAGGTCTTCGGCGCCTCCAGCCGCTGACTGACTTTGGCCACGCTCTTACGCAGCCCCTGAATCCGTTCCTGCATGTCACCACCCACCGTGGCGTTGTGCTTCTGTCCCACCACCAGGTTCAAATCGCGGCCGGTGGCCTGGTACAGATCATCCACGGCCGCCAGGCTCGCCGATCCGCCCGACAACAGCTTGAGCGCACCCAGGGCTTTGATTTTCTTGATCCCGCCCACTGACTCGGTTGAGTGATCGTCAATTGTCTGGGTGTGGTTCTGGAACGGCTCGCGGTTCTCCAGCGCTTCAACCTCGCGCTCAATCGCCTTGCCTGTGATCTTGCCGTCGGTCTGGCGCAGCCAGTTGCCATCGGCGTCGACACGTTGCTGGGCGGCCTCGCTGTGTTGCCAGACCTGATCGCCTTTCGGCACCTTGGGCATGCTCAAGCCGTGAGGCAGGATCGTCTGGATGCAGGGCTTGTTCGGCAGACCATAGGCAAAGCACACCACGACCTGAGTGCCCTCCTCCGGAAAGGCATACATACCCATTTCCTCGCCACCGGTGGGCAGTGGCAACGCGGGGTCGGGCTCGCCGTCTGGTCCCAGTACCTCGATATCGACCGCGTAGCGCGGCCGGAAGCCGTCGCAGATCCCGGCGCTGGCGGGCGCGTCAGCCAAATTCAGCGTCGACCACCCATTTACTGGTGGCACAAAGAAGCCAATTTCCGAAAAGGCAATGTCCCACACGACACTGGGAATTGTCCGTACACTTGCGCATTGCTGTGCATTTGCAACGAGGCCTATAGTCGAGCCGGCGCCAAAATGGCGCTTCGGGTTTGGCGACTCGATGCCAATGTACAAAAGCCTCCGATCAGTTTTCGGAGCGCTTCAAAGCACTTAGCTGCCTGCTTTTTGGTAGCTGTGCGCGGGAGATCTTCGGGTCTGCCGGGTTGTCCATTGTCCGGTTCGCCAACCTGCGTACAGCTGCCACCCTTTTCGTTTGGCGACGAATGAGTGGTAGACCTCTTAACTCAATGGAACTCTACTCATGAATGAATATATGGCTTTAACCAGCAACGCCGACGACCTACCCTCCCTGTTCGTCAACACCACTCAACCGCTGCATTCACTGCTCAGCACGGCCAGTTACAGAATCCGAGCCGTGACGCAGATTCTTGAAAACCTCGCGATGCGGGGTGACATCACCACTGACTCGGTCATTCTCAGCGACTTCGCATTGCTCTGCTGCATACCTTTGCGCGACGGTTGCGATGTGCTGGATGTGATTGCGCGACGTATGGATGCAGAACCGTCCTGACGTCACAAGGGGGCGCTGTTTCGGCGCCCCTCCAGGTCTTGACACCGAAAATCACGCATGCTAGCGAATGCTATACTTCTTTCAAATTGCATGAAGTCTGCAACGTCCCCCACGGCTACAGATACCGACTGCAAATCTCAGTTAACGGCTGCAGGACAGAGGAGGTCTACAGCAAGCACGAGATGGGAGGTGTGGTATGAATCGGCACTATTACATCAGTGACAATCTCGACGATCTTGAAACCGTTGAAAATGAACTGGAAGCCAACGGCATCAATACCGAACAAATTCATGTGCTCAGTGAAGAAGTGGCTGATGTTGAAGAACATCACCTCCACGAAGTTAACTCGCTGATGAAACAAGATACTGTTCACTCTGGCGAGATTGGTGCAGTGGTCGGTGTGCCACTTGCTGCGCTGGTCCTTGGCGGCGCCTATTGGCTGGGCTGGACCCAATCCGCCGCAGGCTGGATGCCTTTTATCTTCCTGGCGATTGTTATATTGGGCTTCAGCATCTGGGAAGGCGGTTTTTTTGGTATCCAGGTGCCAAACACTCACTTCCGCAGTTTTAAACAGGTGGTCGACGAGGGTAAACATATCTTCTTCGTGGATGTTGAGCCGGATCAGGAATCGGTACTGGACCGGGTAATCGAACATCATCCAAGGCTGAAGATCGCCGGCATGGGTACGGCAGCCCCCCACTGGACAGTCGCCTGGCAGCACAAATGGCATCAGTTCAAACGAGTGATATCGGGTTAGCCCCGCAGGCTTGAGGGAGTCCGGAAGTGCCATCCGGACGTCGCTTATTGGCCGAAGAAAATCACCCGGCTGAGGAACACATAATCAGCCTCGGTGGCCATCAGTCCGACGAGCACCAGTAAACACAACGGTGGCACCAATATGGCGTAGACCATGGCCAACCGTTCCCAGGCCATGTGCATGAAGACGGAGACAATCAGACCTGCCTTCAACAACATGAGCGTGATGATCAGGAACCACCGGAGGTAGCCCTGGAAGTGAAAATAGTCGACGAGATACGACAACGTGCTGAGGACGAATAACAGCCCCCAGATTTTAAGGTACAAGCTGATTGGATGTTGCTGACCCTGGGTATGCGCCATCATCAGTGCTCCTCTTCAGAACCTGTTCACGACCTACCATAAATAGAAGAAAGCAAAAATAAACACCCACACCAAGTCCACGAAGTGCCAGTAAAGCCCGGCTATCTCGACGATCTGATAGTTTCCGGAGCGCTCATAATCTCCGCGCAATACTTTCATCGCCACAATGCTGAGGTAGATGACGCCGACTGACACATGCAGCCCGTGGAAACCGGTAATCATGAAAAAGCTGGCACCAAATTGCGCCGCCCCCATGGGGTTCCCCCAGGGACGCACCCCTTCTGCGATGAGCTTGCTCCATTCAAATGCCTGCATGCTGACGAAGGTCACCCCGAAGGCTGCGGTCGCCAGCATCAGGGCAGCGGTTTTCGCGCGATCATGGCGATAGGCGAAATTGACCGCCATGGCCATGGTGCCGCTGCTACTGATCAGCACAAAGGTCATGATGGCAATCAGAATAAGCGGGATTTCTCTACCGCCGATCGTCAATGCGAACACTTCACTGGGGTTTGGCCAGGCGCTGGTGATCGTCATGCGTACCGACATGTAGCCGGTCAAAAAGCAGGTAAATACGAACGTATCGCTGAGCAGGAATATCCACATCATCGCCTTGCCCCAAGGCACCTGCCTGAAAGCCTCTCTGTCCGAGGCCCAGTCGTTGGCGATGCCCTGCCATCCCGTTGCAGGTGGCGAGCTGGGTGGATTGGATGAAGTGGACTCGACTGGGGCTAGCGGGTGCGATGCCATGGCTTTTCACCTCAGGCCGCAGAATCTGGCAATGGCTTCATAGGTTGCCGGCGTACTGGTCAGCAGCGCGAATAGCACGAACCAAAGACCCAGTAAGTAATGCCAATAGATGGCACAGAGCTCTACGCTGGCGCTGAGTTGCGGCAACGGCACGTGATGCAGGAATTTAGCGACGGTTCTGCTCCAGGCGATCAGCCCGCCCAGCAGGTGGAACCCGTGCAGGCCGGTCAACAGGTAGAAGAAACTGTTGGCCGGATTACTGGCGACAAAATAGCCCCAGGCGACAAACTGCTGCCAGACCCAGAGTTGTCCTGTCAAAAAGGCAACTGCAAATACGCCCCCCACTGCAAAGCCAATGACCGTTGCGTCCAGCCGCCCCTGTCGGGCGGCCATACGCGACCACTGCAGGGCGATGCAGCTGAATACCAGAAAAGCCGTATTCAGCCATAGCTGCCAAAGGTTGGCCAAGGGCGCCAAGGGCTCCGTCAGGGGTTGCCAGTCGGCCATTTGCGAGCGCTCGATAAAGGCGACCAGAAAGAGAAAGAATAACGAGCTCACCACGGCCAGAAACAAGCGCAGGCCGACTCTTGCGTTTTGGATTCTATTGGCAGCCTCGGCGGCCTGAATATCCTCAGGACCACCACTCCAACTACCGCCGGGGTCAGCACCGTCGGCGTTTCTCAATAGCAGCCTGTTCATGTCTTAACGTCCGCAATCCTGGCTCCGGCACTGAGTTGCCGCATCTGCTCCAGCTCCTCGTCGGAGACCGTTTGCGGAACGAAATCCTGGTCTATTCCCGGCATGCTGTAGTCGTAGGCCCAGCGATACACGACCGGCAGCTTCGCGCCCCAGTTACCGTGTACCGGCGGGGTGTCCGGCGTTTGCCATTCCAGACTGGCTGCGCCCCAGGGGTTACTGCCTGCGGGCTTGCCTTTGAAAGTGCTCCAGGCCAGGTTGAACAGGAACAGCAGTTGGGAAACGCCGACGATCAATGCGACCACCGTAATGAAAGAATTCAGTTCTTGCGCCGACTGCGGAATGAACGCGTAGTTGTCATAGGCGTAGTAGCGGCGTGGCATACCCTGGAACCCCAGGTAGTGCATGGGAAAGAAAATCGCGTAGGTGCCGAGAAAGGTAATCCAGAAATGCAGCTTGCCGAGGGTGTCGTTCGTCATGCGCCCGGTGACTTTCGGGAACCAATGATAAATGCCGCCGAACACCACCAGTACCGGTGCGACCCCCATGACCATATGAAAATGGGCCACGACGAAATAGGTGTCCGAGAGCGGAATGTCCACGATCACATTACCGAGAAACAACCCGGTCAGACCGCCGACCAGAAAGGTGACGATAAAGGCCAGGGCAAACAGCATCGGTACGGTCAAATGAATGTCGCCCCGCCACAGGGTCAGAATCCAGTTGTAGACTTTCAGTGCGGTCGGCACCGCGATGATCAAGGTGGTGGTGGCGAAGAAAAAGCCAAAGTAGGGGTTCATTCCGCTGACATACATATGGTGTGCCCAGACCACAAAGCTGAGTACGCCAATCGCAATAATGGCCCACACCATCATTCGGTAACCGAAGATACCTTTACGCGCATGCGTGCTGATCAAGTCGGAGACCAGACCAAACGCCGGGAGAGCAACGATATAGACTTCCGGGTGGCCGAAGAACCAGAACAGGTGCTGGAATAATATTGGGCTGCCACCCTGGTGATCGAGCTGCTGCCCCAGCGAGATGATCGCCGGCATAAAGAAACTGGTGCCCAACAGCTTGTCGAACAGCGTCATGATCGCACTGACAAACAACGCCGGGAACGCCAGCAAGGCCATAATCGAGGCCATGAAGATTCCCCATACGGAGAGCGGCATGCGAAACAATGTCATGCCGTGCGTGCGCGCCTGCAACACCGTGGTGACGTAGTTCAACCCGCCCATGGTGGTTGCGACGATAAAAATCGCCAGTGAGACGAGCATCAGTACGATGCCCCACTCGGTCCCCGGTGTCCCCTTGGTAATGGACTGTGGCGGATAGAGCGTCCAGCCCGCACCGGTGGGTCCGCCAGAAACAAAGAAACTGGCGAGCAACACCAGTACCGCGAGCAGGTAGGTCCAGTAACTCAGCATGTTGACGTAGGGGAAGACCATGTCACGGGCCCCCACCATCAGCGGGATCAGATAGTTGCCGAAGCCGCCGAGAAACAAGGCCGTCAGCAAATAAATGACCATGATCATGCCGTGCATGGTCATCGCTTGATAGTAAGTACTGGCGTCCATGAACCCCAAACTACCAGGGAAGCCTATCTGCAAGCGCATCAAGTCGGACAACACCACGGCGATGATGCCCACGAATATAGCCGTCAAGGAATACTGAATGGCGATGACCTTGTGGTCCTGACTCCAGATATATTTGGTCAGGAAACTCTTGGGCTCGTGCAGTGCTTCTGTTTCGGCTTGCTCCGCATAGGCCATCACGTCATCCTCCAACTGAAGTTTCGGTGTATTGCTGGCTGCTTACGGCTACTTTCCTGGCTCCGCCTTGCTCGCGTCAGCGTCGGCATTCGCTTTGGATTTGATAAAAGCGATCAGTGCGCTCAACTCCTTATCACTCGGCGTAAAGGTCGGCATGATGGGTGCGTAACCCTTGACGATTTTGGCGTTAGGCTTGAGAACCGATTCTTTTATATAGTCCTCATCGACCTTTATCCTCGTACCGTCCTCAAGGGTTTCTGTCTTGCCATACAGGCCCTGCCAGCTGGGGCCGACGCCCTTGCTGCCATCGACACTGTGGCAGGCCAGACAGCCGAACGACTTGGCCAGCTGCTGTCCCTGCGCCGCCAAGTCTTCACCCGCGGCAGAAAGCTCATCGCCTTGGCGCGCGGTACCCAGTGATTTGATCAGGGTAACGAGAGCACCCAGTTCATCTTCATTGAGAGTATAGGCCACCATGACCGGCGGGTAGCCCTGCACCCGCCGGGCCTTTGGATCGAGAATCGCCGATTTAAGGTAAGCCTCATCGACCTGCACACTGGTGCCATCGGCAAGCTGTTCAGTGCGGCCGTACAACCCTTTCCATCCCGGGCCGAGACTGGCACTGCCATCCTGGCTATGGCAGGCGTTGCAGCCGTACTTCTCGACCAACAGCCGGCCTTTTTCCAGCACGCTGTCGCGACTGGGTTTGGCAGCTGCCGCTAATGTCTGCGCAAAAGTCGGTTGGCTGCTCAACCATTGATCGAAGGCGCCCTGTTCGTCCACGATCATATGGCCGCGCATGTTGTAATGCCCTACACCACAATATTCAGCGCACATAATTTCATATTGCCCGGTTTTAGTTGGCGTAAACCAAAAGTACGACACCATCCCCGGCACCATGTCCATCTTGCCGCGCATTTGCGGTACATCGAAATCGTGCAGCACATCTTTGGAACGCAGTAAAACTTTTACCGGCTGATCGAGCGGAAGGTGAACTTCATTGTTGAGTATCAATATATCGTCCTGCCCTGCAGGATCCTTGGGATCAAGACCGAAAGGGTTGATGGAATCAGCAAACTTGATATCCGACTTGCCCAACTTTCCGTCCCGACCGGGAAAACGAAAAGCCCACTGCCACTGTTGGGCAACCACTTCAAGTTCATAAGCTTTTTTCGGCACCCGGACGAAATCACTATAAACAACCAGGCCTGGCGCCAACATCGCGGCAATACCGACCGAGGTAACGATAATTAACCATAACTCCAATTTCTTATTGCCTGGCTGGTAGGCCGCCTTGGCACCGTCCTTGTGACGATAACGCATCACGGCGACCGCCATAAATACCGTGATGGCGATGAAAAATATTCCGCTGATGATCAGGGTGATGAACTGGGTGGTGTCTATCGACCCCCAGTTGGAAGCGGCCGGTGTCGCATGCCAAGGCGCCAGGATGTTGAACAACACTGATGCAACAACGATTAGAATCAAGATAATTGCTATTGCCATTTTCTCTTCATCCTATTCCTGTCACGCGTGGATTATGCAAAAGCATCGCCACTTAACAGCATCGTCAAATTAATATTAATCTGACGTCCCAGCAGAGCAGACAAGCACCACTGCTCCTGACGGTAAAGTCAGCAAGAAGTATAGTGCAGGAACGGAGCAAGCGCTTTTCCTGAAGTACCGTGACGCACGAGCATTCCAACTCCAACAACAAGTTAATTAGTTAAATCCATTCGCCACCTATAGCTAAAGATATTCAGCATCACGCCTCCCGGTACTCAATTGGGCATAGCGACTTGTTTCCGATCAGTCAAAATAATCAGGATCGAGCCCCACGCCCCCAAGCGACGCCCGGTTGCCAGCTATACTTAATTTCTGATTACGGACGGTAGAGATCGACCAGAAGTGGCCCGAGCTACAGAGTCCAGCAGTCCACAACGGAGGTTCCGTCATGAGTGCCTTGACGATCGAAGGCTGGTGCAAAATCAGCGGCGCCCAAAAATCCACCCCGGTGGGAGAGATCCATTTTGACGTCGATGCCCCCCTCCATCTGCGCCTGGAGGAAGCTGAAGAACGTCTGCAAAAGACCCATGAGCGTGAAGCCATGGTCGATGTCGACATGAGTTCAATGGATTTGATCCTGCCTGAGGGATACGGCCCCTTGTCCGACTGCCAAATGCGCGTCTATTTGCACGACGAACGTGGTCAGTTCCATCTGGTCGGACATCGAGCAAGCGATGGAAGCTTGATCTATACCAATGCGGTATTGATTGATCAGCTGCTTGAGTAGCGACTACGTGATTCTCGGCATCGGTTTTCTCTGCGAGGGAAGCGCGGTGCCGAAAACTCACCTTTTAAACAGAAGATGCAGAGACAAGAGAAACCGGTCCTCAGTGACCGGTTTTTCATGCCCGCCATTCAGCAATAACACGCGTTGAGCTGGCGTTGAAGGAATCAGAAACACTCCAGCGCAGCTCCTGGACACCGCGTTTTGCAGTGGTTCCTACACTGTTCCCTACCACTCATCCATTCTGTCGCCACCAGCGGTGGTTATAGTGTTGATAACTTATTTTCAGTAGGTATAGTAACCACCTACACAGCACAGGGAAGTGATGTGAATAGCCGATATTTGATAACCCAAATCGTCGCAGACGGCTGGTATCTGGTACGGGTCAGGGGCAGTCACCACCACTTCAAGCATCCCACGAAGCCCGGCCTGGTCACTGTCCCACACCCAAAAAAGGATTTACTGACCAAAACGGCCGTCAGCATCCTGCAACAGGCCCTGCTGTATTGAGTCGGCGAACAGCACCCGGAGGACAACGTACATGCTTTACCCAATTGCGATTTCAATGGGCGATAACGAACACGCCTGGGGCGTGGAAGTGCCGGATATACCGGGCTGTTTCTCGGCCGGTGATGACCTGGACGATGCGATCGCCATGGCGCGCGAAGCCATCGAAGGCCACTTCGAGATACTCGCCGAAGACGGCTCGGCGATTCCGCCCGCCAACAAGGTCACCGTGCATGCAGCCAATCCGCAGTACGCCGGCGTTACCTGGGCATTGGTGGACATCGATGTCACCAAGTACCTGGGCAAGGCGCAGAAACTCAACATCACCCTGCCCGGCTATCTGCTGACCCGTATCGACGAATACGTGCTGCATCACCCGGAAGAGAAAAGCCGCTCCGGCTTCCTCGCCTCGGCGGCGTTGAAAGTGTTGCAACAGGGCTGAGGGCAACGGCCTCAGCCCTGATGCAACAACGACCTTTAGCGGGTCGCTACGATGAATAAACGCGGGAACGGCAGCAACACCGAACCATCGGCCAGTACCGGGAAGAATGGCTCTAACGCAGCCAGGTATTGCTCGATGTACTGCGCTTTTTCCGCCTCGTCGAGTGGTTCAAGAAACGGCCGCAAACCGCTGCCCTTGAACCACTCGACCACGGCCGCAGGGCCGCCCGCCAGCGGGTGATGGTAGGTGGTGCGCCACACATCGACCCGCGAGGCGCACGAACACAGCATTTGGTAGTAGGTATTGGCATCGTCCAGGGTCGTCCGTTTCCCGGCGACGTCCGCAAGCTTGCGGGCCCAAGGCCCGTTATTGGCGACTTCACGCATCATTCGATGCGACGGTTGATCGAGGTTGTCGGGCATTTGAATCGCCAGGCTGCCACCCGGTGCGAGCTTGGCCACCAGCGACGGCAACAGCGTGGCGTGGTCGGGTAACCACTGGAACACCGCGTTGGCGAAGATCACATCGAACGGGCCGGGCTCGCTCCAGGCGGCGATATCGGCAATGTCGAAACGTACGTCCGGCAAGCGTTTGCGGGCGGCGTCGATCATGTCGGCTGAGCTGTCCAGGCCACGCACCTTGGCGCTGGCAAAGCGCTGCACGAGCAATTCGGTAGAGTTGCCGGGGCCGCAGCCGATATCGATCACCGAACGCGCATCGGTGTTCGGGATAGCGGCCAGCAAATCGCGCGCCGGGCGCGTGCGCTCATCTTCGAAAGCCACATACTGTTTGGCAGACCAGCTCATCGCGTACTCCTGTAACGAATCAGGACATGAGCGACGCGCTAGACTCTGCGTTTCGCTCGTGGGGCGCCAGTAAGCGACGGCCCTGCCAAGTTCGTCAAGACTCGGCTGGATGAGAGGGAACGCGATTCGTAGCAGCTGCCGGAGGCTGCGTTCGGCTGCGCAGCAGTCGTAAACCCTGAATCCACGGTTAACCTGAAAGAACGCGTTGCCTGATTTTACGAGCGCTTCGCACTCGAACGCAGCCTTCGGCAGCTGCTACGTATTGTCATGAATTCGAGATCGTGACAGCGTCCGGACAGCACAAAAAAGCGACCCGAAGGTCGCTCTTTTTTGATTCGGCGAAACGCTGGATCTAGTGAGCCCAGCCCCCGCCTTGCCAATGCCAGCCATCGTTGCGCTGTTCCCAATGCGGGTGCACGTAACGATAACCCCGGCGTTCCGGTTCCCAGTGCCCACGAACGGCGACATAACGCCCGCCTTCCCAGCGCCAGTAACCGCGCGACCAGACATAACCTGGCCGGCCCGCGGGCTCCACTTCGATCACCTGGACCGGTGGTGGCTGTGGCGCGATGACTTCGACGTACTCGCGTGGTGGTGGACGCCGATCGTGAACCACACGCTCCTGTACGCAACCGGAGGCCGCGATGACCACTGCTACCAATGCCGCGTAACGTAACAACATGCTGCCTCCTGAGGCTCATCGGCCAATAGAGTAACCCTGTACAACCATGCCCCCTTTACCGCCGCGCTCCTGCTTGGCGTATGAATATTTGTACCAGTAGATATCTGTCTAATACCTGAACCCACCCACAGGAACTGTGTAAAGAAAAGTTGACCTTCCACAGATCGCAGAACCTGCGAGAACAAGTGCAATGCCGACTTTGTTGAACTGCTCTAGATGCACGTTATTCAGCATCGCGTCAGCTTCACGGGTGGAAACTACACTGGCTGCAGTCGACGTCTCTCTTGATACTCGGGAACCTCCTACATGCACATGCCACATGCCGTTTTGCGCCCGTTGTGTCTGTCGACCTGTTTGCTGTTGTTTCCCTCACTCGCCTTGGCCGGCCCCCCCGCAACGCTCAACCCGAGCGACATTGCCTGGCTGCGCCGCGATGGCTTCGATCTGGATGCCGCCAACCTGGCGCGCTTGCGCAGCATGGGCCGTGAAGGTCTGCTTCAAGCCCAATTGGCCGACCGCATCAATGACCCACTGCCACCGGCAATCAACGCGCTGTTGCACAGCTATCCGGTATTAAGCGCGCCACCCGAGTCCTTGTTGCAGACATTCAAGAGCCAGCAGGAACAGCTCAAGGCCATGCCCGAAGGCGACGCCAAAAACGCCGCGAAAAAAGATGCGCAACAACAAGCCAACGAACTCGCAGAACAAGCGCGTGAAGCCGTGCTGTTGCGTGCGGTGTATGGGCCCAATCAGCTCAAGGAGCAGTTGGTGGGTTTCTGGCTCAACCACTTCAGCGTGTTTCAAGGTAAAGGTCGCATACGGGTGCTGACGGCGGACTACGCAGAACACGCAATCCGCCCACACGCGCTGGGTAAGTTCAAGGATCTGGTGATGGCCACCCTCAAGAGTCCGGCGATGCTTGAGTACCTGGACAACGCGCAAAATGCCAAGGGCAAGGTCAACGAGAACTACGCCCGCGAATTGATGGAGTTACACACTCTGGGCGTCGGCTCCGGCTATACCCAGCAAGACGTGCAGCAACTGGCGTTGATTCTGACCGGCGCCGGGCTGATGCCGCTTGATGGTCGCACGCAGAAGTTTGCTCCTCGGTTACAGACCTTGGTGGTGCGCGAAGGGCTGTTTGAATTCAATCCGCGCCGTCACGACTTCAGCGACAAGGTACTGCTTGGCCATCCGATCAGGGGCAGCGGCTTTGACGAGATCCGTCAGGCCGTGGAGCTGATCACCCGGCAGAAAGCCTGTGCGCATTTTGTCTCGCAACAGCTGGCCAAATACTTCGTTGCCGATCAGCCGCCGCCCGCGCTGGTGGAACGGATGGCCAAGACCTTCCAGGACAGCGACGGCGATATCGCCCAAGTGATGCGTACGTTGTTCGAGTCCAAGGAGTTGCTGCAAAGCACTGGTACCAAATTCAAGGACCCGATGCAGTTTGTGGTGTCGGCGGTGCGGCTGGCCTATGACGGTAAGCCGCTAGCCAACGCGAGGCCGATGATCAATTGGCTCAATCAGTTGGGGCAGCCAGTATTCGGTCACGTGACACCGGACGGCTGGCCTTTGGAATCCAGCGGCTGGTCGAGCTCGGGGCAGATGTCCAAACGCTTCGAAATCGCCCGGGCAATCGGGCGCGGGGATAACCGATTGTTTACCCCACAAGGCAGCAACCTGCCCGGTCCGGGGTTTCCGATGATCACCACACCGTTGTTCTACGAAACCATCTCTCCGCACCTTTCAGCAGCGACCCTTGGCGCGCTGAACAAGGCCGTGTCGCCTCAGGAATGGAACACCTTTTTGCTTGCCTCACCTGACTTCAATAACCGTTAAGCTGCGTAATGGGGTGTCGCCATGAATCGTCGAGAACTGCTGATTGCCGCTGTAGCAGCCGCGTCGCTGCCGTCCTTGTCGTTTAGTGCAAAGCTGTTCGCCGCCCCCGTTTCGGCACCGCGCTTTCTGATCGTATTCCTGCGCGGCGGCTACGACTGCAACAACCTGCTGGTGCCCTACTCCAGCGACTTTTACTACGACTCGCGTCCGACTCTCGCCATTGCCCGACCAGACTCGCATAACCCCAACAGCGCCATTGCACTGGACAGCCATTGGGGCCTGAACCCGGTTTTACGTGATTCGATCTACCCGTTGTGGCAACGCAAGCAGATCGCCTTCGTGCCGTTCGCCGGGACCGATGACGTGTCCCGCAGTCACTTCGAAACCCAGGACAACATCGAGTCTGGCGAACCGAGCCAACAGCGTAACCATTACGACTCGGGCTTTCTTGCACGCTTGTCGCGTCAGGTGCCGAACAGTGCGCCCATCGCGTTCACCGATGCTTTGCCCCTGAGTTTTCAGGGCGGCAACGCCATCCCTAACATCTCGTTGCGCGGTACCTCGAAACCAGCCTTCGATGCTCGGCAGTCGGCGATTCTTTCGTCGATGTACCAAAACACACCTTATGCCGCCTCCGCAGCCGGTGGCCTTGAACTGCGCCAGCAGGTGTCAAGGGATCTGCAAGAAGAGATGGTCAAGGCCAATCGTGGCGCGCCGAATGCGCAGAACTTTGCGGCCCAGACCCGGCGCATGGCAACACTGATGCGCGACCAGTACCGACTGGGTTTCGTCGATGTCGGCGGCTGGGATACCCACGTCAATCAAGGCAGCACCAGCGGCCAACTGGCCAACAACCTGGCGAACCTCGGTGAAGGTCTGGTCGCCTATGCCCAGGCGCTGGGGGATGAATGGCACAACACCACCGTGGTGGTGGTCTCGGAGTTCGGTCGCACCTTTCGTGAAAACGGCGCCAGGGGCACCGACCACGGGCATGGCACGGTGTACTGGGTACTCGGCGGCAACGTTCGCGGTGGACGCATCGTGGGTGAACAGGTGGCGGTCAACCCACAAAGCCTGCTGCAAAACCGCGATTACCCGGTGCTCAACAACTATCGGAACCTGCTCGGTGGTTTACTTGGCAGGACCTGGGGCTTATCCGCTTCGCAGTTGCAGAACGTATTTCCCGGTGCGCGTCCGGACGCATTGCAGTTGCTCTGATCGGCGATCGGCGATCGGCGATCGGCGATCGGCGATCGGCGCAAGGCTTGCTCAAAGCCATCGACGGTCAATTCTCCGACACCCTGGAAGTGAAGCTGCCGAGGTCGGTAATCGTTGCTCAATGGCACACAATTCAGAGGGAAATCAACGCTTGGGAAACGTTCTGGATCGCCATTTTCTTATCGCCAAAACATCGGAAATTAGAAGCAAAACGACCGTTCGTCGAACGAAGCCCCGTCTGTTTTGACAGCTTAAGACGGGCATCTATATTCCAGACGCGGCCTGTTGGAAGGAACCCTGGCCGGTCACTTTTATAGGCAAGGAGCCAGGCCAGCTCGTACCTTGTGATCGGTAGGTTCCCCGTAGTAGCGCGCTTACAGCAGCCGTATGGCAATCAAGCGTTGTTGTGCCTGGTAGACGCCAGGCCCTCACTATGAACAAGGAGCTTTACTATGTCTCGAGTCACGGATGTGCTTGTTTCGATCGACACCGAATCCATTCTGAAAAACTACCCGAACATCAGCAAAAATCCCAACGCGCCAACGCTCATCGATGTCAGTCATGTGTACATGGTCACCAACCGGGACAACGTGATCAATGGCCAGGCCGGTGGTGAACTCAATTTGAAAGCCTCGGTCGGTGACCTGATTCGCTGGCGCGAAACCAGCCTGTCGCAGAGCTTCGAAACAGCGGTAATTTTCTACAAGTTCATCGGCAACGCGGGTAATGAGCTGATCTCGACACCGACGCCACGCAAGGCCACCGCGTGTGTTGCCGTGCCAAACACCAGCAACCCGTCAGTGCCTAGCTGCCAGAAAGTCGATAACCATTACTGGTCTTCGGAAACCCTGGCCACCGGCAGCGTGACCTATCACTTCAACTTCCTGATCGTGAACCGGGACTGCCAGATTGTAGGTTGCTGCTCGTGGGATCCGTTCATCACCATCCGTAACTGATCTGGACGGCCCCTTGGCGACAAGGGGCTTTCCCCTCTGCCTCGCGCCCCGACTGGAACTGGATGTCTTGCGTAAGCCGCAGCGGTGGCCGCGATCGACCCACATCATGAAAGGAAGCCGTGATGTCCACAGATACCAGCGCAAACCCGTCATCCACCACTGAGCAGGCAACCAATGTGTTGCTGATTATCGACGCCGAAACCCTGCTCACCCGCTACCCGGAACCGAGCCTCGACCCGCAGCAACCGACCGTGATCGAGGACGGCTTCATTTTCACCTTTGGCGCGTCCCTGGGGACAACGCCAACGTCCAAGAGCACTTGCCTTGAACTACCGGCAAGTTCAACCAAAACCTTCCACATCCGTGGCCGAACCGTCGGCCTGCACGCCGAACACAGCGTGGTATTTTACAACCTGACTGTGGGCGACGCCGGTGTGTTCTCAAAACCGCATCTGGTGGTGCATAACGGCCAGACCTTGCCGGCCCCCAATCCCGAATCCCCCACCGAACCGCTCGCGGTAAAAGCCGATGATCACTATTGGCATTGCCAGCAGTTGAGCACCGGTGTCGAGCAATGCGAGCTGAGCTTTATGCTGGTGAACAGCAGCTGTGAAGTGCTGGGGTATTTCAGTTGGACGGTTGGGGTAAAGCTGTCGAGCTAAAGTGCCCGGACTGTTTTTGTGGCGAGGCTCGAAGCGGTACCGGCTCGCCACCTACTTTGTAGCAGCTGCCGAAGGCTGCGTTCGGCCCGCGTAGCGGCCGTAAATGTGACACCGCATCATTTCCGAGATACAGAGAACACGGTTTTGCGAGGGTTGCACCCTCGAACGCAGGCTTCGCCAGCGGCTACGGATCAAGTGAGCATGCATGACTCAACCATCCACCCGACCCGATTGGCTGTTGGCCTGAAGGGCCCTTGCCATATGCAAATGGTTTTCGAGCTTGGGCAGGGTTTCTGCAACGAAGGCCTTGAGCTCCGGTACGTCGGTGGTTTGTGCTTCCTGCTTCAACTGTTCGATGGCTTCCTGGGTGGTTTTCACCTGGCTGGCGGCAAAGGCCGTGTCGAACGAGTCGTCGTCCTTGACCTCAGGAATCAGCGCCTTGGCCTTACTGGCCACCTCGTCTCTGGGGGCGACGGGCAGATCAAGTTTCTTGGCGATTTTCGCCAGATGCTGGTTAGCCGTGGTGCGGTCGTTGATCACCACAATCGTGTAATCCTTGACCTCTTTGGATTCGGTTTTCTGGTGAGCCAGGCGGCTGGCTTCGATGTCTGCCATACCTTTGACCGAGGTGTCATTGATGAAGTCGGTTGGCGACTGGGCAAAAGCGTTGCTGGCGCCCAGGCCTAGCAACACGACAAAACTGATGGTCGATAATCGGCTGGCCATACGGCTCATGGTCGCGCCCTCCTTGAACAGGCAAATGAGTGCAACGGGTTTCCCCGCCTGACGTCTGAAGTTAAAACACCGCAAAGGTTTAGAAAAATTGCACCGGCCACGACGAACGGCGCCAGAATGGAAGCCGAATCAGACGCGGTCCAGCCGTCCACTCAGGCGTTTGACTGCGTACATGGCCTCATCCGCATGCTTGAACAATTGCTTTTCTTCGCTGCCATGCTCGGGGTAGAGCGCAATACCGATACTCGGAAGGATGTTCAGGGTGTGGCTGTCCAGACGCATCGGCTGGCCAAGCACCTGACGGATTTTGATCGCCACACGGGCTGCATCTTCGGCGGCCTGAATGCTGTCGAGCAGAACGACAAACTCATCACCGCCAATGCGCGCCACCGTATCGGACTCACGCACACAGCCTTGCAGTCGATTGGCCACCGCTTGCAGCAACATGTCGCCGACGCCATGGCCATAGGTGTCGTTGACCTGTTTGAAGTGGTCCAGGTCGACGTACAGCAGCGCCATGCGTCCAGAGTTTCTTCTGGCTTTACCGAGGGCAGCAGTCAGGCGTTCACGCAACAGTTCGCGGTTAGGCAAGCGGGTCAACTGGTCGTGCTGCGCCATGAATTGCAGCCGGCAGTGCAATTGCTTGCGCTCAATGGCTGCCGCGAGCTGGGCACAGACGTATTGCAGCAGCTCCTTGTCGCGCTCGGTATAGCGTTCACCACCGGGTACGCTTTTGACGATCAGCGCACCGATGGTGCCTTTCTGTGAGTTCAGCGGCACACCCAGCCAGCAGGGTGAGTCCTGGCCATTGCCGACCTCGAACAGTCCGGGCATCGAGAAAGGTTGGTCAGGCGTCACCAGCACCGGCTGCCCCGTTTCGATCACCTCGGTGCAAAGCCGGCCGGTAACGCTGCACAGCGGATCGCTCTCGTGTTCGTCGACGTGGTACGGGAAACTCAATTGCTCGCAGTGCTCGTCATAGAGCGCCACCGAGAAGTTCAGCGCCGGCAGCCATTCGCCAATCAATTGATGAACGAGCTTGAACAGCGCCAGCAGATCCTCAGCGGCATGGGCTGCTTCGGAGATCGCGTACAGTGCGGCCTGCCGGGACTCTGCCTGTTTGCGCTCGGTGATGTCACGGGCCACGGCGATGCGCAGTTGATCGACTTCAGACCAACGCGCCGACCAGAGAAGATGCACCACCTGACCATCTTTGCGCAGGTAGCGGTTTTCGAAGTTCGGGTTGGGCTGACCGCGCATGATTTCCCGGGCGGCGTCCAGGGTCCGTTGGCGATCGGCCGGGTGGACCATCTCGATCATCGGCTGGCCGATCAGCTCGTCCGGGGTGTAGCCGAATACTCGCTCGCTGGCGGCACTGACAAAGACGAAGCGCCCCTGGCTATCGACCGCACACACGACGTCGAGCAAAAGATCGATGTAACTCGCCAGCGGCGCGGAATTACTGGTGCTCATCAAAGATGGATACTGTCCAAAAGTGCAGCCGTGAGTATCAATCCCTGGACCCGGCATCGCTGAAACGGATGTCCTGATGCAGCTGTCGCAGCCCTGCGCGCAGCCTCAAACCTTGTTCGTCAGCAACCCTGGTACCGCGTGCAGTCAGGCATTGATGGCGAAACCGGTGAACATTACCCCGCAAATCCGGGTAATTGCCAGCTCATGACGCTGATACAACATGCGCACCCGACGAGTGCCCACAATGCCGATCAGAATAGCGTATGCGGCGCTACCGCCAACAAAACTCGGAAAGATCAGCTATGGACATGCCGGGAGTGCGCCCGGTCACGGAGTGAAAAACTTCATCCCGGCATAAGGCCTCTGGCGGCACGCCTCAAGGCGCGACACCAGATCCCCGACATGGGCCTCGATCTTGTGCCCATCCGGATCCAGAAAATAGAACGACGCGCCTTCGCTGCGATTGTCCCGCCACTCTAAAACACCCACAGCTCGCAGTCGTTCAACCAATACCGGGAAGTCGCTGGCGCCTACGCTGAATGCGTAATGGGTGTAATCGACCGCCGCCTCAGGCTCGCGCAGCGGATCGAGAGACAGGCACAGCCACAACCCCGGCAACGACAGATAGGCGCCGCCGTCCCAAGTGGCGTCGAGGCGCAGTTGCAACAGGCCATGATAGAACGCCACGCTGCGGTCCAGATCAGTGACCGCCAGGGTTAGGTGGTTGAAACCGGATAGCATCGGTTCAGAGCCCTTTTAACTCTTTCGGAACGACATACCGCTGACCGTCATACCGCAACGTCGTCAGTACCGTTTTCCCCACTGTATCTTTGGATTCGCATTCGCCATTTTTCACCGAGTCTTGCGAGCCGGTGGTCACCGATTTAACGATCAGGTCGGCGAAGCCGTGGCTGCTGGTTTTGGCTATATCCAGAGTACGTTTGATGTTCGAGAACTCGCCCGCACAGTTGGTATCCCACTCACCGCTAGCGGATTCGATCACCAGTTGCTCCAGTACCGGACGCAGCGTGTTGCCTTCGCGAACATACAGCGACAGCTGGGACTCGCCGAAAGGATTGGCCCGCGACGAGCCGGTGAAACCTGCTCGCACGCCAAACGCTCGCAGATCGGAGGTGAGTTTGTAGCGCGCGGTATCGATGCTCAGCCCATCGAACCGGATGGCATCGGAGCTGAACACCGAGGCTTTGGAGTAGTGAGCCAGCGGCTTGCCATCAACGTTGGACACCACCGCCAGTTTCAAGTCGTACATACCCATGCCGTCAGGCTCATCGCTATGAGTCGAGTCCGGCTCAATCTGCGACAGTGCAGTAATGGTCTGGCCGCTGTAGGCCGGCCAGTCCTTGCACACCGAATAACCCGGTACACCCTCGGGCAATGGCGGTGTTACACACTCGGCATACGCCTGGGTCGCGCCCAGCGCACCACTCATTGCCACACATCCCAACCAGCTGTATTTCAAGGTCATTCCCTGTTCCTTGCGAACGTCATCAATCGATAAAAGATCAGCCCTGCACTATCGCCTGCCCGACCTGCCGATTCAACCCGCTCAATGCCTGATCGTCGACACGACACGAGGGCCGCGATGCCGGGTGCATCCATCGAACGACACTGAGCCTTCTAACTTCAGGTTAATATCCAACGCTTTAAAAGCCTCATACGGATCGGGCAGCACTGAAGCAATGACCTTTGGTGCGGACATGGAACCCTCGCAGATCAGCCGTTTTTGCGAGCTGATCATCGACCTATTGCGCGCTCACAGCCGACACCCCGGCCACTGACCCACCAGGAAACAGTCCTTGAAAAGCAGCACAACACTCGTCATCACTTGCTCTACGGTTTTTCTCGCGCAGTTGGGCATGAGCATTTATCTCCCGGCCCTGCCGGAGATTGCCCGGTACCTGAACAGCGATGCTTCGCACGTCTCCTGGGGGCTGGCGGTGTACCTGATCGGCATGGCGCTGCCCATGTTGTTCTGGGGCAGCCTGAGCCAGCGCATTGGCCGCAAACCGGTGCTGATCGCAGCGTTAGGCATCTATGGGCTGGGTAATCTGGCCTTGCCCATGGGCACCACCCTGGAGTCATTCCTTGCACTACGGTTGGTTCAGGGTATTGGCGCCAGCGGGATTTCAGTCATGGCCCGAGTGCTGATTCGCGACAGCTTTCGCGGAGATCTGTTAGCCAAGGCACTGTCCTGGATTTCGATTTCCTTTGTGGTCGCGTTGGGGATTGGACAATACCTGGGCTCACTGATACAGGTTGCACTGGGTTGGTCAGCGATCTTTTATTTGCTGGGCGGCACGAGCCTGTTGATGGGGACAGTGGTGGCACGGGTCACCTTCCCGACATTGCCAGAAACGAAAAGTCAGTCATCCAGTTGGCCCATTTACTGGCGCATTCTGCGTCATCGGCATTTTCTGCTTCCTGCACTCGCCGGTGGTCTCGGTTACGGGGTAATCGTCGCGTTCAACACCGCCGCACCGGCAATTCTGCAAGGTACGTTCAACTGGTCTGCGGTCGAGTACGGCCTCTTGGGATGGCCAATCAGTGCAGCCTATTTTTTCGGGGCGCTGGTGATCAATCGCTACGTCCTGCACACCGGTCAGCACCGGTTGATGAACGCGGGGGTGGGTCTGGTGTTGGTCGGCAGCGCGGTCATGCTACTGGGCAGCCTGCAGGCAACTGCGCTGGCGTTACTACTATGGTTGCCTTACTGCGTTGCGGTGCTTGGCCAATCGTTGATTTATCCCATCAGCCTGTCCCTGGCCAACGATGGCTCGCCGGTCAGTGGTGCTTATGCAATGGCCTTGAGCGGCTTTATCCACCAACTGATGGCCGCCATCATCGGTGGCATCGCCAGCCTGCTGGTCAGTCAGCAGGCTTGGCCGTTGTCATTGTTATGCAGCCTGTTGGCCCTCGGCGCGATGCTCTGCGTAACGCTTGTGCCGCGTCCCGAAATCATCGAGCAAAGCGCCCGGTAACACCGCCAGTCAAAACGCGCTGCGAAAGATCTCCTCGATCTGCCGCTGATCTGCCGCCCGTGGATTGGTCAGGCCGCAGGCATCTTTCAAGGCGTTGGCGGCAAGGATCGGAATGTCTTGCAACTTGGCGCCGAGATCACGCAAACCACCAGGGATTTCCACATCCCTGGCCAACGCGCGGATCGCCACGATGGCCGCTTGGGCGCCCTCTTCCGGACTGACACCGAGGGTGTTGGCACCCAGAGCCTGCGCCACTACCGCCAGGCGTTCGGCGCAGACCGCGGCGTTGAAGCTTTGTACGTGCGGCAGCAGTACCGCGTTGCACACGCCGTGGGGCAAATCATAAAAGCCGCCCAACTGGTGCGCCATCGCATGCACAAACCCCAACGAAGCATTGTTGAATGCCATACCGGCGAGGAACTGCGCATACGCCATGTTTTCCCGGGCGATCATGTCGCTGCCGTCGTGCACGGCCAGGCGCAGGTTGCGGCTGATCAGCTCGATGGCTTTCAGTGCGCAGGCGTCGGTGATCGGGTTGGCGGCCGTGGAAACGTAGGCTTCGATGGCGTGGGTCAAGGCGTCCATGCCGGTGGCGGCGGTCAGGCCCTTGGGCATGGCTGCCATCAGCGCCGGGTCGTTGACCGACAGCAGCGGCGTGACGTTGCGGTCGACGATGGCCATTTTCACGTGGCGCGATTCGTCGGTGATGATGCAGAAACGGGTCATCTCGCTGGCAGTGCCGGCGGTGGTGTTGATCGCGATCAGCGGCAATTGCGGCTTGGCTGATTGGTCGACGCCTTCGTAATCGGCGATCTTGCCGCCGTTGGTGGCGCACAACGCAATGCCTTTGGCGCAATCGTGGGGCGAGCCGCCGCCCAGGGAAATCACGCAATCGCACTGGCTGCGCTGCAGCAGTTCCAGGCCGCTCTCGACGTTGGCGATGCTCGGGTTCGGTTTGGCACCGTCGAAAATCACCGAGTCGATGTCCTGCATCGCCAGTTTTTCAGCGATCAAGCCTGCCACGCCAGCCTTGGCCAATCCTGCGTCCGTCACGATCAAGGCCTTGCGAAATCCATAGTTGCGAATGGCATTCATGGCTTCGTCGAGGCAACCGGTGCCCATGATGTTCACGGCAGGAATGAAAAACGTGCTGGTCATCACCAATCCTCTTCGATAGGGCCGAACCGGCAACCCCGATTCAGCGGAGGCCCAAAGGATCGACCCATCCGTCACCGCGCATCTTGATCTGGCTCAACACCCGGTCGTGATAAAGTCTGCGCCCTGCACTCCACCCGCTTGAGATGACCGACGCGATGACCGATTTCCAGGAATTTGATGCCCAACTAGAAGACTGGAATGCGTTGCGCGCAACCACCCCGTTCAGTGCGCTGCTGGTGGGCAACGGCGCCAGCCGTGCGGTGTGGGATGATTTTGGTTACGACTCGCTGTTCGAGAACGCCCGCACGGTCGAAGAAAAGCCGTTGAGCCAGTCCGAACTGAGCGTGTTCGACGCGATGCAAACCCGCAGCTTCGAACAAGTGCTGAGTGCACTGAAAACCACCAGCCGGGTCAACAAGGCCCTGGCCGTGAGTTCCGCCGCACCGCGCAATCGCTACTACGCGATCAAGGAAGCGCTGATCAACACCGTGCATGCGGTGCACATCCCGTGGCGTCTGGTGCAGGCCTCAAGCCTGGCGGCAATCAATCAGGAATTGAGTGCCTATCCAACGGTGTTCACCACCAACTACGACCTGCTCAATTACTGGGCGATCCAGCACCAACCCAATGCCATCAGTGACCTGTTTCACGGCACCGAACCAAGCTTCGACCTGAGCGCCAGCAGCGCGGATAAAACCCGCTTGCTCTACCTGCATGGCGGCTTGCATCTGGTGCGCAATCAGGACGGCACCGCGCGCAAACTGACCTCGACCGAAGGCACGCTGCTGGGCAGTTTTGCGATCAACAACACCATCAAGACGCTGGACGACGTGCCGCTGTTCGTCAGCGAAGGCAGCTCTGAAGACAAGCTCAAGACCATCCGCAGTTCGGATTACCTGTCGTTCTGCTACGACCAGTTACTCAAGCAAAGCGACGCGCTGTGCATCTTCGGCCACAGCCTGGGCAAGCAGGACGCTCACATCGTGCATGCACTGCGCCAGGCACAACCGAAGACCGTGGCGATCTCGATTTACCCGCGCAGCGCGGCGTTCATCCAGAGCCAGAAGCGGCATTACGCGAAGGTGTTTGAAGGGACCGGTGTGGCGCTGAGGTTTTTTGATTCGAAGAGCCATGCGTTGGGTAGCCCAACACTGAGTGTGCCGGTCGAACGCTGACACCTGTGGCGAGGGAGCTTGCTCCCGCTCGGTCGCGCAGCGGCCGCAAACCAGAATGCGCGGTGTGTCTGACGCAATCGTGTTGCTGATTTCGGGGCTGCTTCGCACCCCAGCGGGAGCAAGCTCCCTCGCCACAAAAGCTGTGCTCTCAAGTCAGAACCTGCAGCTCCAGCTCACTCCTCGCCGCTATGCAGCACCAGCAACTGCGCCTGCACCTCGCCCACCGAGCGCAGGCGATGCGGTTTTTGCGCGTTGAAGTGCAGCGCATCGCCACGGTTCAAAATCACCCGTTCGCTCATGAAATCGACTTCGACCTGGCCTTCATGGACAAACAGAAACGAGCGTCACGTGCTGCATTCCCATGCAGAGCATGATCATCAGCAGCCTTTAAAACACCGGCAGCGTCTTGTCCTTGATCACCTTGGTCGGCCCGTTGGCCTTGACGCTGGCGATGCCTTTTTCCAGCGCGGTGTCGGAAGAGTAGGCTTCACTGCTGCCGATGATCTGATGATTGGCAGCCGTGAGATTGAAGTAAGGATGGCCATCCTTGGTGGTTTTTTTCTCGTAGCGTTCATCCAGTGGGCTATTGGCCTGAACCGAGGCGATGCCGCTATCAGCGGCGCTGCGCGTGGTGTACAGCTCGCTGGTAAGAATGGTCTCGGCGTTGGCCGCCTTCAGCACAAAGCGAAACTGGCCAGTGATGCTTTTGCTCAACTCGTACCATCCGGACATGCTCGTTCTCCTTGGCGATTGAGAGGTTCGCGCTTCAGAGTAAAGACCAGGTCGGGGTTTCTGTCGCCTGTACCGGCCTCATCGCGGGCAAGCCTTGCTCCTACGGTTCAATAGCGTTTGTGCGCACCGCGTAGGAGCAAGGCTTGCCCGCGATGGGGCCCTCAAGATCAATACAAACCCACTTACTTCACCACCGCGCGCACCACCGACAACTCCGGCGTCGTCACCCGGCGCTGGCTCAGGTAACGCGTGCAGCTGACCCGCAGAAACGAGGCGAAGTTCACCACTTCGCCCCGGTAGTCCATCACCTCTTCGTAGAGCTTGGCGATCAACTGGTTGGTGGTCATGCCATCGACTTCGGCGATCTCGCTGAGGATGTCCCAGAACTGGTTCTCCAGCCGCAGCGTGGTCACCACCCCGCAGATGCGCAGCGAGCGCGAGCGTGACTCGTAGAGGATCGGGTCGGCTTTGACGTACAGCTCGCACATGCGCAGGCCTCCGCTTACAAAGTGATTTTGGTGCCCAGCAGACCAAGGAAACCGGCCAGCCAGCTCGGGTGTGCCGGCCAGGCTGGAGCCGTCGCCAGATTGCCCTGAACGTGGCCTTGCGTCACCGGGATATCGATGAACGTGCCACCGGCCAAACGCACTTCTGGCGCACAGGCCGGATAAGCGCTGCATTCGCGACCTTCAAGAATCCCCGCCGCCGCCAACAATTGCGCACCATGGCAGACCGCCGCAATCGGTTTGCCGGCCTTGTCGAAAGCTTGCACCAGTTGCAGGACTTTTTCGTTCAGGCGCAGGTATTCCGGCGCCCGCCCACCCGGCACCAGCAACGCGTCGTAGTCCGCCGCATCGACCTTGGCGAAGTCGAAGTTCAGTGCGAACAGGTGACCGGGTTTCTCACTGTAGGTCTGATCGCCTTCGAAGTCATGGATCGCGGTGCGCACGGTCTGCCCGGCGGTTTTGTCCGGGCAGACCGCGTGCACTGTGTGACCGACCATCAGCAGTGCCTGAAACGGCACCATCACTTCGTAGTCTTCGACATAATCGCCGACCAGCATCAGAATTTTTTTCGCGGCCATGGGAATGACTCCTCTGGTAAAAATTGGGCAGGAAGGAGTATTCAAGGTAGTCCGAATCCAGCGAGGCGGGTAATAACCAGCTACTACGTAAAGCAGCGCACTCCCTGTAGCACGCAGATGCCTTTGTGGCGAGGGGGCTTGCCCCCGTTGGGGCGCGCAGCGGCCCTCAACCCCTACACCGTTTTCTTTCAGACAAACCGCGTCAATCTGTTTACGACTGCTTCACCCGAACGCGGACCGGCCGACGGGGGCAAGCCCCCTCGCCACAGGATTTGCGGTTGCTTCAAAACTGTACGTGTCACTCTGTGCCTAGCTGTAGCAGCGCTGCGCTCCAGGTTTATGGCTAGATGAACGCTCTCCCGCCACTTTCGAATTCTGGTTACCGTTATGTCCTCCCGCGAAAACACCGGCATGGCGCTGGGCCTGCTCGGCGTCGTCATCTTCAGCCTGACCCTGCCCTTCACCCGGATCGTGGTGCAAGAAGTCCATCCGCTGCTCAATGGTCTGGGCCGAGCGTTGTTCGCGGCGATTCCGGCGGCGATGTTGCTGCTCTGGCGGCGGGAAAAATGGCCGACCTGGAAACAGATCAAAGGCCTGACATTGGTAATCGCTGGAGTGATTCTCGGTTTCCCGGTGCTCTCGGCCTGGGCGATGCAAACACTGCCGGCGTCTCATGGCGCACTGGTCAACGGTTTGCAGCCCTTGTGCGTAGCGCTGTATGCAGCGTGGTTGTCCCATGAGCGACCGTCGAAAGCCTTCTGGGCCTGTGCCGCATTGGGCAGCGCGTTGGTCCTGGGTTACGCCTTGATCAGCGGTGCCGGCAGCATCCAGGCCGGTGATCTGTTGATGCTCGGGGCGATTGCCATCGGTGGTCTGGGTTACGCCGAAGGTGGCCGGTTGGCCAAGGAGATGGGCGGCTGGCAGGTGATCTGCTGGGCGCTGGTGCTGTCGACACCGCTGTTGATCGGCCCGGTGACGTATCTGGCGCTGCAGCACCAAGGCGAGATTTCGGCGAAAACCTGGTGGGCCTTCGGTTACGTGTCGCTGTTCTCGCAGTTCATCGGCTTCTTCGCCTGGTACGCCGGGCTGGCGATGGGTGGCATCGCCCGGGTCAGTCAGATCCAGCTGCTGCAGATCTTCTTCACCATCGCCTTCTCGGCGTTGTTCTTTGGCGAACACATCGAACCGATTACCTGGCTGTTTGCGGTCGGGGTGATTGTCACCGTGATGCTCGGGCGCAAGACGGCAGTGCGCCCGGCGCAACCGGGCACGTTACCGGTGGGTATTCAGATCAAGCCGTTCAAATAAGCAGCCCATCGGCTCGCAGCAGCGTTTCCAGACAATGCTCGCTGATGTGGTAGAACGCCTTGAGCTCCTGGATTTTCACTAACAGCTGGGCCGGGTCCACCGGCTCCGCACGTTTGACCGCCAGGATCATCTTGTTCTTGTTGGTGTGGTCCAGGGAGATGAACTCGAAGACCTTGGTTTCATACCCGCAGGCCTCGAGGAACAACGCCCGCAGGCTGTCGGTGACCATTTCGGCCTGCTGACCGAGGTGCAAACCGTATTGCAGCATCGGCTTGAGCAGCGCCGGGCTCTGGATTTGCAGGCGAATCTGCTTATGGCAGCACGGCGAACACATGATGATCGCCGCACCGGAACGAATGCCGGTGTGGATCGCGTAGTCGGTGGCGATGTCACAGGCATGCAGGGCGATCATCACGTCCAGCTCGCTCGGCGCCACGCTGCGTACATCACCACATTTGAACACCAGCCCCGGATGCTCCAGGCGCGCGGCAGCGGTGTTGCACAGGGTAACCATGTCTTCGCGCAACTCGACACCGGTGACCACGCCTTCGGCGTGCAAGGTGTTGCGCAGGTAATCGTGAATGGCGAAGGTCAGGTAGCCCTTGCCTGAACCGAAGTCCGCCACCCGTACCGGTTTATCCAGCGCCAGCGGCGAAGACGTCAGCGCATGGCTGAAGACTTCGATGAACTTGTTGATCTGCTTCCACTTGCGCGACATCGCCGGAATCAGCTCGTGCTTGCTGTTCGTTACACCGAGATCCGCGAGGAACGGCCGGGTCAGGTCGAGGAAGCGGTTCTTCTCGCGATTGTGCTCGGCGGACGGCACTTCGCGCAGTTGCTGGGGTTTGCTCTTGAACAGCGAGCTCTTGCCCTTCTTGCTGTATTCGAGCTGGGCTTCATCGGTCAGCGCCAGCAGGTGAGCGTTCTTGAAGTCCTGCGGCAACAGCGCAGCAATCGTCGCGATGCCCTCTTCGACCGGAAAATTCTTGGTGATGTCACGCGTCTTGTAGCGATAGACGAAGGACAGGCACGGCTGATCCTTGACCGTCAGTTGCTTGATGATGATTCGCTGCAAGTCGACTTCAGCGCCGACGTACTTGGCCAGCACCAGTTTGATAAAGGCGTTCTGCGCCAGGCTGGTGCTCAGCAGGTCGATAAATTGCGCGTGATGATCCGGCGTGAGGCTGGCGGGAGTTGCGGTAACAGACATGTAGAAAACGCCTCGGGCGGTGCGGATCGGGGAATGACCGGTATTTTAGGGGGGATGGCGCGTCGGGACACGCAGTTATTTACGAACGGTGCACATCCTGTGGCGAGGGAGCTTGCTCCCGCTCGGTTGCGAAGCAGCCGCAAGACAGGCAACCGCGATTACCTGATGGCCCATGTTTACTGGTTTTAGGGCCGCTTCGCGCCCCAGCGGGAGCAAGCTCTCTCGCCACATAGTTCCCGGTTCTAAATCCCGGAACCAGCTTCAGCCCAACACCACCAACCGGTTCGGTAACTCATTGCGCGCCTGCGTCACCGGCACATGCACCTTGAGCAACTCGCCACAGGCCTCGATGCAGGTGACAAAGCCCTGCAACGTCTGGCCCTGTTTCACCTGCCGGGTGAAGGCTGCGACGATCGGATCCCAGCTTTTGGCAGGCAGCCGCCTGGAAATCCCTTCGTCCACCAGAATCTCCACATAGCGCTCGGCTTCACAGACGAAAATCAGCACGCCGGTGCCGCCGACGGTGTGGTGCAGGTTTTGCTCCAGAAACTGCCGACGCGCCAGGTTCGAGGCGCGCCAATGGCGCACCGACCGGGGGATCAGGTGGGTGGTGATCGACGGAATCCTGAACACCAGGCACAGCACGATAAAACTCACCCACTGCACCAGCAGCAAGCTGTGCATGTTCAGCCAGCCGGTAACGTAGTGCACGATGCCCGGCACGATCAACGCCAGCAGGCTGGCCCAGAGCAGCGGGATGTAGGCGTAGTCGTCGGCCCGGGCCGCGAGCACGGTGACCAGTTCAGCGTCGGTGTCGCGCTCGACACGTGCGATGGCCTCGGCGACTTTGCGCTGTTCGTGTTCCGTCAGTAATGCCATGGTTTTGAATGCTCGCTCATTATTGTTATCACCAGCCGCCCGACGAACCGCCGCCCCCGAAACTGCCCCCGCCGCCGCTGAAGCCGCCGCCCCCTCCCGAGCCGCCGCCAAAGCCTCCGCCGCCA
This sequence comes from Pseudomonas sp. FW306-02-D09B, assembly GCF_058782685.1. Lineage (NCBI taxonomy): Bacteria > Pseudomonadati > Pseudomonadota > Gammaproteobacteria > Pseudomonadales > Pseudomonadaceae > Pseudomonas > Pseudomonas sp. FW306-02-D09B. Next base: position 130,544 of record NZ_JBYSXY010000015.1, read on the forward strand.
AACCCACCGGAACCGCCGCGACCGCCGCCACGAGGCAGGATGCCGAGCATCTGCATGATAGAAATCGTCAGGATAAACAGCACCGCCAATAACACGAATACCGTCGGATGACGCCCGATAAAGTCGCTGCCCTGATCACCGCCCGAATCATAAATCGTCGACGGTTCATCCAGTGGGCTGCCGCCCAGTACCACCAGCATCGCGGCAACGCCGTCACTGATGCCTTTGCTGAAATTGCCGGACTTGAACGCCGGAGTGATCACCTGATTGATGATCACCGAACTTTGCGCGTCGGTCAGCCGATCCTCCAGGCCATACCCGACTTCGATCCGCAGTTTGCGCTCGGCGCGAGCGATGATCAGCAAGGCGCCGTTGTTCTTGCCCTTCTGTCCGATGCCCCAGTAACGCCCCAACTGATAACCATAGTCGTCGATGCTGGTGCCTTGCAGGTCCGGCAGCGTCACCACCACCAACTGCTCGCCGGTGGCTTGTTCGTGGGCCAGGAGCTGCTGAGTCAGTTGCTCGCGCACCGCAGGCTCGATCATCTGGGCGTTGTCCACCACCCGACCGGTCAGCGCCGGAAACTTCAGCTCGGCCTGAGTGGTGATGGCAAAGATCCAAAGCATCACCACCAGGCTGATTTTCAAAACGCGCATTGGCACCTCATCCCTAATGGCTCATGCCTCATGGCTCTTTCCTCATGATTCATGGGGTGGTATCCCGACAGCACTGAAAACCCGCCGGGAACCTGCGCTGATCAGAACTTCACTTGCGGCGCCTTGTCGGCACCCGGGCTGGTGGCCTCGAAGGTGTCGCGCAACGGCAGGTCGCTGTACAGCACGCTGTGCCACAAACGGCCTGGGAACGTCCGCAGTTCAGTGTTGTAGTTCTGCACCGCCAGGATGAAATCCCGGCGCGCCACGGCGATACGGTTTTCGGTGCCTTCAAGTTGCGATTGCAGCGCCAGGAAGTTCTGGTTGGCCTTCAGGTCCGGATAACGCTCGGACACCACCATCAAACGGCTGAGGGCGCCACTGAGCTGATCCTGGGCCTGCTGGAACTGTTTGAGTTTTTCCGGGTTGTCGAGGGTGCTGGCATCGACCTGAATCGAGGTCGCCTTGGCCCGCGCTTCGACCACCGCCGTCAGGGTCTCCTCTTCATGTTTGGCGTAACCTCTGACCGTTTCCACCAGGTTGGGGATCAGGTCGGCACGACGCTGGTACTGGTTCTGCACTTGCGACCAGGCCGCCTTGGCCTGTTCGTCGAGGGTCGGAATGGTGTTGATGCCGCAGCCGGTCAGAACCGTGCCGAGCACCATCAATACTGCGATTTGCCAGCCCGAACGATAGCGCTGTTGTACATTCATGCGAGTGATGCTCCCTTGCCCATTACCCTGGAAATATTCCTGCGCGCCTTCAACTCGAACTCTTGGGGCATAATCTACCGCCGCCACTGGATTGCATCGGGCCAATCGGCTAAAAGATGCCCAGCGCTGAAAGAGTTTAGAAGTTTGCGGCATTTAGTCGAACAACAACAGACGCCCCCTAATTTTTGGCTGACCGGCGCGTAACCACTGCGTCCGTTTAGGCTTTTGAGATCACTATTCATGAAGAAGCTGTGTTTGCTGGGCCTTGCCATCGGCCTGGCCAGTCACTCGGTATGGGCCGACACAACGCCTGCACCGATTGAAAACAAGGACGCTTTCATCAGCAACCTGATGAAGCAGATGACCCTGGAAGAAAAGATCGGCCAATTGCGCCTGATCAGCATCGGCCCGGAAATGCCCCGCGAGCTGATCCGCAAGGAAATCGCCGCCGGCAACATCGGCGGCACCTTCAACTCGATCACGCGCCCGGAAAACCGTCCGATGCAGGACGCGGCCATGCACAGCCGGTTGAAGATCCCGATGTTCTTCGCCTATGACGTAATCCACGGCCACCGGACCATTTTCCCTATCCCCCTGGCCCTGGCCTCGAGCTGGGACATGGACGCGATTGGTCGCAGCGGGCGTATTGCCGCCAAGGAAGCCGCGGCCGACAGCCTCGACATCACCTTCGCGCCAATGGTCGACATCTCCCGCGACCCGCGTTGGGGCCGCACCTCCGAAGGTTTCGGCGAAGACACTTATCTGGTCTCGCGCATCGCCAAAGTGATGGTCAAAGCCTACCAGGGCGAGACCCCGAGCGCGGCCGACAGCATCATGGCCAGCGTCAAGCACTTCGCCCTGTACGGCGCGGTCGAAGGCGGTCGCGACTACAACACCGTCGACATGAGCCCGGTGAAGATGTACCAGGACTACCTGCCGCCGTACCGCGCCGCCATTGATGCCGGCGCCGGTGGGGTGATGGTTGCGCTGAACTCGATCAACGGCATTCCGGCCACCGCCAACATGTGGCTGATGCAGGACCTGCTGCGCAAGGAGTGGGGCTTCAAGGGCCTGGCGGTCAGCGACCACGGGGCGATCTTCGAGCTGATCAAGCACGGCGTGGCCCGCGACGGTCGTGAAGCGGCGAAGCTGGCGATCAAGGCCGGCATCGACATGAGCATGAACGACACCCTGTACGGCAAGGAACTGCCAGGGCTGCTGAAGTCCGGCGAGATCCAGCAAAGCGACATCGACAATGCGGTGCGTGAAGTGCTGGGCGCCAAGTACGACATGGGCCTGTTCAAGGACCCTTACCTGCGTATCGGCAAGGCCGAGGATGATCCGGCCGACACCTACGCCGAAAGCCGTCTGCACCGCGCCGAGGCCCGTGACGTTGCACGTCGCAGCATGGTGTTGCTGAAGAACCAGAACGAAACCCTGCCGCTGAAGAAGACTGCGAAAATCGTTCTGGTCGGCCCGCTGGCCAAGGCACCGATCGACATGATGGGCAGCTGGGCTGCCGCCGGTAAACCGGAACAGTCGGTCACGTTGCTCGACGGCATGACCCGTGCCCTGGGTGATCAGACCAAGCTGACCTACGTCCGTGGCGCCAACATCACTGAGGACAAGAAAGTCCTCGATTACCTGAACTTCCTCAACTTCGATGCCCCGGAAGTGGTGAATGACCCGCGTTCGGCGCAGGTCATGATTGACGAAGCGGTGAAAGCCGCGCAGCAGGCTGATGTGGTGGTGGCGGCAGTCGGAGAATCCCGTGGCATGTCCCACGAATCGTCGAGCCGTACCGATCTGAACATCCCGGCCAACCAGCGCGACCTGATCAAGGCCCTGAAAGCCACTGGCAAACCGCTGGTACTGGTGCTGATGAACGGCCGTCCGCTGACCATTCTCGACGAGAAAGAACAGGCTGACGCAATTCTCGAAACCTGGTTCACCGGCACCGAAGGCGGCAACGCTATTGCCGACGTGCTGTTCGGCGACTACAACCCGTCCGGCAAGCTGCCGATCAGCATCCCGCGTTCAGTGGGGCAGATTCCGACCTACTACAACCACCTGAGCATCGGTCGCCCGTTCACCCCAGGCAAACCGGGCAACTACACCTCGCAGTATTTCGATGACACCACCGGTCCTCTGTTTCCATTCGGCTACGGTCTGAGCTACACCAGCTTCAGCCTGTCGGACATGGCCCTGTCGTCGACCACGCTGAACAAGTCCGGCAAGATCGACGCTAGCGTGACCGTTAAAAACACCGGCAAGCGCGACGGTGAAACCGTGGTGCAGCTGTACATTCAGGACGTGGTCGGTTCGATGATTCGCCCGCTCAAGGAACTGAAAAACTTCCAGAAAGTGATGCTCAAGGCCGGCGAACAGAAAGTCATCCACTTCACCATTGAAGAGGACGACCTGAAGTTCTACAACGCCCAGCTCAAATATGCAGCAGAACCTGGCAAGTTCAACGTGCAGATCGGCCTCGATTCCGAGGACGTGACGCAGCAGAGCTTTGAGTTGCTTTAACCCCCCTGAAATCTGGCGGGCTCTTGTGGCGAGGGGGCTTGCCCCCGTTTGGCTGCGTAGCAGCCATAAAACCTGCAAACTCATTCTCAGGACAGAACGAGTTTGCCGGTCTTAGGACCGCTTCGCGGTCCAACGGGGGCAAGCCCCCTCGCCACAGTTCCACGTAACCGGCTATCCCCGCCGATCCAGCAGATTCACCACCATCCGATCCACCCATCCCCACACCCGCTGCTTGATCCGTCGCCACAACGGTCGGCGTTGCCATTCCTCAAGACTGACCCTATGACTCAGGGCAAAGTCCCTCTCGAAACTCGCTGCCACTGCCAGGCTCAACGTCGGATCGAGGGCTTCGAGGTTGGCCTCCAGGTTGAAGCGCAGATTCCAGTGATCGAAATTGCATGAGCCAATGCTCACCCAGTCATCGATCAGGACCATTTTCAGGTGCAGGAAACACGGCTGGTACTCGAAGATCTTCACCCCGGACTTGAGCAAGCGCGGGTAATAACGATGCCCGGCGTAGCGCACCGACGGATGATCGGTACGCGGCCCGGTCAGCAGCAGGCGCACATCGATGCCCCGTGCAGCAGCCTTGCGCAGCGAGCGGCGGACTTTCCAGGTCGGCAGGAAGTATGGCGTGGCCAGCCAGATTCGCTGCTGGCCGCTGTTCAACGCACGAAACAGCGATTGCAGGATGTCCCGGTGTTGCCGGGCGTCGGCATACGCTACCCGCCCCATGCCTTCACCCATCGGCGGCACCCGTGGCAGACGCGGCAAACCGAAATGGGAGGCAGGTTTCCAGGCGCGGCGGTGGCGGTTGGCGAGCCATTGGCGGTCGAACAGCAACTGCCAGTCGAGCACCAGCGGGCCGCCGATTTCCACCATCACTTCATGCCACTCGCTGGTTTCGCAACCTGGGGTCCAGAACTCGTCGGTGACGCCCGTGCCGCCGACCACCGCCAGCGACTGATCGACCAACAGCAACTTGCGGTGGTCACGGTAAAGGTTGCGCACCCAGCGCCGCCAGCTCAGGCGATTGTAGAAACGCAGCTCCACGCCGGCCTCGATCAGGCGTCGCCGCAGACTCAGGGTGAATGCCAGGCTGCCATAGTCATCGAACAGGCAACGCACGCGCACACCGCGCTCAGCGGCTTGCACCAGCGCCTGCACCATCGCCTCGGCACAGGCGCCCGCTTCCACCAGGTACAGTTCCAGTTCGACCTGTTCCCGCGCAGCGGCAATCGCCGCCAGCATCCGTGGAAAAAACTGCGGCCCGTCGATCAACAGCTCATAGCGATTGCCGTCGCGCCAGGGAAACACTGCACCGCTCATGTCAGCGCGCCGTGAAAATCAGCACCGCACCCACCGGCACCGACGAACTGATGGCCGACAGGCCGGCGACTGTGCGCAGGGTTTCCAGCCCTGGCAGCAAATCGAAATCCTCCGCTTTAATGACCAGCGGTTCCAGGGTCACCACTTGAAAGCGCCGATCATCGAGGCGTGTAGCCAGCAACTCGGCGCTGTACGCGTGCTCTTTGCCGTGAAGGCTGACCGTCAGTGGCAAACGCAATTCGAGTTGCGCACCGGGGGCCAGATCCTTGATCGGCCGCAGATCGATCTGCGTGCTGATCAGCGCTTCAGGGAACGTCTTGATCTCGAACAGCTCTTTGCGCATGCGCTCATCGCGCAGCGGAATGCCGCTGTTGATCGACTCCAGTTCGACCTGCACTTGCGCCTGGCCGTTGGCATCGACCTTGCCATGCAGCACCAGAAAGCGCTGAACTTCGGAGAGGTTGGCGTTCTTGGTGGAGATAAACGACAGACGTGAAGACTCACCGTCCAGATACCAGTCGGCGTGGGCTGGCGAGGTAACGAAAGCCAACGGCAGCAAGGCCAGGGCTGTGCAGCAAAACCGCTTGAACATAAACACTCATGGGCAAGTAAACCTGAGCCGAACCTTAGCCTGAGTGAACGCGCTTGCAAACCGCGCAAGGCAAAAGACCGCCTCTATGGGTTCAACCGACACCCCTGACGAATCCCCAGCCACGCGGCGATATGACTGCGCCCCATGCCGCTGACCGTCACGCGTTTGTTGGGAGCGTCATCGAGAAAACTGCTGACGGGCACGTACTGCGTCACATAGCCCTGGCAATAATCCGCCGGGTTGTTCTCGACATACCGGCACGAGCAATATTCCTTGGCGGTGTAGGCGCTGATGATGTCGGGAAATGCCCACAAAGCGACCCGTTCCTGCCAGATCCAGCCGAGCAGCACGAGACTCAACAACAGCAGCATGCTGAGCCGTGGTCGACGAAGAATAATTCCAGGATTCATGGCTGCACCTTCTGCGCAAATGCCGCCAGTGCCAGCCTGAGCAATTCGTTGTGCCGGTAACTGCCGTCGCGATCATCGCCATAGCGCACGATCACCAGGTTCTCGCTGGGCACCACGTACAGCGCCTGCCCCCAATGGCCGAGTGCAGCGAAGGTGTCATCAGGTGCGTCCTCCCAGGGTCTTTCGGCGCCATCGACCGCCCGATTCAGCCACCAATGCCCGCCGGGAACGGCTTCATCCTGATTGGCCTTGAAGCGCATGAACGGTTGGCGGTTGAACTCGACCCAGTCTTTTGGCAGCAACTGCCGGTTACCCCAGCGACCGTCGCGTTGCATCAACAGGCCGATCCGCGCCAGATCGCGCGCCGTCATATAGGCATAGGACGAGGCGACAAACGTTCCCGTAGCATCGCTCTCCCAAACCGCACTGCGAATCCCCAAGGGGCCGAACAACGCGGTCCATGGATAGTCGACATAACGCTGCGCACCGACCATGGTCCTCAGCGTTGCGGACAATAGATTGCTGTCACCGCTGGAATAACGAAACGCCTGACCCGGCGGGCTGAACTCATCATGGCCGGCAGCAAACGCGGCGATGTCCTGGCGTCCATGGGTGTAGAGCATCGCCACTATCGAAGAGTTCAGCGGTGCATATTCATAGGTTTCCTGCCAGTCCAGCCCCGAGGCCCAATGCAGCAGATCCGCGATGGATACCTTCGGATGGCCCTGCAAGGGTGGATAAAACTTCACGGCCGGGTCCTGCAATTTGAACAAGCCTTCGCCATAGGCCACGCCCAGCACCGTGGCCATCAGGCTTTTACTGACGGACCAGGTCAGGTGCGGCGTGTCGACGGTCGTCGGGCCGGCGTAGCGTTCGTAGATCAGTTGCCCGTCACGAATCACCAGCAAGGCATCGGTACGAATGCCTGTGCGGCTGCCGTCGTCGCGCGGTGCAAAGGCGTAATCTTCCAGGGCCTGAAGCGCCGGACCACTGATTTTCGGGCCGGGTGACCATTGCTCGGCAGGCCAGTTTTCCGCCAGAACCGGAAGACTGGCCAGCAACATGAACAGCAGCGTCAGGCGTTTGAACACGGTAGGCACTCAGAGGGATTAACCCTCTGAGCGTAGTCGAGATAAATGACAGTTCGAAAGTTGCGTCGCGGCTTAAACCGCTTTCGCGAGCAAGCCCGCTCCCACATTAGAGGTGTGCCATACCGCAGACTCGCGTTCGACGCAGAATCCCTGTGGGAGCGGGCTTGCTCGCGAAGAGGCCCTTCAGTTCAGCGAAGATCCCGCCAACGCCTTGGCCAACCGCTTGGCCCGCGCCCCCGCCGCCAGATCGAGCACCGCCTGATCGCGCGTCCACAACGCCGCCCAGTGTGGCGGTCCGGCGGCAAAGGCTTCATTGAGCGCTGGCTCGAGCCCATCGAACTGCGCAAACAACCCGCCCAGCAACACATGCCCGGCGCTACTGTTCGGTGGTTGGCGGCTGACTTCCGCACACCCGGCCAACAGTGCCAACAACTTCAATTGAAGGTCTTGCGGCCAGGCGCTGTCCTGACCGATACCGTACAACCAGGCACTCATAGCGCTGAGTACATAGATGTCTTCCAGGGTGCGGAACGGTTTGACGTACGCGTCCCAGCCATCTCCAGCGAGCAGTTCACACTGCGCGTTGTCGAGAAACAGCCGGCCGTGACTGATGTCCGGCATCAAGGCAATGGCCGGCAGCTTTTCAACCCGTACGCCGGGTTCGCCGGGATACACCAGCGCCAGACTCAAACGCGCTGACTCGCCCTGCTCCTCGCTACGTGCGGCAACCAACAGCCAGTCCGCCGCATCACCCGCGGTCACGAAATCCTTGCGCCCGCTCACACGCAAATCCTTGAGCCGGGTTTGCAGATCCGCCGGGCGCAGGCTGCGCTGTTCAGTCGCACACAATGCCCCCAGGCTCGGCGGTGCGCTGGGCCACAACATACGCAACGCCGCCTGGTATCCCACCAGAAAGGCCAATCCCGGTGTTGCCATCATCCGCCCGCCACGCACCGCCAATTCGAACGGCGTCACCGCACCCAATACCTGCAGCAACGTCGCATACCCCTCTGCCAGGTCGGGGTTTTCGGGCTGGCGCTGGTTACAGTTCAACAAGGCTTGCCAAGGCATAAACGGGTCCTCTGGGGGCTGTCACACAAGCATCACCAAAGCTTCATGGCGATGACACCGGGGCTACATAGCCTGACTTTGCACAACAAAGTCGATCGACTGCAACCCAAGACGGGTGAGCAGCCCGTACGGAGATTCGCAATGACTCAGATCGCCCGCATCAGCGACACCGGCAATGAACGCCGCCTGCAAGCCGAACGCCTGATCGGCGCCGAGGCGTTGCAGGAAGCCCAGGCCCTGCGCTTCAACGTTTTCAGTGGCGAGTTCAACGCCAAGCTCAAAGGCGCAGAGTTGGGTCTGGACATGGATGACTATGATGTTCACTGCGCCCACATTGGCGTGCGTGATTTGAATAGCGGACGCCTGGTAGCAACCACGCGTTTGCTCGACCATCAGGCCGCCAGCAGCCTGGGGCGTTTTTACAGCGAAGAAGAATTCAGCCTGCACGGCCTGGTGCATCTGCAAGGGCCGATCCTGGAGATCGGTCGCACCTGCGTCGACCCGGCCTACCGTAACGGCGGCACCATCGCCGTGCTCTGGGGCGAGTTGGCCGAAGTGCTGAATCAGGGCGGCTACAGCTACCTGATGGGCTGCGCGAGCATCCCGATGCAAGACGGCGGCATTCAGGCCCAGGCGATCATGCAGCGCTTGCGTGAACGCTATCTGTGCACCGAGCACCTGCGCGCCGAACCGAAGAAACCACTGCCGGCCCTCGACATTCCGTCCAACGTGATCGCCGAAATGCCGCCACTGCTCAAGGCCTACATGCGCCTGGGCGCGAAGATCTGCGGTGAGCCGTGCTGGGACGAAGACTTCCAGGTGGCCGACGTGTTCATCCTGCTCAAGCGTGACGAACTGTGCCCGCGTTACGCCAAACACTTCAAGGCGGCAGTCTGATGAGCCGGCTGCGGGTGTACGCGCGGATCGCGCGAGTGCTGCTGGTGGTCGCGCTGGGCTTGAGCATGGCCAGCGTGTTCGGGCTGTTCGAACGCATGGGGGTGGCCAACTCGATGGTCCGGCGCCAACGCTGGTCGCGTTTTTTCATGACCCGGCTGAGCAACGCCCTGCCCTTTCGCGTGACGGTCCACGGTGAACTGCCACAAAAGCCGATGCTCTGGGTCAGCAACCATGTGTCCTGGACCGACATTCCGCTGCTGGGCATGCTCACGCCCTTGTCCTTCCTGTCCAAGGCCGAAGTGCGTACCTGGCCGGTCGCCGGCTGGCTCGCGGCCAAGGCTGGCAGCCTGTTCATTCGTCGAGGTTCGGGTGACAGCCAACTGATCCGCAAACAGATGAGCCGCCACCTGGAGCAGGCCCATCCGTTGTTGATGTTTCCGGAAGGCACCACCACCGATGGCCGTTCGTTGCGTACCTTTCATGGTCGCTTGCTGTCGGCTGCCATCGACGCGGACGTGGCGCTGCAACCGGTGGCCGTTCGTTATCTGCGCGACGGCCAGATCGACCCGCTCGCCCCGTTCATTGGTGATGACGACTTGCTCTCGCACTTGATGCGCTTGTTCGCCAACGATCAGGGCGACGTCGAGATCCATCTGCTCAAACCGATTGCCTGCCACGGTCAGGAACGCGCGGCGCTGGCGTTTGCGGCGCAACAAGCGGTGCAGAAGGCGTTGTTTGGCGACGTGGCAAAACCTGCGGAACCACGACGCGCTGGCGAACTGATTGCCGCATGATCCCGATCCCGACCCAATCCCGTAGGAGCAAAGCTTGCTCGCGATGAACGATGACGCGGTGGTTCAGAAAAACCGCGGTGCATCGATCGCGAGCAAGCTTTGCTCCTACGGATACGGATTCAGGCGCTCCAGATGGTCTTGTGCAAAAAACTGAAGCTGCGGATAGAACAACCGAAAGTCCTCGCTCAACGGCTCATACAGCCGCCGCAATTCCTCCATCGCTGCAGCCAGTTCTTCAGGCCGTGACAGGCGCCGTGAAATCCCCCGCAGCACCTGGTCCAGCACCGCAAACTCCCGATAAGAACCAAGCCAGTCATTCGCCTCCATGTGCGGGGCAATTTGCGCGAGTCGCCCTGGCAACTGCGGTTCGGCAGCCAGCACCCGGTACACATCCGAAGTGAACTGCTCCAGCGGTTGGTCCGCGTAAAGCCTCCAGTCCCGCGCCAGGCAATGGTCGAAAAACACATCGAGCACGATCCCGGCATACCGCCGTCGCGTCAGCGTAAAGCGCGACAACGCCAGGTCGACCAACGGATGGCGGTCGGTAAACACGTCGATGCTGCGATGCAGCTGAATGGCTGCTTCGATCTCCGGATTGAACTGCCCTTGCAGCCGCCCCTTGACGAAATCGCCATACAAACTGCCGAGCATTTGACCGGGGCGCTGGCCACCGAGATGAAGATGTGCGAGATAGTTCATGCCGCGTAGCTTAGCACTGCGCCCTCAATATCGTTATAACCCGATATACCGATTTAGGCTGTCATCAGATCAAAATCATATTGGTATATCGCGAAATATCGATTTAAAGTTCGCCTCATCGCGATATAACGTTTTACCCAACCCGAGCACTGCCATGTCCACCATTGACCTCGACGAAATAATAAAAGCCCTGGCGCACCCGGTACGGCGAGAAATCCTGCACTGGCTCAAAGACCCGACCGTCGAATTCCCCGACCAATCCCACAGCAACGAGCACGGCGTCTGCGCCGGGCAGATCGATCAACGTTGCGGTTTATCGCAGTCCACCGTTTCCGCCCATCTGGCGACCCTGCAACGCGCCGGCCTGATCAGCAGCCGTAAAGTCGGCCAGTGGCATTTTTTCAAACGCAACGAGGAAACCATTCAGGAATTCCTCCGCACCTTCAGCAAAGAGCTCTGACCCTTTACGTCAGTACGCCGATAAGGAATCAACAATGCCCCTCTCGCTCCTCATTCTGGCCCTCAGCGCCTTTGCCATCGGCACCACCGAGTTCGTCATCATGGGCTTGCTGCCCGATGTGGCGGCCGACCTTGGTGTGTCGATCCCTGGCGCCGGGTGGCTGGTGACTGGCTACGCCCTGGGCGTGGCCATCGGCGCGCCGTTCATGGCACTGGCCACCGCCAGACTGCCACGCAAGGCTGCGTTGGTGGTGTTGATGGGTATTTTCATCGTCGGCAACCTGCTCTGCGCCATGGCCAGTGATTATCAGGTGCTGATGTTCGCCCGCGTCGTCACCGCACTGTGCCATGGCGCGTTCTTCGGTATCGGCTCAGTGGTGGCGGCAGGTCTGGTGCCTGCCAACAAGCGGGCTTCGGCCGTCGCACTGATGTTCACCGGCCTGACCCTGGCCAACGTGTTGGGCGTACCGCTGGGCACTGCGCTGGGTCAGGAAGCCGGCTGGCGCTCGACCTTCTGGGCAGTGACCGTGATCGGCGTGATTGCGCTGATCGGCCTGATCCGTTTCCTGCCGGCCAAACGTGACGAAGAAAAACTCGACATGCGCGCCGAACTGAGCGCCCTCAAAGGGGCCGGTATCTGGCTGTCGTTGAGCATGACCGCACTGTTCGCCGCATCGGTCTTTACCTTGTTTACCTATGTCGCACCGCTGTTGGGAGAAGTTACCGGTGTCTCGCCACGCGGCGTGACCTGGACCCTGATGCTCATCGGCCTGGGCCTGACAGTCGGCAACATCATCGGCGGCAAGCTGGCTGACAAAGGCATGGCGGCGACACTGATTGGCGTGTTCATCAGCATGGCGGTGGTCTCCACCGTGCTGACCTGGACCAGCGTCGCAGTGATCCCGACCGAAATCACCCTGTTCCTCTGGGCTACCGCGTGCTTTGCCGCCGTCCCCGCCCTGCAAGTGAACGTAGTGACCTTTGGCAAGGCGGCACCGAACCTGGTGTCGACCTTGAACATCGGCGCTTTCAATGTCGGCAACGCACTCGGTGCCTGGGTTGGCGGCAGCGTCATCGCCCACGGTTTCGGCCTGACCAGCGTGCCCCTCGCGGCCGCTGCGCTGGCGATCCTCGCGCTGCTGGTAACCCTGATTACTTTCCGTCAGAGCGGTAATCCCGAACTGGCCCCTGCTACCAACTGATACCTCACGAGGGTTGTATTAAATGACGACTATTTTCGATCCGATCAAGCTTGGCGACCTGCAACTGGCAAACCGCATCATCATGGCGCCACTGACCCGTTGCCGCGCCGACGAAGGCCGCGTACCGAACGCACTGATGGCTGAATACTACGTGCAGCGCGCGTCCGCCGGCCTGATCCTCAGCGAGGCCACCTCGGTCACGCCGATGGGCGTCGGCTACCCGGACACCCCGGGCATCTGGTCCAACGACCAGGTGCGTGGCTGGAGCAACGTGACCAAAGCGGTCCACGGCGCCGGCGGCAAGATCTTCCTGCAACTGTGGCATGTGGGCCGGGTTTCCCACCCGTCCTACCTGAACGGCGAAGCACCGGTTGCACCGAGCGCCATCCAGCCAAAAGGTCATGTCAGCCTGGTTCGCCCATTGGCCGACTATCCAACGCCACGCGCACTGGAAACCGCTGAAATCGCCGACATCATCGACGCTTACCGCGTCGGTGCGGAAAACGCCAAGGCTGCCGGTTTTGACGGCGTGGAAATCCACGGCGCCAACGGTTACCTGCTCGACCAATTCCTGCAAAGCAGCACCAACCAGCGCACCGACAATTACGGTGGCTCCCTGGAAAACCGTGCTCGCCTGTTGCTGGAAGTGACCGACGCTGCCATCGAAGTCTGGGGCGCAGGTCGCGTCGGTGTGCACCTGGCACCCCGCGCCGACTCCCACGACATGGGCGACGACAACCTGTCCGAGACCTTTACCTACGTCGCTCGCGAACTGGGTAAACGCGGCATCGCGTTCATTTGCTCCCGCGAGAAAGAAGCCGGCGACAGCCTCGGCCCACAACTGAAAGAAGCCTTCGGCGGCCCATACATTGCCAACGAACGTTTCACCAAGGACAGCGCCAACGCCTGGCTCTCCAGCGGCAAGGCCGATGCGGTCGCCTTCGGCGTACCGTTCATCGCCAACCCGGACCTGCCGGCACGCCTGAAAGCCGATGCGCCATTGAACGAACCGCGTCCAGAACTGTTCTACGGCAAGGGTCCGGTCGGCTACATCGACTATCCGACGCTGTAAGCTCCGTTTAAATAAAGAAGCCCCGGGTAGAAATACCCGGGGCTTCTTTATTGGAAAACGCTCAACTAATGAAACAACATCAACATTGCACCGACACTGACAGCGGGGTTAACTTCAACCACCAACACGACTAACACGTTATCTAACATGGACGCCCCCGCACACAAACTTATTATCACACTGACACTCAGCAACCTCACTGACTCGATAGTCTGACGCAACGACGTCATGCTGGATGACACCCCGTCAGCCTTCCCTTCCAACGTCATGCCACTTAGCGCACAGCTGATCGTCCTGAAGGGCTGAGCCGTGGCCCGCAAAGCCCCTGAAACCACTTACTTAATCGAAAGGAATCGACATGAACGACATCAAAGACACCAGCAACAACTACGAAGAGCTGCTCTCGTTTTTCAACTACACCTCCATTGGAATGCTTTACAACCTGACGCCGCTTCTATTCAGCGAGGAAAACCAGCAAGCACTGGATGAGTTGATTGGGGTCGCCAAGGTTGAATTGATCAGCCTGTTAGATCAAATTAATTCGGAGCACGCCCAGAACAAACAAATCGAACAATGGCGAAATCAAAACAAGCGCTCGAACATCACTCGTGTGATAGTCAAACTCATCAATAACTCCCCTCACACGTTTAAAATTGCACAGACCAGCTTGCCACTGCACACATCAGAGCGTGAGTCATTTCTGCTCCCCGCGTACGGCAATACAGCATTCAAATCCGATTTCGCCTATACCTACGCCTATCCTTGGCAAAAAAACAAAATCATGTTCAATCAGTTCGTGGATTTTATCGATCAGAACGTCGGGGTTCGTTTTGATCTCGGCATGATAATGAATACGTCCTTCGGCGTTCTGTCGCCCACACACAGGGCAAGGGTAAAAAACACCGTCACCTCCATTGGCTCATCCAAAATCAATTGCTCAACCCAAATCACGAGCATGGGAGAGAGTGAGCCTTTCAATTTCGAGGTGGAAATCAGGCTGGGCTGAAGCAACGCCCCTTCCGGATTGTTCTCACCTTTTCACATCTACGACACAAAACTCCTACAAAATACGTAGCTTGCTACCTGTCATCCCGAAGCGCGTCCGTATATAAAAGCACCCATTACGACAACGCGGGCGAAGAGTTGATCTTCGCCCGCGTCTATTGACAGAATCGGATCCAATTACGCATCTTGTTTCATTTGCGCAGGCTGGGGCTCAAGCGCAGCATGTCCAGACCCGCGTCGACCCAGCGCGCGGCTTCAGCGTGCAGCTGAAAGCTGTCGGGAGCGAGCAGCCACCCATACAGGATGCCGTCAACATAGGCATGAATGCTGATCGCTGCGCGGGCCGTGTCGAGATTCTCCGGCAACTGGCCTCGTTTCACCGCATTACGCAATGCCAGTTCGATACGCACATTGCACTCCAGACTGACGGTGCGACGCTGCTGGCGCAGATCACACATTTCATCAGTGAATTCGCACTTGTGGAACAGAATCTCATTGATGCGTCGGGTCTTCGGGTCCAGGGCAACTTGATGAAACAAATGAATCAGCAGTTTGCGCATGCATCCCAGCGGATCCTCTTCCTCTGCGCTTTCGCTCGCCC
Organism: Pseudomonas sp. FW306-02-D09B; assembly: GCF_058782685.1. Lineage (NCBI taxonomy): Bacteria > Pseudomonadati > Pseudomonadota > Gammaproteobacteria > Pseudomonadales > Pseudomonadaceae > Pseudomonas > Pseudomonas sp. FW306-02-D09B. The sequence goes on from NZ_JBYSXY010000015.1 coordinate 145,664, forward strand.
TGGCCATTTCATCCAGCGGTTCATGCAAGCTGTCGAGCATCGCCTGAACCAGATCAGCCTTGTTGCTGAAATGCCAGTAGATGGCCCCACGCGTAACACCGGCCAGGGTCGCAATGTCCGCCAGTGTCGTGCGCGCCACGCCCCTTTCGTAAAAGGCTTTTTCTGCCGCTTCGAGTATCTGGCTGCGAGTTTCTTGAGCTTCCTCTTTGGTGCGACGGACCATGGCAGTAAAACCTCAATCAGGAATGCTTCAGCGATGTCTGTACACCGTCTGAATAAATGTGGGTGCGAGCTCTCTGAGATCTCATCCCCAGCCTACAATTTTCACCTTGCATCGACTTTTGTAACCGGATGGGTACTGAGCCAGGCTATTTACAAACAACCATGAACGTAAGTATATTCCTTAGCAAGCTACTTATCCACCCAGCACAGTTTTTTTACCTTTACACTTTTCTTGTGCGCATGTTGCGCGCCTGACCCGAGGATCTTCATGCAATTCAAGCCAGCTGTTACCGCTCTGGTTACTGCCGTCGCCCTGGCATCGCTGCTCAGCGGATGTAAAAAGGAAGAGGCGCCCCCAGCCCCTCCAACCCCTCAGGTCGGCGTCGTAACCCTTCAACCTCAAGCCTTTACCCTGACATCCGAACTGCCGGGCCGCACAACGGCCTACCGCATCGCGGAAGTTCGCCCACAGGTCAATGGCATCATTCTCAAGCGCCTGTTCAAGGAAGGCGGTGACGTGAAGGAAGGCCAGCAGCTTTACCAGATCGATCCTTCGGTCTATCAGGCCACCCTGAACAGCGCACAAGCCAACCTGCAATCGACCAAGTCGATTTCCGATCGCTACAAGCAACTGGTCAACGAGCAAGCCGTAAGCCGTCAGGAATACGACACTGCCGTGGCCAACCGCCTGCAATCGGAAGCCGCCCTGAAAAGCGCAGAGATCAATGTGCGCTACACCAAGGTTTACGCACCGATTTCCGGTCGCATCGGCCGCTCTTCGGTCACCGAAGGCGCGCTGGTCAACAATGGCCAGGCCGACGCCATGGCCGTGATCCAGCAACTGGACCCGATCTACGTCGACGTTACCCAGTCTTCGGTCGAACTGCTGGAGCTGCGCCGCGAACTGGAAAGCGGTCGTCTGCAAAAGGCCGGCGAGAATGCCGCCATGGTCAAGCTGACCCTCGAAGACGGCAGCCAGTACAAGCAACAGGGCAAGCTCGAATTCTCCGAAGTGTCGGTTGACCAGACCACCGGTTCCGTGACCTTGCGCGCAGTGTTCCCGAACCCTGATCACACCTTGCTGCCGGGCATGTTCGTTCACGCCCAGCTGCAAGCCGGGGTGAACGCTGCCGCGATTCTCGCACCGCAACAGGGCGTGACCCGTGACCTCAAGGGAACGCCAACTGCTCTGGTGGTCGGTCCGGACAACAAGGTCGAGCTGCGTCAGCTCAAGGCCAGCCGCACGGTCGGCAGCCAATGGCTGATTGAAGATGGCCTCAAGGCCGGCGATCGACTGATCACCGAAGGACTGCAATTCGTCAGACCTGGCGTCGTCGTCAAGGCCACTGAAGCAACTAACGTAGACGCAAAGAACCCAGCCCCCGCACAGGCAGCTAACACTGCCGCTGGCGGTAAAGGGGAGTAAACCATGTCGAAATTTTTTATCGACCGTCCGATTTTCGCCTGGGTGATTGCCCTGGTGATCATGTTGGTCGGGGCTTTATCGATCCTCAAGTTGCCGATCAACCAGTACCCGAGCATCGCCCCACCGGCGATTGCCATCTCCGTTACCTACCCGGGCGCTTCTGCACAAACCGTGCAGGACACCGTGGTGCAGGTGATCGAGCAGCAGCTCAACGGTATCGATAACCTGCGTTATGTGTCCTCGGAAAGTAACTCCGACGGCAGCATGACCATTACCGCGACCTTCGAGCAGGGCACCAACTCCGATACCGCGCAGGTCCAGGTCCAGAACAAACTGAACCTGGCCACCCCGCTGCTGCCCCAAGAAGTGCAGCAACAGGGTATCCGCGTGACCAAGGCAGTGAAAAACTTCCTGATGGTCATCGGCGTGGTCTCGCGCGACGGCAGCATGACCAAGGACGACCTGTCCAACTACATCGTTTCCAACATGCAGGACCCGATCTCGCGGACTGCCGGTGTCGGTGACTTCCAGGTGTTTGGTGCCCAGTACGCCATGCGTATCTGGCTCGACCCGGCCAAGTTGAACAACTTCAACCTGACCCCGGTCGATGTCAAAACCGCTATCGCCGCGCAGAACGTCCAGGTTTCCTCCGGTCAACTCGGCGGCCTGCCTGCCCTGCCCGGCCAGCAACTGAACGCCACGATCATCGGCAAGACCCGCTTGCAGACGGCCGAGCAGTTCAAGGAAATCCTGCTGCGGGTCAACAAGGACGGCTCGCAGGTTCGCCTGTCTGACGTTGCCGATGTCGGCCTCGGTGGCGAAAACTACAGCATCAGCGCCCAGTTCAACGGCAGCCCGGCTTCCGGTCTTGCGGTGAAACTGGCCAACGGTGCCAACGCCCTCGACACCGCTAAAGCACTGCGCAAGACCATCGACAACCTCAAGCCATTCTTCCCGGAAGGGATGGAAGTGGTGTTCCCGTACGACACCACTCCGGTGGTGACCGAGTCGATCAAGGGTGTGGTTGAAACCCTGGTCGAAGCGATCGTGCTGGTGTTCCTGGTGATGTTCCTGTTCCTGCAAAACTTCCGCGCCACAGTCATCACCACCATGACCGTACCGGTGGTGCTGCTGGGTACCTTCGGGATCCTCGCGGCGTTCGGCTTCAGCATCAACACCCTGACCATGTTCGGTATGGTGCTCGCCATCGGCTTGCTGGTGGACGATGCCATCGTCGTGGTGGAAAACGTCGAACGGGTGATGAGCGAAGAAGGACTCTCACCCAAGGAAGCCACCAAGAAATCCATGGGCCAGATCCAGGGCGCACTGGTCGGTATCGCACTGGTTCTGTCGGCGGTACTGCTGCCGATGGCGTTCTTCAGCGGTTCGACCGGGGTGATCTACAAGCAGTTCTCGATCACCATCGTTTCGGCCATGGCCCTTTCGGTATTGGTTGCCCTGATCTTCACCCCGGCGCTCTGCGCCACCATGCTCAAGGCGATTCCGAAAGGCGAGCACGGCACTCCGAAACGCGGCTTCTTCGGCTGGTTCAACCGCAACTTCGACCGTAGCGTAAGAAGCTACGAGCGCGGTGTCGGCAACATGCTCAAGCACAAGGCGCCGTACTTGCTGGCCTACATCATCATCGTGGTCGGCATGATCTGGCTGTTCACCCGCATTCCAACGGCGTTCCTGCCGGAAGAAGACCAGGGTGTACTCTTTGCCCAGGTCCAGACCCCGGCCGGCTCTACCTCCCAGCGCACCCAAGTGGTCGTGGACGAGATGCGTGAATTCCTGCTGCGTCCTGGCAAGGACGGTGGTGAAGGCGATGCGGTGAACTCGGTGTTTACCGTGACCGGCTTCAACTTCGCCGGCCGTGGCCAGAGTTCGGGCATGGCGTTCATCATGCTCAGGCCATGGGCCGAGCGGAACGCCGACAACAGCGTGTTCAAGGTTGCGGCCCGTGCCCAACAGCACTTCTTCACCTTCCGTGACGCCATGGTGTTCGCGTTCGCGCCACCGGCGGTACTGGAATTGGGTAACGCCACCGGTTTCGACGTGTTCCTGCAGGATCGCGCCGGCATCGGTCACGACAAGTTGATGGCTGCCCGTAACCAGTTCCTCGGTATGGCGGCGCAGAGCAAGGTGCTGTCGCAGGTCCGTCCGAACGGTTTGAACGACGAACCGCAATACCAGCTGGAAATCGACGATGAAAAGGCCAGTGCCTTGGGCATCACGATGACCGACATCAACAACACGCTGTCGATCGCGCTGGGCAGTAGCTACGTCAACGACTTCATCGACCGTGGTCGAGTGAAAAAGGTTTACGTACAAGGTCAGCCGGGTGCTCGCATGAGCCCTGAAGACCTGAAGAAATGGTATGTACGCAACAGCCAGGGCGCCATGGTTCCGTTCTCCGCGTTCGCCAAGGGTGAGTGGATCTACGGCTCGCCGAAGCTGGCGCGTTACAACGGCGTAGAAGCGGTGGAAATCCTCGGTTCCCCGGCACCTGGCTACAGCACCGGTGAGGCCATGGCCGAAGTCGAAGCCCTGGCCCAGAAACTGCCGGCCGGCGTGGGTATTTCCTGGACCGGCCTGTCGTATGAGGAACGTCTGTCCGGCTCGCAAGCGCCGGCGCTGTACGCTTTGTCGTTGCTGATGGTCTTCCTCTGTCTCGCAGCGCTGTACGAAAGCTGGTCGATTCCGATTGCGGTAATGCTGGTTGTACCGCTGGGGATCATCGGTGCCCTGCTCGCCACCAGCCTGCGCGGTCTGTCCAACGACGTGTACTTCCAGGTGGGTCTGTTGACCACCATCGGTCTGGCGGCGAAAAACGCCATTCTGATTGTCGAATTTGCCAAGGAACTGCATGAACAAGGGCGCAGCCTGAGTGACGCAGCCATCGAAGCGTGCCGGATGCGTTTGCGACCGATCATCATGACCTCGCTGGCGTTCGTCCTCGGTGTGGTACCGCTGGCCATTTCCACTGGCGCAGGCTCGGGTAGCCAGCATGCGATCGGTACCGGGGTTATCGGCGGTATGCTGACGGCCACCGTACTGGCGATCTTCTGGGTCCCACTGTTCTTTGTCACTGTGTCGTCGATGGGTCAACGCAAAACTGCGGATCAGGATGACGTCGCTATAGAAACTTCTAAAGAGGCTGGCCAATGAGCAAGTCGCTACTCTCCCTAGCCATCGCCGCGTTCGTGCTCGGTGGCTGCTCGCTGATACCGGATTATCAGCAGCCTGCCGCACCGATTGCATCGCAATACCCACAAGGTCCGGCGTATTCGCCGGCCCAGGCCGCAAATCAGGCTGCCGCCGAACAAGGCTGGAAGCAGTTTTTCCGTGACCCGGCGCTGCAACAGCTGATCCAGACCGCTCTGGAAAACAACCGCGACCTGCGTGTCGCGGCACTGAACATCGACGCCTTTGCGGCCCAATACCGCATCTCGCGCGCAGACCTGTTCCCGGCCGTCTCGGCGACCGGCACCGGCAGCCGTCAGCGGGTTCCGGCGCGAGCCTCGCAGACCGGTAAAGAGGGCATCAACGCCAGCTACTCGGCCACCGTGGGCGTCAGCGCCTATGAGCTCGACCTGTTCGGTCGGGTTCGCAGCCTGAACGAACAAGCGCTGCAAAACTACTTCGCCACTGAAGAGGCACGCCGCAGCACCCAGATCAGCCTGGTGGCCAGCGTGGCCAACGCCTACCTGACCTGGCAGGCCGACAAGGAACAGCTGAAACTGTCCCAGGACACCCTCGCCACCTTCGAAGAAAGCTACCGGCTCACCTCCCGTAGCAATGAAGTCGGCGTGGCGTCGGCGCTGGACCTGAGCCAGTCGCGTACAGCCGTGGAAACTGCCCGGGTCCAACAGGCGAAATTCACTCGCCTGGTGGCCCAGGACGAAAACAGCCTGGCGCTGCTGTTGGGCACCGGTATACCGGCCAACCTGGCAGCGGGCCAGCCGTTGTCCGATGACCTGCTCAGCGAAGTACCGGCCGGTCTGCCGTCCGACCTGCTGCAACGTCGCCCGGACATCCTTGAAGCCGAACACAAGCTCAAGGCTGCCAACGCCAACATCGGCGCGGCGCGCGCAGCGTTCTTCCCGAGCATCAGCCTGACCGCCAATGCCGGCACCCTGAGCCCGGATCTGTCCGGTCTGTTCAAGGGTGGTTCGGGGACCTGGCTGTTCCAGCCGCAAATCAACCTGCCGATCTTCAATGCCGGTAGCCTGAGCGCCAGCCTGGATTACTCGAAAATCCAGAAAGACATCACGATCGCGCAGTACGAAAAGTCGATCCAGACCGCCTTCCAGGAAGTCTCCGACGGCCTCGCCGCACGCCTGACCTTCAACGAACAGTTGCAGGCCCAGCGTGATCTGGTGGCCGCCAACCAGAACTACTACCGCCTGGCCGAACGTCGCTACCGCATCGGTGTCGACAGCAACCTGACCTTCCTCGACGCCCAGCGTCAGTTGTTCACTGCGCAGCAATCGTTGATCACCGACCGCCTGTCGCAACTGATCAGCGAAGTGAATCTGTACAAGGCTCTCGGCGGTGGCTGGAACGCACAAACCGCGAAGAACGAGCCGGTGAAAGAAGAAGCACCGAAGCTGAAGATGTTCTGATAGCAATGTTCTGAAGCAAAAACGAAGCCCACCATTTGGTGCAATGCTGTTCACTTAAGAAAGTCTGGAGGCCTGAGAAGTATCTGTGGCGAGGGAGCTTGCTCCCGCTGGACTGCGTAGCAGGCCCAATTCAGGGC